>CAYZHV010000376.1:0-2511 GCA_964478055.1 uncultured Spirochaetaceae bacterium | reverse complement strand
TCGCTCATATACTGGTAGAGATTGTGGGTGAACGAATCGTAGTTATCGATTATGAGAATCATCTGCTACACCTCCACACCGATCGCCGCGCCCAGGGCGCCGAGTTTCTCTCTCGTCTCCTGGTACTCCCGCTCCGGGTTGGAGTCGTAGACGATCCCCGCCCCGGCTTGCATGTAGAGCACCCCGTCCTTCTTGAGGGCGGTGCGTATGGCGATGCAGGTGTCCAGGTCGCCCCGGGGCTCCATGTACCCCACCAGCCCCGCGTAGAAGCCGCGACGCTGCGGCTCCAGGCTGTCTATGGTCTCGATCGCCCGTATCTTCGGCGCCCCGGAGACCGTCCCCGCGGGAAAGGTCGCCCGCAGCGCCTCCGCGCCGCCCTTCCCGTCGGTGAGCTTTCCTTCCACCTGGCTTACGATGTGCATTACCTTCGAGTACCGCTCCACCTGCATGAACTCCGTCACCTCCACGGAGCCCGCGTCGCTGACCCGACCCAGGTCGTTTCGGGCGAGGTCCACCAGCATTAGGTGTTCCGCCCGCTCCTTCTCATCCGATAGGAGCTCCCGCTCGAGATTGAGGTCCTCCATTCGGTCCGCCCCGCGCCGCCGAGTGCCGGCAATCGGCCGCATGGTGGCCCGCTCACTTTTCACCTTTACGTGGACCTCCGGGGATGCGCCAAAGAGCTCGCTCTCTCCGAAGTTGATGTAAAAGAGATAGGGCGCAGGATTGGCGGTACGCAGGCGGCGGTACGCCTCCAGGGCGGGGATTTCAGTCTTCACCGCCAGGCGCCGCGAGAGGACCCCCTGGAGCAGGTTTCCGGCGATAATCTCCTCTCGGATCTTCTCAACTCCCGCCTTGTACGCCTCCGGGTCTCCACCGTCGAGCACCTCGCCCTTGTAGGCGGTCTCGTCGTTCTGCAGGTAGTTGAAGTCCAGGTCGTTGATCCGCCGTTCCGCCTCGTCCAGCGCCGCCACCAGGTCGATCTCGTGCTCCTCATAGTTGAGCCCGATCAGGTAGAGCTGGTCCGCGTAATGATCGAAGACGATGAAGACGTGCCCGAAAATGAAGAGCCCCTCGGGCATGCCAATCGGATCCTCCCGATCCCGAAACCGGATCGTGTCGCACTTGGCGGAGAACTCGTAGGCGAGGTAGCCGATGCCACCGGCGGGAAAGGGAAAGTCCTGGTACGGCGCCGTGTGCTGATCCGCGAAGTACTGCAGCACCCCGAGAATGTCTTTGGACCGAGTGTTGACGCGGTACTGCTTTCCGTCGCTTTGGAAGCGCACCTCCTCCCCTACCTGAAAGACCCGGAACGCTTCGTTCAACATCAGCAGGGAGTAGCGGGAACGCCCCTCCTCGAAGGTCGCCGACTCCAGGAGCGCCGCGGCGCCGAGCTTTCGGGCCAGGGTGTAGGGAGTAAACCTCTCGCCGGAGAGTATCTTGATGATTTGATTCTTCTTGCTCATCGCTCCTCCATGCCGGAGGAGACTCGTTGGTAGGGCACAAAAAAAGCCGCCCCACGGCGGCCTTCCACTGCCGCACGCCCCGAGTCACCTCCGGGCCTGCGGTTTGAACGCGCTACGCGCTACTCACCTGAGCCCGGCTTCATCCACCAAGCCCACCAGAGAGATCGCATTGTCAGGGCGCGTTCACACTTCATTAGGAGGAAGCATAGGTATTCGAGGCCGATCGGTCAAGTCCCTTTTGAATAAAGATGCAAGGAATGGCTCCGGCCACGCACATTATTCACTCTCCTGGAGCAGAATGGGGGCAATTTCCGGAAAGACGACAAAGTCTCTGGCGTCCGTAGTAACAATGGCCGTTACTCCGTTGCTCTGGTAAACCGCCGCGAGCTGGGTATCCAAAATTCGTTTACGGCCAAGATTGAACTCACTCATCCAGTCGAGGAACCTCCGTGTGCCCTGGGAGGTGGGAAAGAGTTGGGTCACCTCTTTCGCCTCCCACCACGCCTTCGCCCGGTCCAGTGCCTCATCCATTTTTAGGGGACGTTCCAGTCGTCGCGAGTCGGTGACAATATGGACAAACTCTCCAAGAACCTGCCGCGCGAGAGCAAAGCCCTCCTCCTTCCGGTTTCCGGCAAAGGCGACCGCCGACTTGTGGAGCCGGTGCTCTTTGATCTCGAAGGCCACAAGAAAGGAGGTGTCCACGCCGATCAACGGAGCATCTCCTCCAGGAGATCATCGCCTGCACCCGGCTCGCGAAGCACCTTGCCCACCGACGCGGGTTCGTGGTCGAAAATGCTACGAGAGCTACCGATCTTCCTTTCCCGGTACTCCTCCATGGCCTCCCGAATGAGGGCCGCGGCACTCATCGCGCGCTTCTCCGCCTCGTCTTTGAAAGCGTCATATACCTCGTCATCTACGTTAATCGTCACCATACGCATACATATATGCTACTGTACCTACATCTTTCTAGCAACCGATCACGGCAATCTGGCAAAAACCGGCCCGAGAACGACTCCCGGGCCGGAAAAGGCGAAATGAGTGAACGAAT
>CAYZHV010000375.1:0-2536 GCA_964478055.1 uncultured Spirochaetaceae bacterium | reverse complement strand
ACCGCCGGAAGGCTCCGGCGGTTGTGTGAGAGCTTGGCGTTCACCAGCTGCTCGTCGGTGCTTCTCGAGGGCAAAGAAAAAGGTCCCACCCATTAGGAAGTGTGCAGTTCCTACTGTGCAACCTGGGCGAAGGGTTCTCTAGGTTAGTCAGACAGAACCGTCGCACACTCCCGACTACACAGCTCCTAATGCATGGCTTTCTGGTTTTGTCCGCCGTGATCTCGCCGACTTCTGGGAGTCGGCCAAGGGCCGGGGTCGGCGCTCAGCGGCGGCGGGGCCCAGCGGCGCCGACCAGCGGCCGTGTAGGACGGTGTCAGGCGACGTGATCCAAGGCTCCGTTCCGCCCCCTCCGCCTTGAACCTTCGTTCTCGATTATGCATATTTATTGCCTATTGATGCATGCTCTTGCGGAACGACTGGTCAGTACATACTCAATTTGTGTAGTTGATCCGGAGAATGAGTTGGTGGGGGCGGCTGTGGCTTCGCGGTATGTCGCCGTTGGGGCCCTGGTCCCCTTCTTGCAACCCCGGGCGGGGGTGATTCTCACCCAGTCCGTGGCGAATCCGCTCTTTGGGCTCCGGGGCCTGGCCCTTTTAGAGGCGGGGGTTTCCCCGGCTGAGGTAATCGAGCAGCTTCTCGATGGCGACGATCAGCGACGAATCCGGCAACTCGGGGTGCTCAACGCCGAAGGGTCCGGTGTGACCTACTCGGGGCCGCAGTGCACTGCGCTTGTAGCGGAGCATCAGGAGCCGCGACTGCTGGCGTTGGGAAACATGCTCGGCTCCAAAGCGGTACCCCCTGCGATGGCGGAAGCGTTTCACGCCTTTTACGACCTGCCGGTCGTGGAGGATACCGCAGAGCATGAGATGACCGTGGCGAACCGCATGGCCTCGGCCCTTATCGCCGGCCTGCGAGCCGGGGAGGCCGCCGGCGGCGATCGGAGGGGCAAGCAGGCGGCAGCCCTCATAGTAAAGGGCCCGAATGCCGGCTATGGAGGAAACGGTGACACCGCCGTGGATCTCCGGGTCGATGATCATTCGGAACCGGTTGAAGAGTTGTCACGCATCTTTGGGGTCTTCCTGGAAAACCAGCGGGAGGAGCTCTCCGGAGGTGTCGGCATAGAAGAACTTCTCAAGAAGGAGGACTTATGAGAAGAAAAAGTGCAGTGCTGCTGGCGATGCTGGTAGCGATCTCAGGCCTCTTGTTCGCCGGAGGCGGACAGGAAGAGCAGATGGAGACCGTCGTCGTCGGGCAGGTAGCCGAACCAAAGGCGCTGGATCCACATACGGTAACGGCGGTAAACGACTTCCGCATACTGGTAAACATCTACGAGGGGCTGGTTCAGTTCCAGGAAGGCTCCCTATCCGTAGAGCCCGCCCTGGCGGAGGATTGGGAAATCAGCGATGACGGGCTGACCTACACCTTCTACCTGCGAGAAGGGGTTACCTTTCATGACGGGACTCCCTTTAACGCGGAGGCGGTTAAGTTCAACTTCGACCGCATGCTCGACGACACCCACCCCTTTCATGACACAGGCCCCTTTCCCCTATCGTTCTTCTTCAGCTCGATTGAGGAGACCAACGTCATAGACGAGCAGACCGTGGAGCTGGTGCTCAACGCACCCTTTGCGCCACTGCTCTCCAACCTCGCCTACCCGACGGGGCTCATGGTTTCTCCCGCTTCGGTGGAGGAGTTCGGCGAGGACTACGGCCGGAACCCCGCAGGAACGGGCCCCTATGAGTTCGTGGAGTGGGTTAGCAACACCAACGTCACCGTTGCGCGGTACGAGGATTACTGGGGCGACCCCGCGGGGGTAGACCAGATTATCTTCCGCCCGATCACCGATCCTAACACCCGGGTGAATGAAATGCTCTCCGGCGGGCTCGACATTATGGTGGAAGTTCCCCCGGACTCCCTCTCGCAGTTCGAAGGAAGTGATGAGTTCACTATCTACGAGCAGGCGGGACCCCATGTATGGTTCCTCATTCTCAACCTGAGAGAAGGACCGTTCACGGACGTGCGCATGCGCCGGGCGGCGAACTACGCCATCAACAAAGAGGCGCTGGTGGAGAACGTGCTCTCCGGTACCGCCACCGTGGCGGACTCCCCGATTCCTCCCGCCTTTGACTGGGCGTATAACGAGGATCTCGATCCCTATGCCTACGATCCTGACCAGGCGGAAGAGCTCATACAGGAAGCGGGTTATGACGGCGAAGAGATCGTCTTCTACGTCACTGAAGGTGGCTCAGGGATGCTCGACCCTGTGGCCATGGGTACCGCTATCCAGGCGGACCTCGCCGCGGTGGGTCTCAACGTCTCTATTGAGACCTACGAGTGGAACACCTTCCTCGGCCGCGTTAATCCTGGCCTCGAGGGCAAGGCTGACATGGCGGAAATGGCGTGGATGACCAACGACCCGGATACCCTCCCCTTCCTCACCTTGAGGACCGAGGCGTTCCCCGAGTCCGGCGGCTTCAACTCCGGCTACTATTCCAACCCCGAGGTTGACCAGCTTCTCGAGCAGGCGCGCCAGTCC
>CAYZHV010000374.1:0-2580 GCA_964478055.1 uncultured Spirochaetaceae bacterium | reverse complement strand
CCGGGCTACCCGGGCGGACTCCTCCGCGGCGTCGATGTTGGGCAGAACCACGTTGACCCCGACGATCCGCCCCTCTTCCACCGTGATGGTCCGGTCGTAGAGCACTTCCGTCTCGCCGGCGACCCGAGCGGTCACGCGCAGTCGATGCTCTCCGGTAAGAATGGACTCCACACTCCGTACGTTGGTACCCAGGGGCTGGCCGTCGAGGGTCACCTCGTAGTCCGGGGGCGTGGGTTGCGCGCTCGGGGCCGCGACCTCGGCGCCCCCCGGCTCAGACGCGCCGGCTGCACCGGGACCAGCCACCGGGTCTTCCGGCGTTGCCACCGTGGTATTGATCCTGATCGAACCAAAAGCGACCCGGCGCCCGGAAAAGCTCGTCAGCAGCGCCGCGGTAATCTCGTCGGTAGCCGAAAAAATATCAAAGAGACTTTCCGGCCGCCGCCGTTCGGTAAGTACCACCCGCTCTTCCAGCCGGTCGTATACCGAGAGAATGAGCTCCGGCACCCCGGAACCCGCCGGCGTCGAGACAACCTCCCCAAAGACGATGTTCTCCGCGGGGAGCGCCTCGGCGAGCTCCGCTAAGAGCGCCTCCCGCCGGGCACCGCCGGCGGGCAGTGGGAGCCGGTCGGCGAATCCGTCAGGCTCGCCTTCGGATATTCGGTACCGGTTGAGGAGGCGCAAGGTAAGGGCCACGGTGTCGGTTACGGTGGTTGCCACCGCCTCGAACTGCGCCTCCCCGGTGCGGTTGACCGTGGGAAGGACATGGACGCGGACCTCCTGGGCCGGGAGGGCGGCGGGGACGATCAGAAGCCATAGAATCATCGGAAGCAGGGTGCGGCATCGCCGGTGGTTGTCGAACACTGAGGCACCTCGTTTTAGGATCAACAAAAGCCCCGACAACGGGTGTGAGCGGCCCGTGCCGGGGCAGGAAGGCACCCTGTTTCGGGTACGTCTGTGAATTGTAATGCACGAATTGTGCCAGGTAGTGTTCGGACCGGCCCATCGGTGCGGCTGCGGCCCAGACACGGAGACTAAGTTGCGGTGACACAACGGTTTGGCACGCCTGGGTTTGGCTCCGATGGGAGAACCCGTCGGCGGCGATGGTCCGGCCGGGGACGAAGTGTTTCACGAAAGGTGACAACGTTGTGGTCAGCTACACGTTTTGGGTGGTAACTCTGTGGCCACCTAGGTGACAACGTTGTGGTCAGTTGAGGACGGCACCGGAACTGCGATTGACTCGGAGCTGCCTTGCCCCGTTGACGGTGAGTAGCACGATTGAGGGATCCTCCGGGTGGAGCCGGAACTCCCCGACCCCCCGCAGCGAGCCGCCCTGCTCCCGAACGCGTAACGCCCGGAGCAATCGGCCGTCAAAGGCAACCTCGTAGAGGTGAAGAGCGCCGTCGTAGCCCTCCGCCGGGCCTTTCTCCACGCCGATGTACTCGTAAACTCCCTGGGCCGGGGTGGCGTGGGAGATAAGGTACCCTGATTCGGTCGACCGCAGGGCCAACGGGTCTGATGGGGTATGAAAGAACCAGTCGATCCTGTCCCGATTCAGGTCAAAGGCAACCACACCCTTGGGTCCGTGGGGATCATGGGCCCAGGCGAGGAGATAGAGCAGCCCCTCCCGCAGGTCCGCGGGAAAGAGTGTTCGAAAGGAGCCTTCCGGCGGCGCGACGGAACGCTCGAGCTTGAGGCGGCCACTGCCTGAGTAGATGCGAAAGCCCGCGCCCTCGGCGGTTTGGTAGGGAAGAAAGATGTCCTCCTTTCCATCACCGTCCCCATCGGCGATGAGAAGGTTGAGTGATCCGCCCTCGGGTCGCGCCTGGGGATGAAAGGCCTCGACGGGAGTGAACTCCGCGGCTTCGGTATACCGAGGCAGCGGCAGGGACCCGGTCTCGATCCTGGCGTAAAGGTCTCCTTCCTTGTCTGAAAGCAGCAACTCTCCCGGCAGCTGGGTTATCGTCTCCTCAGCGGGGCCGCCGAAAATGTCTGCATAGATGGTTGCCACGGCCACTTCGGGAACGTCCCTCGCCACCGCCCCCTCGGCTTGGAGTCCGAGCACCCCGCCGGAGCCGGCGCCAGCGACCTCGCCGCGGGCTTCAAGTCCCCAAGGGAGAAGCGCTCCTCCCAGAAGAAGGACGCCGCCGATGAGGACCCCAGCGATTAGAAGAGCCAGGATAACCGGAAGCGGATCGCCCCGGCGTCCCGAAGTCTCACGGGATGAACGCTTCAACACTGCTCTCTCCGAGAAGAACAAGCTCTCTGGAACCATCCCGATTTTCGAGAATCCGGTACCCCTTCACCTGCTCGCCCCGGATCCGGAACAGCCGTTCCTCTCCGGAAATGAGATTCCAGGCGACCACGCCTCGGTCCCTCAGGTGGAAGAGGTGGGGCGCGCCACCGTTCCGGAGCTGGGCAACCGGGCCTCCCCGGAGCTCCCGGATGTCCCAACTGCGCAGCTCCTCGAAGTCAGGACTGACCTGCCGGATCTCCCCGGCCTGGCGAAAGCGCCCGAAAAGAAGCCGCTCTCCCTGATAGGTGAGGGGATACCAGAAGTTGTAGCTGTCTTCGGGGCCCGCG
>CAYZHV010000373.1:0-2582 GCA_964478055.1 uncultured Spirochaetaceae bacterium | reverse complement strand
AGAGTGCGTCCGTTGCAGCCTCCGACTGTTGTATGCCCACGAAGATCGTCTTGTAACTGTTGTCACTACGAGTCTCCGCCAAGATGAAGAGCTCGCCGTCGGCCCTGACCGCGCCAATAAGATCCCGCGGAAACCCCATGGAGGAAGGAATGGTGAGCTTTCCGTCCGAGGCGACCGAGTATGTGTAGGGCCCGTCCGTGTAGTCCGCAAACCCTTGGTCGTTTCCCGAAGATCCGTAGGGAAAGCTCAAGGTCCCGCTTCCGTTAAAGGCCATGTAGACATAGCCTGAGAAGAATCCGGGGCTAGCACTGGTGTCGCTGTGGAGCATTGCTACGAAATAGATACCATCGAGGGTTGCGTTGCTTGCGTCGGTTGCGGCCTTGACACCAACCTGGAGCGACCCTTCTTCATCAGTAAGGACCTCGTCCCGGACCATATAGCTGTTACCGAGGCTATTGAGGCGCCCGACAGAACTGAAGCCGGCGGTTTCGTTCTGAAACGTCAGTACATTGTTCTCGTCTTCCGTCCAGTCGATGTCGAAGCTCGTTCCCTCCGGCGGGTCCTGGTCAGAGATCCTCGTCAGGGTAGCATTGAGCTTCGCGTCCTGGACGACACTGTCGATCACCTGAAACCAGGTACTGCTTGTGTCGATACTCACCTGCACGGATCTAAAGGAGTCACCATCCTCCAAGGTCACATCTCCCGCCGCAGGGGTGGTCGTGCCGCCACCGCCGCCATCGCCGCTGTTGCTCTCACAGCCAACGAAGAGCAGCGCCAGGGTTACCGTCGCTGCGAGAAGAAGCAGGCTCAGAGACCGTGGAATTCTTCCTCTTCTCATGACTCAGCACCTCCGAGTTCTGGTATGTACTACTACCAATAACCCGTCAGGTGAGCGGTGTCGTCCCATTATGTAAAACGGGACGTCGAAAATGGGTCAAATTGGGAAGTGTGCGGTGTGCGAGGTCTCTATCTCACCTCGGCAGATGCGCGGAGGTCCCTAGGGACGCTCCTGCAGAGAGAGTATCTTGCGGGCGCGCTCCGCCTCTTCGTCGGGAACGTTGACGGCGACAACGATTTGCCCACGATCGATGGCGTGGACAAGGCCCTCGTACGCCTTGCCTTTGAGGCCACTGTCCTCGAGGAGCGTCTTAATGCGCTCTTTGCGGCCCCGTTCCTCATGGGGGGCGGCGGCAAGGCCCAGGGCGACGTTGGCGGAAACCCCGGCTCGCCGGGCGTGAAAGGCTGAATTGGAGTCGTGGAGTGCAAGGATTCGCAAATGTCGAGATTCTATGGCGCTTTTTCCAAAGGCAGTGAGTGCCTTTTCTACCTGTGCGTCATCTTCGAGTACTGCATAGATTGTTGTCATTACTTGCCTCCTACGGCTTCTAGTGTACGGCCCCAGGGCCACAAAGACAAATTGAGGCGCCCCAGAAGGGTGAGTCAGGGGCAGCGGATGAGTCCCTGGGCCCAGAGACAGCCACCACAGGCGGGTTCGTCGTTGCCCTGGCAGTCCTGGAGGTTTTGTTCGATCCGCTCGCAGCTCCGGCAGGTTGTGCAGGGGGAGAACCGGAAATCGTCGATCCGTTCCCGAAGGTCGAGATACTCCGGATCATTCCAGATTTCCAGCAGCGGTCGGTCGCCAACGCTTCCCACCTGATAGGCGTGACTTTTCCGTTTTGCGTCTCCCAAATAAAAGTCATGAGTATGCAGAAGGGAGAGGCAGGGCGAAACGGCACCATCCCAGCGAACGCTCATGCTGCCTTTCTCTATGAAGGGGCACCGATTCTTGACCGGAAACAGCTCGAGTTCAGGGATCCCGAGAGCCCGGGAGCCGGTTTCCATGAGTCCCTTGAGGGCTGAGGTCACCCGTTCGTCGTCCAGGTCCATTCGGGATAGCTCAACCTGCGCCCGCTTGGGATTCCACTTCCGCAGCTCTTCCTCGTAGAGGGTCTCGCCCTTCATCCTCTCGTTGTGGGCGATGACGTTGCTTATGGAGAAGTGCTCCGCCCCGAGCCGTAGGCCGAGCTCCACCACCTTTGGAAGATCCGCTATGTTCCGTTCCATGGCGACGAAGGCGATGCCGAGCTCCGGTGCTGTCTTGGCCAGACGGAGCTTGCGCTGCTTGAGGGTCTCTAGGTTCGAAATAACCTGCGGCAGGGAGGCTCCGAGCCGGACGTCGGCGTAGCTTTCAGGCTTGGCTCCATCGATGGAGACCCAGATCCGCCGGAGTCCCATGCTGATGAGATCCTCTATGCGTGACTCACTCAGCATGGTGCCGTTTGTGATGAGATCTATCTCCGCCCCGGCCTCCCGTATCCGGCGCATGTACTCCAGAGCGCGCGGGTGAAAGAGGGGCTCCCCGAAACCGCCGAAGAAGACGAGAGGCTTCTGCTCCATTTCCGAGAGCTCCGCCTCGATGCGATGAAAGTGCTCTTCCGACATATGTCCGAGCTCTAGGTCCCAGACGTTTCGCATGCAGGTGGTACAGTCGATGTTGCACCCGTTGGTCAGCTCGACATAGAGCCTGGCCAGGTGAGTTGGAGCCCGACGGATCGTGAGAGAGTTCTCCTCCACATCAACCC
>CAYZHV010000372.1:0-2638 GCA_964478055.1 uncultured Spirochaetaceae bacterium | reverse complement strand
GGATCCTCCTCCACGGACCGGGCGTGGGGGATAATGCCGTCTTCGACGCCTGCGAGAAACACCACCTTGTGCTCCAAACCTTTGGCTGCGTGAATGGTCATGAGGTGGACTTTGTTTTCTTCATCCTCCTCCTCTGACATCTCGTCCCTTCCCTGCAGGGTAATTCGATTGAGAAAGCCCGGGAGGCTGGGGCTTACGTTGTCCGGATCGATCTCGTAGCTCTTGGCGATATCGACAAAGAGGTTCATGTTTCGCCACTTCCACTTGGCGATCTTGTCGTTCTTCTGATGCTCCACCACCAAGTACGCCCAGTAATCGATCTGGTGAATGAGCTTTTCCAGGGCTTTGTGGATTTGATACTTCTTCTTGAGGAGCTCCTGGTACTGCTCCACGAGCTCGATAAAGCCGTTGAGATCCTGTTGCACCGCGGGGGAAACCCCGCCGGCCTCGCCGTGAGCAACCAGGGAGAGAGCAGAGTAGAGGGAGCAGTGGCGCTCCTCACTGATCGCGGTGAGTTGCTCCAGGGTGCGACGACCTATTCCCCTTCGAGGAGTATTCAGGATTCGAAGGAGGCTTATGTCGTCGTCGGGGTTCTGAAAGACCCGCAGGTAAGCGATCAGGTCCTTTATCTCCCGGCGCTGAAAGAAGCTCTGCCCCCCGGAGATGTGGTAGGGGATATTCTCCCCGAGGAAGTGCTCCTCCAGTAGCCGTGAAAGGCTGTTGGTTCGTACCAGGACACCGACGTCGGCGTACGGGATCCCTTCTCGGATGGCGAGGGTCTTGATCTGCTCGGCGATGAACTTTGCCTCGTCATTGTCGTCCTCGGCGTAGTAGAGCTCGATAGGGTGCCCTTTATCTATTCCGGTCCAGAGTTCCTTGCCTTTCCTGTTGGTGTTGTTGGCTATAAGCCGATTGGCCGCCTGCAGTATGGTTCCTGTGGAGCGGTAGTTTCGCTCGAGTTTCACCTCCAGTCGTTCCGGGTAGTCCCGCTCGAAGTTCACCAGATTGGTGTAGTTCGCTCCGCGCCAGGAGTAGATCGACTGATCGTCGTCGCCAACGACGCAGACGTTGCGATTTTTCTCGGTGAGGCTGTGAAGAAAGGCGTACTGGTTCGATGAGGTATCCTGAAACTCGTCTACCATTACGTGGGAGAATCGCGCCTGGTAGTGCTCCCGGGCCTTCTCGTTCTCCGCTAAGAGTCGGGCGGGCTCCACGATGAGATCGTCGAAGTCCACGGCGTTATAAAGCCGGAGGTGGGACTGATAGCTCCGGTAGAGTCTCTGATACTCCTCGGAAAAGGTTGAAAGGCTCGTGCGGCCGGTCTTTATCTTGGAAAAGACGGTGATCAGGTCCGAGAGTTGAAGTTCCTCCGGAGGAACGCCCTCCTCCCGGGCGGTCTCTTTGAGCAGGGCAACCTGGTCCGCGGTGTCGTAAATGGTAAAATTGTCCCGAAGCCCAACAGCACGAAAGTAACGACGAAGGACCGAGAGCCCAAAGGCGTGAAAGGTGGAGACCGTGAGCTCCTTGGCCGCAGGACCGGCGAGCTCCTTCACCCTGTGTTTCATCTCGTTCGCCGCTTTGTTGGTGAAGGTGAGGGCGAGTATCTGCTTGGGGTCTATCCCGTGAGAGAGCATGTAGGCGATCCGAACGGTTATAACCCTGGTCTTGCCGGAGCCCGCGCCGGCGATAATCAGGAGGGGCCCGTCGGTGGTTGTAACGGCGGTGCGTTGTTCGGGGTTCAGCTGCGTCAGTAGTTCATCCACGGCGGTGGAGTCTAATAGAGTTGCTTCGCTTTGCGAAGGCGAGAGAAGTAGATTGGCCCGCTTCCCTCCGCCGAATCGGGAAGAATCTGGTAGCCGAGCTCCGTGGGCTCCAGGGCCTTCGTCGGGAGGATGCCATCGCAGATCGTCTCGAGCTCCGCCTCCCCCGGGGGGTCGAGCTCGCAACTCTCTGCGCGTCGTTGGAGGAGTCGTTCCACCACGGCGTCGTTCTCCTCCGGGGAGAGGGCGCAGGTGGAGTAGACCAGGGAGCCACCACCCTCGAGGGCATCGAAGCCGGAGGCGAGGATGCCCACGGCTTGCTTGCCGAGGCGGGTGATCCGGGACTCGCTCCATTGGGCGAGGTGCGTCGGCGAGGAGAGCACGTGACGTTCCGAGGAGCAGGGGACGTCTGCGAGTACGGCGTCGGCGCTTTCGGGTTGTATCTTCCCCCAGAGCGCCGCGTCGTGCCCGGTCGTTTCAACCCGAAGCAGAAGCGCCGCGGGAAGATGCTCCTCCAGCACCCTTCGCAGCCGCCCGAGACGCTGCCTGGAGCGATCGTTCGCCGTGAGCCGCGCGTTCTCCGGCATTCCTAGCGCCAGGATGAGACTCTTTCCCCCGGGGGCCGCGCAGAGGTCGAGGATCCTTCTCGCTCCTTCGACCCTCAAGGCCCGGGCGGGAATCGCCGAGGCGCGATCGAGGTAGTACGCCTTGCGCAGACCCTCCTGCAGGGTCAGATAGCCGCTCGACTCCCGGAGAGCCTCGCGCAAAGTCTCCCACCGCTCTTCAAAGAGCTCCCCGAAGTACGCGTCGAATCCGACCGCTCCCTTGAGGCGCCCGCCGGTTTCTCCGTGGACGCTGCGGGTGCCGCGATTCGGGCG
>CAYZHV010000371.1:0-2672 GCA_964478055.1 uncultured Spirochaetaceae bacterium | reverse complement strand
CCAGGTCGGTGGAATTCTCCTCCCAAATAAGCTGTATCTGAAGCTCTCCGGCGCCGACCTGGTCGACCCCAACGCCGAGCCTTGCACGGTTGCTGCGCCGCGCGTCGGCGTCATAGACCACCAGATCGACGGAGAATGTACCTCCGGTCACGTATGAGGCGAGCCCCACTGGGAGGTCGATCGTCCCGCTGGCTGCGGAGCTCTGAGAGATCATGAAGTACCGGCTGGACCCTACGACCTGGAGCGCCACTCCCTCAACGGCGTTCGAGCCGGTGTACTCGAGGCTAATAGTCACGGAGCCACCGTTCGAGATCCGGATCGTCTCATTCGAGACGGTCAGAGAGGTGTCGTTTGTCTCGCCCGATAGAGCGCTGGAACCAAGTGTCCCTTCTACAACCTGGGCGCCATCGGGTAGAAAAAGGGCATCAGTAACCCCTTCGGCATCACTTGGGTCGACCGAGGTCGGCGCGCTGGAACCCCCTCCGTCGTCATCATCTCCCGCTCCGGCAGAGGAGCAACCCGATAGAATCAGCAATCCCCCCAGGAGCACAACAAACAGGACTATCAATCGTTTCGTTTTCATTTCTGCCTCCGTTGCCTACTATGCAAGGGGCATGCCAAACGAGGGGTCGCTGTTATCTACCTATTGAGAAGGGAATTATGCTGATTCTTGGAGTTTCCGGACTGCGACTAAGATTACACGTGACGTGAAAGTGTCACACTATTCGTGTAGAGCCGCACGCTTAGGGCTCTACGGTGAAGGAGGAGTACTTAGCCTCGTAGGGATATTCGTTGACGGTGACGTCCGCAACGCTCGCAAAGCCCGGTCCCTCGTGGAGCCAGCGGATCATTTCGTCCACCGCGGGCTTGGGACCTTCCGCCACTACGGTGACCGTCCCGTCACGCTCGTTACGAACCCACCCATTAACACCGAGACGTCGAGCTTGTCGCTGCGTGGAATACCGAAAGCCAACGCCTTGGACTCGTCCTTTGACGTTGGCTTTGACTGCTCTTTTCTCTGCCACAGGGGTTTAGCCTTCGATGCCGACCGCTTCGCTCAGTTGGCGATCCAACTCGCCATAGTCAAAGGGCTTGTAGATGACCGGAAAAGGAATAGGAAACTCCGGCCGGAGAAAACCGCTGGTGACAAAAATCTTACGGTCCTGGCAGAAGCGCTCGAGAAATCGAATCCAGTAGTCTCCGCCAAATATCTCCATGCGGTAGTCGGTCACAATGACATCTACGTCGTAGTCGAGGAGAATCTTGATGGCACCGACACCATCCGAGGCGACTTCTACGGAGTAGCCCTTTTTTTGAAGATAGTCCCGAAGGGTGAGGCGTATTGCGTCTTCGTCCTCTACTACTAGAACGGTGACGTCTTCACGTTTCAACTAGAACGCTCCTGTCAGACCGGGTGCTTGCGCTTTTCGGCGAGCTCGTCGAAGAGCTGCGGAAGCTTCTCGAGGTCCAGGGGTTTTGCCAAAAAGGCGTCCGCGCCCTCTCCCATGATGCGCTCCTGCACGCTCGGGTCATCAAGGCCTGAAATCGCGACAACAATCGGCGCGCCGAGTCCCTCGTCCTCTTTGATGCTCCGGCAGAGCTTGTTTCCGTCCACTCCGGGCAAGTCGATATCGAGAAGTACAATATCCGGTTTGGATTCGGCCAGCGCTTTGCCTGCCTCGAAGCCGTCAAAGGCTTGAGAGACGGTGTAATCCGCGAATCGCTTCTCCAGAAACTGCTTGATCAGGTCATTTAGGTCGCGATCGTCATCTACGATGAGTACACTCTCGATAGCAACCTGGTCGGCAAGCACTTTCTGCAGCTCCTCGGGCATTTTCATTCCCCGGGAGTGTAGAAAACGCGCAAGCTCTTCCGCATAAACCCGGTACTGTCTTCCGGGAGTGCGAAAAGCCTTGAGGTGTCCATCCTTGATCCAGTTAATTGCGGTTTGGTTCACGACGCCGCAGATATTAGCAACTTCCAGGGCTGAGAACGTTCGTTCCTTCTTATTGGTTCGTGCCACGTGCGAATCTCCTCAACTCTTTTCAACAGTCTAATTACAAAATATACAAAATGTCAACCTAATAGTGCGTCAAGGTCCATCCCCTCCAGGTGAGCCCCGGAGAAACCACGCCTCATCAGTCGCTGTATGCACTTCTCTTTCGTAATACGCCGGCGATCCGGCATCTTGCGCACCACCCGTTCCGCCGCCTCGCGCCAGCAGTCAGGCTGCTCGGTCTCCAACTCCTCCAGTACCCGAAGCACAGTTCCCTCAGGAACCCCTCGCTCCAGCAGCGTCGCTCGCGCCTTTGCCGGGCCCAGGGGGTTTCGACGCATCTTGACCCTCAGCCACTGCTCCGCGTAACGGCCCTCGTCGAGCTCGTTTCTCTCTTTGAGCTGGGCCACCACATCGTTGATAACTTCCCGGGGGAAATCCCGCTTGTGGAGCTTCTGCTCGATTTCGAGGCCGGTGTGCTCCCGCCGAGCGAGAAAGGAGAGCGCCTTTTCCCGGGCGAGTTGGAACTGACTGCGATAGGAGGCCGAGGCAAGCTCCGCGTGTTCCTCAGGGTTCAGACGATCGCCTTCGGAGAGGCCGAGCTCTTTGAATAGAGAGGTTGAGACAAAAAAAGAGGAACCATCCTCGAGCACCACACGGTACCCGCCAACGGTTC
>CAYZHV010000370.1:0-2698 GCA_964478055.1 uncultured Spirochaetaceae bacterium | reverse complement strand
GCTTCGTTCTCCGCCAGGATTCGCCCCAAGAGCGCCGCCACTTCGTTCTTCAGTCTTCTGGCATACTCCAGGGCTCCGGACTCCCAGTGGCGGGAACGGTCGATCAGCCGCCAAACATCCGGGTTGTACCGGTCCCTATACCTGTTGAACCACTCCCGGTGGACCTCAAAAGCTTCGCAGGAGCCAATCACGTTGTACGCCCAGAACGCCTCCTCGATCACCGAGTCGAGAGTTCGGGCAACTCTGCCTGCAGCCTCGGAGCCGCGCTCGACGCTCGGGTTCCTATCGACAAACGCACGATACGAGGCCGCGCACTCCTCTGATAGATGCACCGACCCCGGGGCGTACCAGAGCGCTGGGGAGCCTTCGTCCTCATTATCGGAATCCCAGAGTAACTCCAGGAGCGCGAGCATGTCCTCCCCGGAGGCGGTAAACCATCCGGTAGTGTCGAAACTCTTCGCCAGCGGAAAGACGCCATCTCTCGCCATCTCGTCCGGGACTCCGCGAAACCCGTAGATACCGCAGAGCGCCGCGGGAACCCGCACCGATCCACCGGTGTCCGTACCAAGAGCCGCCGGGAGGATTCCCTTTGCCACGATCCAGGCGGAGCCGCTGGAGGAGCCTCCGGAAATGCGCTCCGAATCTTTCGGATGAGGGCAGTCTCCCGTATGCGGGTTGAAGCCGTCGAGACCGTAGGCGAACTCATTCATGTTGGTCCTGCCCACTGGTACCGCTCCATGCTCTCGCAGCCGTCTGAGAATCAAAGCGTCTCGAACCGCCGGGGCGCCGATCTCCTCTAAGAGAATGGAGCCGGCCCGAGTCACCTGCCCCTCCTGATCGAAGAGGTCTTTCACTCCGAAAGGCACCCCCGCAAGAGCTCCCTTCGGAACGACCCGCTCTGCCTCACGGTTGAGTTGCGCCTCGCCCACCCACTGCCGCACTGCCCGGCTCCACTCTTTCTCCTCCCCCGCCGCCTTTAGAAGGTTTTTCTCCCAGAGATCTCGATTTGTCGCAAAGGTGTCCTTCCACCAGGATAGGCTCTTCATGGCTAGCCACTCTTGCCCCGGCCATGGGTATGTGTCAACGGGCTTCGCCAAACCGCCCCGACCCGCAGAAATTCTCACTTCTTTTGTAATAATACACACTACTAGTGCAGTCCTCCTCGAACCTGCCGATAAAAACACCAGATGTGGTGTTTGACGGTTGCAGTCTGACCAGCCATGCACTATATTGCTGGGTTAGTTGGTAAGGTTTAATAGAACTATAGGAATGTTCATCGGGAGGGAACATGGCACTGACGCAGGTAGTAAAGCGGGACGGTAGCAGGGTTGGATTCGAGGCGGCTCGCATAGAGGGAGCCCTGGCAAAGGCGTTCGAGGCCGCCGGAGAGGATCCCTCAGGGAGCAAGCTCAACCAGGTCCTGGAAGCGATCCTAGGGGAGCTCGAGGAGAGCTATCGGGAGAGCCACCCTTCGGTTGAAGAAATCCAGGACGTGGTGGAGCGGCAGCTCGTCAAGCAGGATCTCTACGAAGTATCCAAGCGATACATTATCTACCGCGCTCGCCGGACGGAGGAGCGGGAGCAGTCAGGCGCAGCGGCCCGACGGGGAGCTCTCGACGGCTCCCTTACCATGACAAAGCGGGATGGTCGATCCGAGCCTTTTAGCTATGAGAAGATCGGGGCAACCCTCGGCCGCCTGGCGGAGGACATGGAGGAGATCGACCAGGAGCTTATTCTCAAGGAGCTCAAGAAAAACATCTACTCCGGGATCGAGGCTGCGGAAGTGGAGCAGGCGCTCCTTCTGGCCACCATCTCCTTTATCGAGCGGGACCCGGAGTACAACATTCTCGCCTCCCGGATCCTTCGACAGAAACTCTACCGGGAGGTTATCGGCAGCTCCGTGGAGAGTTACGAGGAGCTCGAACGGCAGTATCGGGCCGCCTTTGTTCTCGGTATTAGGGAGGGGGTAAAACGTGGGCACTTCGACTCCGCCCTTCTAGAGTTCGACCTGGACGCCCTATCTCAGGCGCTGCAACCGAGCAGGGACGAGCTCATCAAATACGTCGGCGTGCAGACTCTCTACGAGCGATACTTCGTCAAGATCGCCGGCCGCCTCCTGGAGACACCCCAGGGATTCTGGATGCGCGTCGCCATGGGCCTCTCAATTAGGGAGCCTGAGAAGAACAGCCGGGCCCAGGAGTTCTACAACGTCCTCTCTTCCCTCCGGTTCGTCAGCTCCACGCCCACCCTCTTTCACGCCGGGCTCACCCACCCGCAGCTCTCCAGTTGCTACCTGAGCACTGTCACCGATGATCTGGAGCACATCTTCAAGTGCATCGGCGACAACGCTCAGATGTCCAAATGGTCCGGGGGCATCGGAAACGACTGGTCAAGCATTCGAGCCACCGGCGCCATGATCAACTCCACCAAGGTGGAGAGCCAGGGTGTTATTCCCTTCCTCAAGATCGCCAATGACACCACTGTCGCGATTAACCGTTCCGGCAAGCGCCGGGGGGCGACCTGCGCCTACCTGGAAAGCTGGCACCTCGATATCGAGGACTTTCTCGATTTGAGACGAAACACCGGTGACGACCGGCGTCGGACCCACGACATGAACACGGCAAACTGGATTCCCGACCTCTTTATGAAGCGGGTCATGGAAGAGGGTGAATGGACCCTCTTCTCCCCGGATGAGGTA
>CAYZHV010000369.1:0-2720 GCA_964478055.1 uncultured Spirochaetaceae bacterium | reverse complement strand
CATGTCGTCGTCCCAGTAGCGGTAGTTGTCGTTAAAGTGCATGTGAAAGAGCTTTCTATTCCGCTCCTGGAGAATTACGATCGACTCCGCCACGTTCTCGTAGGCGTACAGGGCGTGGCCCACGTCGATGCAGACCCCGACGTTGTCCAGGCCGGTGTCCTCGGCGAGGAGCAGGGTGTCTGCGGCCCGAGCCAGATAGGAGTGAGTTCGCGGCTCCTTGGGCTTGTACTCCAGGGCAAAACGGATATCGGGATACTCCTCGGCGACGGTGCGAATGCCTTCGGTAAACCAGCGGCGTTCGGTACGAAAGTCCGCCTGCAGGGAGTAGTCGTACCCGTCCTGACCGGGCCAGATGTTTAGCATGGGGCAGCCGATCTTGCGCGCCGTCTCCGCCGCTTCCCGGGTGGCCTCAATCGCCTGGGATCGAATCGACGGGTCCTTGGCGGAGAGACTTCCGTTGCCCCATCGCTTCTGACTGAAGAGATCCGGGATAATCGAGACGCAGGTAAGGCCGTTCTTCTTCAGAACTGATCCCATATGGTCCGCGTTATCCGGTGTAATGTCCCAGGTTCCCACGAGCTCGATGCCGCTAACCCCTTCGATCTTGGCGGCTCGCTCTATCATCTCTTCTTTAGGGGGTTGGTCTTTGTAGCCTGTGGACAGAAACCGATCGTTGGTGTTGCCCAGGTTTCCGAGAATGACGGAATACTTAATCATTGTTGTTCCTCCTTGCTAGGGGCCTTCGTATGGATGCGGTGCATCACTCATCGGCACGGCGGGCTCAGCCCCCATGCCTCTTTCACCATGGTTGCTGGTCGAGATCCTGTAACCCAGGGCGGATGGCCTCTCCGATCCGAGCCACACTCTCCCGCTCGATCAGTGTGCCCCCCACGACGATCTTGGAGTAGGGCATCCTGGCGTTCCTGGTACGAGAGATGAGCCGACGCATCGCGGTGGAGCCGATCTCTCGCTTTGACACAGCTATACTCGTCAACGGCGGATCGAGGAGGGCGGCGGTAGGCAGATCGTCGAATCCGATCACCGAGACGTCTTCGGGCACTTTGATGCCCCGTTCGCGAAAAGCCTTCAGTACCCCGAAGGCTATCATGTCATTAGTGCAGAAGAGCGCGGAAGGCAGTTTTGCTCCCTGTTTTAGGTACTGAAGCATGTCCTGATAGGCGCCATCAAAGGTGGAGTCCACCTCGAAGACGTATCCGCGGTCAATTTGCAGCCCAAAAGAGCCCATCCCTTCTCGAAACGCTCTGTCTCGGAGGGCAAAATTGCGGGTTCTGAAGCGGGATCTCACGATGCCGATCTCCTGGTGCCCGTAGCTCAGGAAGTGCTCGATCACCCTGAAGACCGAGTCGATGTTGTTCATATCGACGAAATCGAAGGGCACGTAGTCCAGAAAGGTGTCGATGAAGACAATCGGCATCGATACTGACTCGAACATCAGAATGTCTTCTCGGGTCAGTTCCGTGCCCAAGACGATTGCTCCAGCGAGATCAGGTTGAGTCTGAATCGTACGGACGATCTCTTCCATGGGAGTGCTCTTGAAGGAGGTAACTTCCGTCTTGTACTGCAGCTCCTTGCCGGACTGATCTATTCCGTCGATGTAATCCGAAATAAAGACGTTGTGGTCCCGGTTTACGATGTGTCCGTGGCGAGCGATTTTCAGGAATCGCACGGTGCCTTTTTCGATCGCCGTGTTGGACGCCCGAGGGGAGTTAACGTACTGCATCTTTTCGGCAAGCTTGAGAATGCGTTTGCGCGTTTCGTCGCCCACGCCCGGCTTGTTGTTGAGGACCAGAGAGACCGTTGCGATTGATACGTCAGCCTGTTCCGCGATGTCCTTGATGGTCGTGCCCATTTTCAGTCGAATCCCTACTTCTGGATGAGGAGCTGGGAATCGTGCATCAACTCTGCATCATCTTTGCGGATCCTGATTCCATCCTCGAGATGCAGGCCCCCCCAAGGTTGATGGAAGAGCGGAATCTCGATGGAAAGCATCGTGTTCTCCGTAACGCTGCCTTCTACCCCGGGTCCGAAGATCGGCGTCTCGAACTCCTGGCAGCCGATACTGTGAACACCTGAGTAGGTGTACTCGTAGCCCGCGTCCCGGAGCACCCGCCTTCCGGCGCCTTCGATATCCGCACCCGGAACACCCGCTTTCGCGGCGTCAATGCACGCAGCCCTCGCCTCGCAGAGGACGTCAAATCGCTCCTTCATCGCCGGGTCGAGGCTCCCGACAAACACCGGTCTACCGATGGTGGCGCAGTATCCCTCGTATCTCGAGATAATGGCGAGCCTGACGATGTCGTTCTTCTGGATAACTCTCCGAGTCGAGCGGCAGAGTACGGACGATGCATTCGGTCCTGCTCCGATCATCGGCTCGATTCCGAAGCCGTCGGCGCCCTCGGCGAACATGACGGACTTGACCGCCGCGGCCACTTCCATTTCGCTCTTCCCGGGTTCGATGGCGTTTACCGCCGCTTCAAAGGCTTTCTGTACAATGGAATAGCCGAACCGCATTACCTCGAGTTCCGCCTCCGATTTGACCATTCTCAGCATCGTCAGATCATCGTCTACGTTGACCCACTCCTTTTCACCCAGAAAGTTCTGAATCGCTTCCCAGGTCCCGACGTCCATAATGTGCCGGCCGGCGATGCCGACACGCATGCTCGAGGTGACGCTGGCAACTTTGGACACCACACCGGAGA
>CAYZHV010000368.1:0-2724 GCA_964478055.1 uncultured Spirochaetaceae bacterium | reverse complement strand
CCATCATGGGTAACCGCGGCATGCCACGGCCCAAGCCGCCGCGAACGGCGGAGCGCGGTCTCTGGGACAAGCCGACCATTGTTAACAACGTAGAGACCCTCGCCATGGTCAAAGACATCATCGGGGAGGGGGCCGAGGCGTACCGCGAGATCGGCACCGAGCGCTCTCCCGGTACCAAGACCTTCGCCCTCACCGGGCACGTGGCAAACACCGGCCTCATCGAGGTGCCCTTCGGCACCACTTTGCGAGAGATCGTCTTCGAGATCGGCGGCGGGGTGCTCGATGAGAGCGGCGCGATTAACAACGACGCCTTCAAGGCGGTGCAGATCGGCGGCCCCTCCGGCGGATGTCTCACCGCCGAGCACCTCGACCTTCCCCTGGACTTCGACTCTCTCGACGAGGTCGGCGCCATGGTCGGTTCCGGGGGACTCGTGGTAATGAACGATGCGACCTGTATGGTACAGGTGGCGCGCTTCTTCATGCAGTTCACCCAGCACGAGTCCTGTGGTAAGTGCGTGCCCTGTCGCGAGGGAACTCGGCAGCTCCTGGAGCTCTTAGACGACATTATCCAGGGCAGGGCCGACGAGCAGACCTTGGAGCTCCTAAAGGAGCTCTGTGAGAACGTCGCCGACTCCTCCCTCTGCGGCCTCGGTAAGTCGGCTCCGTCGCCGGTGCTCTCCACGCTCAAGCAGTTTCGCTCCGAGTACGAGGACCACGTCCTCAACAAGCTCTGCCGGACCAAGCAGTGTGCCGCCCTCTGCCCGATCGAGATCGATGAGGAGCTCTGCAAGGGATGTACCCTCTGTGCTCGAAAGTGCCCGGTCGGCGCCATCGAAGGGACGGTGCGTCAGCCCCATCGCATTAACCAGGATCTCTGCATTAAGTGCGGAGCGTGTATCGAAGCTTGCAAATTCAACGCAATAACCGGAGGTGCTGCATGAGTGACAACACCGGATTCATAAACGTGGACGGAGTTGCCGTCCCGATCGAGGGTGAGAAGAACCTCCTCTCCCTCATCCGCAAGGCAAACATAGACATACCGACCTTCTGCTATCACAGCAGTTTAAGCACCTACGGCGCCTGCCGGCTCTGCCTGGTAGAGATCGACGGAAAGAAGGTCGATGCCTCCTGCGTGGTACCGCCCAAGGCGGGCATGAGCGTCAAGACAACCACGCCGAGAATTCGCGCCATGCGAAGGATGAACCTCGAGCTCCTGCTCGCGAACCACAAGCAGGACTGCCCGACCTGTTCCCGCTCGGCGACCTGCAAGCTCCGGGACCTCGCCTCCAAGATGGGCGTGGAGAAGGTGCGTTTTCCCCGGACCCGTGAGGAACGCCCCCTCGACGAGGGGTCGGTCGCCCTGGTCCGGGACCCGAACAAGTGTATTCTCTGCGGTGACTGCGTTCGCTACTGCAGTGAGGTGCAGGGCATCGGGGCGATCGACTTTGCCCATCGGGGTGAGGAAGTGGTTGTAACCCCGGCCTTCGGCCGTTCCCTCGGAGAGGTGGACTGCATAAACTGCGGCCAGTGCGCCGCGGTCTGTCCCACTGCTGCGATTGTGCCGAAGAGTCAGACCAAGCGGGTCTGGAACGAGCTCTCGAAAGAGGATACCTACGTGGTGGCGCAGATCGCCCCGGCGGTCCGAGTTGCCCTGGGCGAGGTCTTTGGGATGGATTCCGGCGACGCAGTCATGGGCAAGACGGTGCGTGCCCTACGAATGCTCGGCTTCGATGCGGTCTACGACACCAGTTTCGGGGCGGACCTGACGGTTCTCGAGGAGGCGACGGAGTTTGCCCACCGTCGGGAGGCGGGGAAGAGCCTGCCGATGTTTACCTCCTGCTGCCCTGCCTGGGTGAAGTTTGCGGAGCAGTCCTTTCCGGAGCTCCTGCCCAACCTCTCGAGCTGCATGTCGCCTCAGAGCATGGTCGGCTCTCTAGCCAAGCGCACGATCCCCGAAGAGCTCGGCCTGGCGCCTGAGAACGTCAAGGTTGTCGCCATCATGCCGTGCACCGCAAAGAAGTACGAGGCGCAGCGCTCTGAGCTCAGCCGGGACGGCGAGCCCCTGGTGGACCACGTCCTCACTACCGCCGAGCTCGGTCTCATGATCCAGGAGGCGGGCATTCGCTTTGCGGAGCTCAAACCGGACTCCCTCGATCTGCCCATGGGACTGAGCTCCGGTGCCGGTGTCATCTTTGGGAACTCCGGTGGGGTAGCCGAGGCGGTGGTCCGCTACCTTGGAGCCGGCCCCCGAGGTCGAGTGTCCGGCGGCTCATCGGCCGCGCCGATCGAGCTCGAAGCGCTCCGGGGAGAGAAGGGAGTCAAGGCTGCCACCCTGGAGCTCAAAGGCGAAGAGGTGCGTATAGCGGTGGTTCAAGGCATTGCCAACGCGAAGCGCCTGGCCCGAGAAATTCGAGAGGGGAAGGTCGAGTTTGACCTGGTCGAGGTGATGGCGTGCCCCGGTGGCTGCATAGGCGGCGCCGGTCAGCCGGTGAGCTTCGATACCGAGATCCATCGACGCAGACGAGAACGGCTCTACGAGCACGACGCCGGCCGGCAGCTACGGCGGAGCAGCGACAACCCCTTTCTCGACGCCTACTACCAGACGGTTCTCGGCGGGTCCCCCGGAAGCGAGGCGGCCCACGAGCTCCTGCACACCACCTACCGGAGTCGAAAGCGCATCGCCGACGCGCAGATTCCGCTGGTGAGCGGTAGCGGGGAGAAGAA
>CAYZHV010000367.1:0-2791 GCA_964478055.1 uncultured Spirochaetaceae bacterium | reverse complement strand
TTTGAGATAGAGGTTCTCCGGGGCAAAGGTGAACTCCCTGAGGCGGTGAGGCATCTCTTCGAGCCGCCGGAGGGACGACTCGATCACACCGTCGGAGGCTGCGGTCTCGAGAAAGGCAGAGACTAAAAATGGCGCGAACTTCCGAAGGGCTTCGTCCGCCTCTCGCACATCCTCAAGCGAAATGGGGCCTGCTTCAGCGTCGTATTCCGGTTGTCTCTTGTCGTTGATCCAGATAAGAGGCTCGTAGTTCTTCAGTTTCTCTATCATGGTCCTCTTTACACGATAGGCCACGCCCCTAGATGGCGCAAGGGAGCCCGCGCTCGAGGTTCCGAGGCTCCATGGCGGAAGGGCCCCGGGGAGGGATTGTTCCTTGTGACGCTCTTGCACTGGGAGTACGATTCTTATAGAGGTCTCAGGTGCAATCCCTAAAAGGCGGATTTCGAGTTGTTGATCGCAAGGGGCTCTACTTTCTCTTGGACCCCCAGGGGAAACGGGTGAACCATCGCCCCTGGCTCGGAGGATGAATTACGAGAGCTTTGCGAACGCCACCGCTTGCATTATGAGTCTCTCACCCAGGAGAACGGAGCGCTTCTCTACTTTCGGGCAAAAGCAGTCTAGAGCTGCGGTTGACGGATGAACTCTGTCTATTTTATGACTTTTTGAGTATGCATTATCGAAGCAGCAATAGTGAATCTCGAAGCAGCAGGCAAGGGGGCCGTAGTACATCGGCGGTGATGGCGGCAGTTCTCCTTCTATTCATTCTTCCGCCGCTCTGGGCACAGGATGATGGACGGCTCTTTCCTGTCAGAGTGGAGGAGAGCTGGGGCTACATGGACAGCGATGGCGAGGTGGTCATAGACCCGATTTACGAAGAGGCCAACCACTTTAGCGACGGCCTCGGACGAGTGCTCCTGGACGGAACGATACGCTTCGTGGACGCCTCCGGAACGGAGGTGCTGAACACCGGTATGCGGGCCGTTGGGGACTTTTCCGAGGGGCTGGCGCCCTTTAGCAGAGCTGGCGAGGACGCCTGGGGCTATCTCGACCGAGAAGGTGAGGTAGCGATTGAGCCCGCCTTCAGCGAAGTCTACGCCTTTAGCGAAGGGCTTGCGGCGGTAAACACGAGCTTCGGCTCCGGTGCCTCGGCGAGCTGGGGCTACATCGATCAGGAGGGCAACGTTGCGGTGGAGCCGCGGTTTCACGGCGCCCGTCAATTCTCGGAGGGGCTGGCCCCGGTCCTGGTGGGCGGTTTTGTCGACGGGACCTGGGGGTACATCAATCCATCGGGGGAGCTCGAGATCGATCCTCGCTTTGATGAGGGGCTTCCCTTCTCCGAGGGACTCGCGGCGGTGGATACTGCAAAGGAATTTGGCGAGGAGGCGTACGGTTACATAGACCGCTCCGGCGCTCTTGTTATCGACCCGGAGTACGTCCTGGCCCAGCGTTTCTCCGGAGGTGTCGCGCCGGTGGCGATCATAGATCGGGACAACTGGGCGTACATCGATACCGAGGGCGAGCCGATCTCTCGAGAGCGGTGGGCCTTTGCTGAGCCCTTTCGGGGCGGCCTCGCGAGGGTGGCGGAGGAGGCGGGCTCTCCAGGTTTCGGCCACAGCGGCGGGAAAATGGATTACTACGTAAGCCCCGAGGAGTGGCTCTATATAGACTCCGGCGAAACGGTCGTCTGGCCGCGACCTGAAGGAGCGCCCTCCGGAGAGGGGCAAGCGGATGATTCTTCCGCCACCGAGCAGGCGCCGGGGCGTCCTGAGGAGGCTTTGTCGATTCTTCCGAAGGGAACCCTTGGCGACCTGCTTCCGAGCAGCCTCGAAGGACTCTCTCTCCAGGGCCAGGAGGGCGGTAGTCGCACCATGCACGCCGGGGTCGCCTATCCGGAACTCTGGGCCACCTACGGAGGCGAAGAAGGCGACCTGCAAAAGGTGCAGCTCTACCTCGCCTACGGCGCCATGGCGCAGCTCATGACCCAGGAGGAGATAGTCGAAGCGCCAGAGCTCGGCGAAACCGCGGTTCGGGGAGAGAGGGTTTTCTTCCTTGAGCAGGAGGAGGGGGCCGTGCTGGTCGCCGGCGCTTTTCCCGGACGTTCGGCTCTTCTCCTGCGAGCTGAGTACACCGAAGGCAGCGCTCCCGCTGATGTCTCCGAGAAGATCCTCCCGCTCTTCGACTCCCTTCCTGTGGAGGAGCTTCGTGCTCTCGGCCTCGGGGAGGTAGAGACGGGCTACCGCCGGTACACAGGACGATTCATGCGCCACCATCTCTCTGTTATCTATCCCGAGACGTGGCAGCCAGTGGACTTCTACGAGGCGAACGGTATGACCCCGATGATCGGATTCTCTCGCCGCTCGATTGACGCATTGCGTCTGCTTGCAAACCAGAGAGAGCTGGTTCTCCCGGAGGAGGGGAGCGGCTATGTGACGGTTGCGGCTTTTGAGCTCCCCTTTACTGCGGCGGAGTACGCCGAAGAGGCGTTGGAGGGTACGGGCATAACCATCGAGGGAGAGCCTGAGGGGCCTTCGCCCATCGATAGCGAGACGATCCCGGAAGCGGAGGAAGTTGTGGAAGTAACTGCCTCCGGGCACGATGGAGGGGGTCGACCGGTGGAGTACCGCCTAATAGTTGGAACCGTACAGGGCATCGTGGTCTCCGTGGCGGCGGTGACCCCGGAAGGAAACGGCTTTCGGCGGGATCAACTGGACCAGCTTCTCTCTTCCATCTCCATAACGGCGCAGTAGCTGACGCGTCAGTACTTCTTCATCCTCGCGGGCCGCCTCCTCGAGGC
>CAYZHV010000366.1:0-2796 GCA_964478055.1 uncultured Spirochaetaceae bacterium | reverse complement strand
CGCTTCGCACCCACCATGGAGTGGGATACCGCAGCCGGCGACGCCGTCGCCCGGGCCGCGGGCTGCGAAGTCCTGCGCTGGGACGCGGGGACCGGCGCGCCTGAGGGGCCCTTGGAGTACAACAAGGAAGACCTTCACAATCCGTGGTTTCTGGTGAGGGCGTCTGGCCTGAGTTGATCAACTAGACCAACCTAGTGCCATGTAATCTGCAATGATAGTTAGTCTTTCGGAAGCTAAGGCAAAACTCTCAAAGCTCGTAGACCTAGTCTACCATGGTGAGAAGGTTACCATTGCCAAGAACAATCTTCCGGTTGCAGATCTCGTGCCGCACAAGCCCCGGGGAAAGCGGCAGCTTGGATTGCTGCGGGGTCGGATTGAAATCGCCGACGATTTTGATGCTCCGAGCGAAGAGATTGAAGCCCTTTTCTACGGGGAGAAGCAGTGACGTTTCTTCTCGACACTCACGTTCTTTTGTGGGCGCTCGGCGCACCTGACAAGCTCTCCGACCGTTAATGACCAACGATTCATTCTTCTCCAGGTACGAGTGCACTCTTATCTGAGCGCAGAAACCCACGTGCACGATTCTCCAAACAACAACCCACTTCACTAAAGGAAAAACAAAAGGTTAGCCCATGGCACCTAAGAACTACCAACGAAACACCCTGGACATCCTCGAGTCCGAGGCGATCTACGTCATCCGCGAGGTCGCCGCGCAGTTCGAGCGGCCGGTTATGCTCTTTTCCGGCGGAAAGGACTCGATTCTCATGTCCTACCTCGCCAAAAAGGCGTTCTATCCGGGAAAGATCCCCTTTCCCCTGATGCACATAGACACGGGCCACAACTTTGACGAGACGATCCGCTACCGGGATTGGTGGATGGATCAAATCGGGGCCAACATCATCGTCCGCTATGTGGAAGACTCCATAAAGCAGGGCAGGGTAAAGGAAGAAGAAGGCCCGAACCCGAGCCGCAACGGCCTGCAGACGGTGACGCTGTTAGACGCGTTGAGTGAGTTCAAGTTCGACTGCGCCATGGGCGGCGCCCGGCGGGACGAGGAAAAGGCGCGCGCCAAGGAGCGGTTCTTTAGCTTTCGTGACCGCTTTGGCCAGTGGGATCCCAAGAACCAGCGCCCGGAGCTCTGGAACCTCTACAACGGGATGAAGCGCCCGGGCGAGCATCTTAGGGTCTTTCCGATCAGTAACTGGACCGAGCTCGACGTCTGGCAGTACCTGCAGCGCGAAGAAGTGGAGCTTCCGAGCCTCTACTTTACCCATGAGCGGGAGGTTGTCCGCCGGGACGGTGTTATCCTCGCCCTGGGCCCCTACAACAAGCTCACCGACGGAGAAGAGGCGGAAAAGGCGTGGGTGCGCTTTCGCACCATCGGTGACATGACCTGTACCGGAGCCACCGAGAGCCGAGCGAGCGAGCTTGCAGACATCGTCAACGAGATCGCCGCCACCCGTGTGACCGAGCGGGGCGGCCGGGCGGACGACAAGCGCTCGGAGGCGGCGATGGAAGATCGGAAGAAGCAGGGGTATTTTTAAAACCACATGCCCACTATACTCCGGGTTGGTCCGTACCGCCTCTTCTTCTACTCGTCCGACCGCAGCGAACCGGTTCACGTACATGTCCAACGGGATCGGGCGGTTGCGAAGTTTTGGGTTTTACCAGTTGCTCTGGACGGTAGCTACGGGTTTGGGCGAGCTGAGCTGAGAGAGATCGAGCGTATCGTTGAGAAAAACCGCGATCAGATTATAAGAGGGTGGAATGAGTTCTTTGAGGAATAGCGCTATTGTACCACCGGCGACGGCGGTCTCAGTTACCGAAGACACGCTTTCGGTGGAGCTTGCGGACGGGCGGAGTGTAAGTGTTCCGGTTGAATGGTATCCACGACTGGCTCATGCCACAAAGCAAGAGCGTAATGACTGGCAGTTAATTGGAGATGGCCTTGGGATCCATTGGCCGCAAATCGACGAGGATATCCAGACTGAAGCGATCATATTCGGCATTCGCTCACAAGAGTCTGCGCGGTCCTTGGAACGCTGGCTCGAAGCGCGACGGGCGGCGGGATAAGGAAAGCACTAGCAAATAAGCACCGGCGCCACCGAGAGCAAGGCGGACAAGTTGCACCGGACTGCTTAGGGCGTGTTCGAGATGCAAATGGCTGAACTCGACAAATCTGTATATGAGCGACAATAGCGAATTGAAGAGCGAATATGACTTCTCCTCAAAAAGCAGATCGTGATTTGCTAAACCGGGTTCAGTAAAAGGAGCCACGGATAAGGACCTACATGAGCACACCTACTACTACATCTCCAGAAACAACCCAGCTCGTACAAGAGCGAGACCTCCTGCGTTTTACCACCGCCGGGAGCGTGGACGACGGAAAGAGCACCCTCATCGGGCGGATGCTCTACGACTCCAAGCAGATCTTTCAGGATCAGATGGAACAGCTCGAAAACACGAGCAAGCTCCGGGGAGAGGAGCAGGTCAACCTGGCGCTGCTTACCGACGGCCTCAGGGCGGAGCGGGAGCAGGGCATTACGATCGATGTTGCCTACCGCTACTTTTCCACGGCTAAGCGCAAGTTTATTATCGCCGATACCCCGGGGCACGAGCAGTACACCCGGAACATGGTTACCGGCGCCTCCACCGCGGACCTGGCGGTTATCCTTATCGACGCGCGCAACGGCGTGCTCACCCAGAGTAGGCGGCACGGTATCGTGGCGAGCTTACTTGGGATCCCCCACGTGGTGGTCTGCGTCAACAAGATGGACCTGGTGGACTACTCCAAGG
>CAYZHV010000365.1:0-2845 GCA_964478055.1 uncultured Spirochaetaceae bacterium | reverse complement strand
AGCGCCACGAGCTTTCAACCTCCACCAACTACATCCTGCAGCAGACGACAAACAGAACGCAAGCCTTTGTGGACGAGGTACTCTACCAACTCGATGTAAACACCCTCCACCGAGATCAGGCGGCGGAGACGCTCCGGCTCAACGAGATCGGCCGGGTCAAGGTAACCACGGCCAAGCCGATCTTCTACGACCCCTACGACCGTAACCGCAACACTGGCGGCTTTATTCTCATAGACCCCCACGACTACCGCACGGTGGCCGCGGGGATGATCCGCCACAGCTCCAGGAGCACCATAGAGGAGCTCCGGAGAGAAGAGCGCGGCAAGCGGTTGGAGATGCCCCAGTCCACGGACATCACCTGGGATCCGGGCCTCGTGGGGCCCCAGGATCGCATCCGGCGTAACGGCCACAAACCGTTGTGCCTCTGGTTTACCGGCCTTTCCGGGGCGGGCAAGAGCACCATCGCCAAGCAGGTCGAAAAAGAGCTCTTTGACGAGGGCTTTTCCGTGATTCGGCTCGATGGCGACAACGTGCGCCACGGCCTCAACGGCGACCTCGGCTTTAATCGCGAGGACCGACGAGAGAACATCCGTCGGGTCGGCCACGTGGCCCGGCTAATGTACGACTACGGGCATATCGTGCTCTGCACCTTTATCTCCCCCTACAGGGAGGAGCGGGAGTTTGTCCGCAAGCTTTTTCCCGAGGGTGACTTCCTGGAGGTACACGTCAAGGTGAGCCTCGAGGAGGCTGAGAAGCGGGATCCCAAGGGGCTCTACAAGAAGGCGCGAGCCGGGGAGATCCGCGGGTTTACCGGCGTCGATGGCGCCTACGAGGAGCCTGGGGAGCCGGAGTTGGTGCTGGATACGGACAGTCTCGGCATTGACGGCGCGGTTGCGGCGGTGACCGAGTTGCTTCGCCCGGAACAAAAATAGGAACACCATCTATTAGGAAGTGTGCACTGGCCCGAGGGGTTTGGAGTCGTAACGTGGGGAAGCGGGAAGCCGAGGAACTCAAAGAGCTGTTATGCCAAGAGATTCGGCGCTATCCTGAGATCAAGTTGGCCATCCTCTACGGCTCGTTCGCCGCTGAGAGCCAGCGGTCGGATAGCGACGTGGACCTCGCAGTGGCCAAAGACCATCGTAACCCTCTGGACGAGGAGACGCTGCTCCACCTCAGCCTCGAGGCGGGGCGCCGGGCCGGGCGAGAGGTACAGGTTCGCGATCTCGCCCGGGCGGAGGGTGTGTTTCTCAAAGAGGTTCTCACCAAGGGCGTGGTGATCCATCAATCGGACCCACGAATCCGGGGAGAGCTGATTATCCGCATGCTCGACTTCGTTGAAGACTTCCTACCTACCGTTCGGATGATCCGGCGTAAGAAGCGGGAGCGATTTCTTGCGGGAAAATGATCTTTTAGACGTCAAACTCGAGGCCCTCGATCGCTGTCTCCGTCGGATCAAGGAGCATACGCCGGAGTCCGCCAAGGCGCTATCCGAAGACTACGACGCCCAGGATATTGTTTCTGTAAACCTGCAGCGGGCCATTCAGATTTGCGTCGATCTCGGGGGACACCTCGTTTCGCAGCGTGGATGGACCGCGCCTTCCACAATGGCGGAGACCTTTACCACTTTGGCTGAGCACGACGCCCTCGGCGATGAGCTTGCCGACCGTTTGCGTCGAGCCGTCGGCTTTCGCAACATCTCCGTCCACGAGTATGAAAAGATCGACTGGGACAGAGTGTATCGGCTGATTACCGAACACCTGGAGGTCTTTCGAGAGTTTGCCGCGGCTATTGTCGACGAGTTTGGTGCCGGAGACGAGCCGTCCCGCGGGACGACGTGATCCATGCGACTAACGGAACGAGAGAAAAGCGCCATCCTCGAGCTTGCCGCCGGTCACTTTGGCGAGGATTGTCGGGTGACGCTGTTCGGATCTCGAGTGGATGACGCCGGCCGGGGCGGGGATATCGACCTCTTTGTGGAGACATCCCTTGACGCCCAGGAGGCGCATGACGCCCGGGTTCCTTTTCTTGTGGAGCTCAAAAAGCGTATCGGCGACAGGCGGATCGATCTGGTGGTGGCCACGCCACAGAGCGAGGAGAAGCCGGTCCACCGGGTGGCTAGGGAAGAGGGAGTCCTCCTTACATAGATGAAGAAGAAGGCGACGTCTACAGAGCGTTTTGAGGCGATTCTCCGAGAGTGTGCAGCTCATGAGAAGCGTCTCTCTCAAGCGAAGGGCCGCTGTGGCGGATTCTTTCCCCTTACGCCTGAGACCTACGAGGGCCTGACTGACGAACAGGTGGAGCACGTCGACCAGATGGTCTATCGCTTTACCAAGCTTCAGGATGCCCTGGGGGCCAAGCTCTTTCCCGCGGTTCTTTCGGTGCTGCGAGAAGACGCGGCGTCGCTGACGGTGTTCGATATGCTCACTGAGCTGGAAAAGGCCGGTGCGATTTCCGACGCGGGCAGGTGGGTTGCCATGCGAGAGACGCGAAACCAACTAGCCCACGACTATCAGGACGATCCGGAAGAGGGTAGTCGCTATCTCAACGACCTCTTCGACGCGGTAGACGAGTTGAAAGCCACCTCCGAGATGGCGACCGGCTTTGTTCGTAATCGGGTACTTCCGGGGTTATCGTGACCGACGAAGACGTTCGGTCGGGATAAGTGGAAGACCAACCATGCACACCTATGCGTCTATTCTTGCGTTAATTGAAGAACTCGAAGGCGATGTCCGCAAGATCGAGCGGCTGCTGGAGCGCAACAGGATCGCCTGGGAGCGAATAGAGGCGGGGGCGGAGCATCCCGTGGATTGGGGCGCCTTGGGCTTTACCATTCAGACGCTCTACG
>CAYZHV010000364.1:0-2877 GCA_964478055.1 uncultured Spirochaetaceae bacterium | reverse complement strand
AGAGGACCAGCACATCCAGGGGGTCGTTGTCATCCGCCAGGGTCCGAGGAATAAACCCGTAGTTCGAGGGGTAATGGGTGGAAGTGAAGAGAATTCGATCGAGCTTGATCAGACCCGTCGCCTTGTCGAGCTCGTACTTCTTCTTGCTCCCCTTCGGGATCTCGATAATCGCTAGGAACTTCTCCGCGGTGATGCGTGCGGCATCGATATCGTGCCAGGCGTTCATCCGACTCTTGTAGCACGGCCCCCGGGCAAGGTCAACCTTGGACCTGTTGTTGCGAAGACCCGCCGCAACCCCCGGAAGTCGGCCCATCCTCGAGAGGAGTGGAAGCTGCTTGACTTTGCTCGATGCCGAACGTAGCCTTGCCCCATGAGCGGAATACCCCAACGCAGCGAAGTGCCTCAGGAACACAAATGGGATCTCTCCTCCCTCTACACCGAGGAGAAGAAGTGGGACGAAGACCTCGAGCTCCTGGAGAGCAAGGTCGAGACGATACAATCCTTCAAGGGAAAACTAGGCGAGTCCGCGGAGAAGCTCGCGGAGATCCTCGAGTATATGAACGAGGTCGGCATGCTCGAAGAGCGCCTCGGCTATTTCGCCATGCTCAAGAAGTCCGAGGACGCCTCCAGCAGCGAGAACCAGGCGCGATTCGACCGGTTTATGCGCGTTGCCACCACCGTGGACGCCGCCGCCAGTTACCAGCGTCCGGAGATTCAGGCTATCCCGGACGAGAAGATGGAGAAGTTTGTCGAGCATCCGAAGCTCCAGCCCTTCAAGATCTTTCTCAACAAGCTCCGTCGATTTCGACCACACATTCTGAGCCAGGAAGAGGAGAAGCTCCTCTCCATGCAGCAGGAGGCAAACCAGACCGCCCAGCGGACGTTTCAGTCTCTCGTGGACGTGGACCTCGAGTTCGGCACCGTCAAAACCTCCGACGGAGAGGAGAAGCCCCTCACCCAGTCCACCTTTGTCACCTTTTTGCAGGACCCCGACCGAAGCGTCCGGCAGGAGGCGCACAAGAAGTTCTACCAGCGCTTCGAGGAGCACAAGCACACCCTTTCTTCCCTCTACACCGGTAGTATTCAACTCGACATCTACAAGGCAAGAGTGCGCAACTACCCCTCCGCCCGGGCGATGGCGCTCTTTCCCGACAAGGTCGATGAGTCGGTCTACGACAATCTTGTGCAGACCATTCGCAACAACCTCCCCACCCTGCACCGGTACTACTCCCTGCGAAAGCGGCTCCTCGGTATCGAGGACTTCGCACACTTCGACACCCGGGTTCCTCTCGTGCCGGAGATCCAGGTACGCCATAGCTACGAGGAGGCAGTGGACCTCGTCACCGAAGCGCTCCAACCCTTAGGGGAGGAGTACGTTTCGACCCTGCGCTCCGGACTCGTCGGAGGCTGGGTGGATCGGTACGAGAATAAAGGCAAGCGGTCCGGCGCATTCTCCGCCGGCAGCTTCGTCGGCTGGCCCTACATCCTCATGAACTACAAGGAGGACGTGCTGCGGGATGTCTTTACCCTCGCCCACGAGGCGGGACACAGCATGCACTCCTACTACTCCAGCAAGAACAACCCCTTTCAGCACTACGACTACACCATCTTCGAGGCGGAGGTCGCCTCCACCTTTAACGAGCAGCTCCTCAACCGCCATCTCTTAGAGAAGGCCAAGGAGCCGCGGATGCAGGCGTACCTCATAAACAAGGAGCTCGACGACCTCGTGGCCACCCTCTTTCGGCAGACCATGTTCGCCGAGTTCGAGGACCTCGTACACAAGCATGTGGAGTCAGGCAATCCCGCCACCCTCGATTACTTCAGGGAGACCTACGGCAAGCTTCTTTCCGACTACTTCGGCCCGGAGGTCTCCATCGACGATCCCGTGCAGCTCGAGGGCCTGCGCATCCCGCACTTCTACCGCGCCTTCTACGTCTACAAGTACTCAACCGGCATCTCCGCCGCCATATCGCTTTCCAAGCGGGTGCTCGCCGGGGGCACCCAGGAGCTCGAGGAGTACTTCTCCTTTCTCAAGTCCGGGGGCTCCCGATTTCCCATAGAGTCCCTCGGCGCCGCGGGGGTGGACATGTCCAGGCCCGAGCCGATCCAGGAGGCGATGACACACTTCGCCTCCCGGCTGGAGCAGCTGGAAGGGTTGCTCGAGGCGTAGCGGGGCTGGCCGCAAAGCAGTTGACACATTTCGCCGGTTCTTGCTATAGTCCCGCTACACAACAGATCAAGCGGCGGTGGTGAAATTGGTAGACACGCTAGCTTGAGGGGCTAGTGGGCATTAGCCCGTGGAGGTTCAAGTCCTCTCCGCCGCATCCCTCAACTTCTTACAGAGTAGTTAGTTACTATAGCTACCGGACAACCGGCGCCACTCGCAAGCCAAATGCCCACTCTTTGAACCACTTATTTCATATTCGGATATTCAAAGAACTCCGCGTCCCCCCTGGGACGACCGACAATAGCTCACCAACCACGACGGTACAAAAGAAAAGAAACAGTACGGAACGGCACTAAATGTTGCGTCTGATGGCTACGGTGAAACCCGGGGAAAGTGCTTGATAGAACACAGCTCACACTGTTTCGATATCGTCAGCTGAGGATGGCCGGGTTCAATCGTGTTGGATCGCTGCCGCACAGTTGCCGATACTTTTCTTTAGAAACTCGTTCTCCACGGCCAGCTGTCTCCCATTACCGGTGCTTGTGAACCAGTATTCAATCAGCGGGCCTTCGTGCTAGCATAGCACATGGACCTTCAGTTCCAGTATATCCAGCTCCTTTACTTTTTCGCATGTTTTATGTCCCTCTCATTGGCCGTAGGGACGTACAGGTTGCCCCCCTTCCACGGCAGCCGGATATGGAGAACTACTC
>CAYZHV010000363.1:0-2881 GCA_964478055.1 uncultured Spirochaetaceae bacterium | reverse complement strand
TCGTGTCAAGAACGCCTTCAAAAGGAAGGAGAGTAATCCGGTCAACGACCGGAAAAGCGCCACCTGGTCGCTCCCGCAACCGGTTTGGACGTAGGAAAGCAGTTTGAGCCACCCTCCCAGGCAACTCACTTTCTTCCCTCAACAGCCACAGAATAGCAAGCTACCCGTGGCTATTGCAATCCCTAATCTTGTTCTACCACCGGTAGTGGCTAAAGGCCTTATTCGCCTCAGCCATGCGGTGGGTGTCTTCTTTCTTCTTAAAAGCCGTACCAGTGGAGTTAAACGCGTCCAGGAGCTCCGCACCGAGCTTCTCGGACATGGACCTACCGCTGCGGGCACGAGCAGCGCTGATAATCCAGCGCATTGCCAGAGCCTCCCGTCGGTTGTCCTTGATTTCCACGGGAACCTGGTAGGTGGAACCGCCCACTCGACGGGACTTAACCTCTACCACCGGCTTTACGTTCTCCAAGGCCTTATGAAAGACCTCCACAGCTCCCTTGTCCGCCTTGGACTCAGCAAAGCTGAGAGCATCGTAGATGATGCTTCGGCTAATAGACTTCTTGCCGTGAATCATCATCCGAGCGATAAACTTGGAAACGAGCAGATCGTTGTACCGGGGATCTGCGAGAATCTTCTTCTTGGGTGCAACTCTTCGTCTTGGCATCTTCTTGTCCTGTCTACGCCTTCGGCTTCTTGGTACCGTACTTGGAGCGACCCTTCTTCCGGTCCTCTACACCGAGAGTATCCTTGGCGCCTCGAACAATATGGTAGCGCACACCAGGGAGGTCCTTAACACGACCACCGCGAAGCAGCACAACGGAGTGCTCCTGGAGGTTGTGGCCGATTCCCGGAATGTAGGCGGTAACCTCAATGCCGTTAGTCAGACGCACACGAGCGACCTTACGAAGCGCAGAGTTCGGCTTCTTCGGTGTAATGGTCATAACCCTGGTGCAGACGCCCCGCTTCTGCGGACACGCCTGGAGTGCCGGTGACTTGTTCGGCTTGAACTGTCGCTTCCGTCCCTTACGGATAAGTTGGTTAATTGTAGGCATCTATCGCAATTTCTCCACTAATCTGTTTCGCGCAGCGGAAGCAGAGAGTAGCAGGAAGGTCGTAAAAAGTCAAGCACGCCTTCCCGCCGCTCCGCTTTAGTATACTTCCGCTTCCTCTCGGCTTCCGCCGCCTTCAGTTTCCTCTTCTTCCGCCATCGCTTCCTGCTCTTTTCGGCGAGCCTCTATGATCTGCTGTACACTCTCATCGAGGTTCTCGCTCTGCTCATCGAAGAGCCGGAGATGACGGTACTTGCGCATACCCGTACCGGCCGGAATGAGGTGGCCGATAATGACGTTCTCCTTGAGGCCCCGCAGAGAGTCCACGGAACCGGCAATTGCCGCGTTGGTGAGGACTCTGGTGGTCTCCTGAAAGGAGGCCGCGGAGATAAAGGAGTCGATATTGAGGCTGGCTCGGGTAATACCGAGCAGCAGCGGCTTGGCAACCGCGGGCTGTCCACCCTGCTTTTTGACCCGTTCGTTCTCCTCCTGGAAGCGGTGCTTGTCCACCTGCTGTCCGAAGATAAAGCTCGTATCCCCGACCTGAACGATCTCGAGCTTGCGCATCATCTGCCGAATAATGACGCCGATGTGCTTGTCGTTGATGTTTACACCCTGGAGTCGGTAGACCTCCTGCACCTCGTTGACGAGGAATCGCTGCAGGGCGTTCTCTCCGAGAATCTGGAGGATGTCGTGAGGGTCGGTAACGCCGTCGCAGAGGCTCTCCCCTGCTTCGACGCGGTCGCCATCACGGACGAGCAGGAGCCGTCCCATGGGCACCATGTGCTTGAACTCCCGTCCCCAGCTATCCTCGACAAAAACGGTGCGCTTGCCTTTGACAATATTGCCGGTCTTGACCACACCGCTAATCTGAGCGAGAACAGCCGCGGTCTTCGGTCGCCGTGCCTCGAAGAGCTCACCAACTCGGGGAAGACCACCGGTGATGTCGCGGGTTTTGACGCTCTCCTTGAGCATCTTCGCCAGGGTCCGTCCCGGCTTTACCTTGTCCCCGTCATCCACGTTGAGGTAAGCGGAGTTCGGCAAGGGATAGACAAAGACCTCATTTCCGTCGTCGTCGACGACCGAAAGGGCCGGCTGCATGTTTTCAACCGGATTCTCCACGATCTTCTTCTCCACGTTGCCAGTATCCTCGTTGACCTCTTCTTTTAGGGTGGTCCCACCGACAATGTCCTGGAACCGCACGGTGCCCGAGAACTCACAGATTATCGGATCACTAAAGGGGTCGAACGAGGCGATAGTCTCCTCGGGTTCAACGATCTGTCCGGGACGAGCGAGCACCTCCGCACCGTTACGAATGTCGACCTTCTGATCCTGGGCTATGAGAAAGAGGGTACTCCCCTGCTTCACGACGTAGCCGTTGTCCTCGGCGAGGATCTCCTGCTTGCCGCGCTTGATAAGCCCCTGGCCACGAACCGCCTTGTCCCCTTCTTCGAGGAGCAGCTTGTCGTTCTTCTTGAGCTCTTCCTTCATAACGACCCGGGCGACGATAATGTGACCCTTTCGGGTAAAGAGAATCGTCCCGTCCTCGAGCTCCACCGTGGAGCCCTTGAATTCCCGGACATAGACCGGATAGCGAAGGTAGGTTCTAGACTCCTCAGAGGTCTTTGTGGCCGCGCCACCTATGTGGAAGGTACGCATGGTGAGCTGGGTGCCGGGCTGTCCGATGGACTGAGCCGCCACGATACCGACAGCTTCACCAATATTGACGGTCTTGTTGTCCGCCAGGTTCCGTCCGTAGCACTTCTGGCAGACGCCGTGCTTGGACTCGCAGGTAAGGACGGTGCGGATTCGCACCTGTTCGATACCGACGG
>CAYZHV010000362.1:0-2900 GCA_964478055.1 uncultured Spirochaetaceae bacterium | reverse complement strand
CGCTTTTTCGACCGGCGTGCCGCCAAAAGGCGGAGGGGCACCTGTTTGCTTGCCGTGCTGTGGACTGGAAGTCGAGGGAGCAGTGGGGGATTGACGAGAAAAGCCACCTCCCGTACAATCTGTAGGTAGCATCAACAAGGACGAGTTCACCATCCGACAAAGGCAATCCAGGCGCTTGTCTGGTGCGCAAAGCCACGCCATCGTTTGTACGACTTGGCAACAGGCAAATGAGTTCTGCGGATGGGTCTTGGGTCGACTGCCAACGGAGGCGGAATTCGAGTATGCCGCCCGAAGCCGAGGGCTGCTCAATCTGTACCCGTGGGGAAACGAGGAACCGGTCAACTGCGTCCACATGAACGCGGGCAACTGCATAGGCCAGCCGACGACGCCTTGCACCTACTCACCGACCGGCGACACAATGCAGGGGCTCTGCGACATGGTGGGCAACACATGGGAGCGCACTGCGGACTGTTGGTCAAATGGCCTAGCGGGCGTACCGGCAGACGGCAGTCCCAGGCCGGGCCCTGCTGACTGCTGGCACCCCCTCCGGGGCGGGAGTTGCGCTACTGACGGCGACTACAACACCACCACTTCACGCCATAGCAACGGCAACCAGGAAGACCATCACGTGGGCTTCAGGTGCGCTCGGTAGAAGCCCATACAGCCCATAAGAAAAACCAGCCGACGGCTTGACAATCCGGTGTACGAGGATCTACTCGTCTACGTGTAGGAAGGTTCAGACTGAGGCGAAGCTAGCAAATAGGGGGATTTGGAAGGAATAGCCTTTTTTCCACTTCGCCCATTTCACTGGAGCCTAGGAAAATGAAAAAATTATGCTTGCTTACTTTCGGATTTTGTCTTTGCGTCTCGTTCTCGCTTGGCTGTGGTAGTGGGGGTGGTGAAGTTTGTAAGCCCAACGACCACACGCTCTGTCGCGAGGGCGTTGTCTACTGGGTCGATTCTTGCGGCAACGAAGGAAACGTCGCGGGAACCTGCGAATGTGGGTGCAACTCCGATTTCTCGGGTTGCAAGGAACCCTGCGATTGCGTTCCAGCGTGCGATGGCAAGGAGTGTGGCCCGGACGGCTGCGGTGGCTTCTGCCCACCGGGTTGTTCGGCCGGTGAAAAATGCGCCGACAACGGCACCTGCGTTCCGGCGACTTGCAACAGCGGCGCCCAGAGCGTGGCCGGGGTATTCGACACCAGCGTCAGTTCACTCGAGTTCCAGTCCGGAACAGTCGAACTGAAGCACAAACGCGACGTGGATGAATTCGAAGACGGGTGCATATACGAGATAACCCTGGTGCTGCGCCACGCCAGCGGATGCGAGATGAACGTGACAGCGGGCAGGCTGTTCAACGAAAACGGCGCTCTCGAAGTCCTCGACTTCTCGTTCAGCGCCGACTCGCAATGCCCCAACTTCCCGGATCAGAGTGAGGGGGTCTATGTCGATATCGGCGGCCTCAATGCCGGTGTCCACTTGAGCGTCAGCGAGGTTCCCGGCGACAACGTAGCCGCGTCCTGCGTCGAGACGCAGATCTCGCTGGACATCGAAGGAACAATTGCCGACAGGCAGAACGGAACCGAGTTGTCGATCGAGCCCTCCACGATCGTCCTCAATGGGGTCTTCCCATCCACCGGCGACGAAGCGGCCAGTTGTCCGGCCGAGCCGAGGTGCGACGACGTCACCTGCGAGCAACCCGGCGAGCCGAACCAGGGCCCCGACCAGGACGGCGACGGTTGGGGAGATTGCTGTGACTGCGATGACGGTGACGACGAAGTCAATCCGGGGGCCACGGAAATCATCTACAACCGCAAAGACGACGACTGCGACCCGAACACACCGGATAACGATCTGGACGGCGATGGATACGACTCGGTGCTTCTCGGCGGCACAGACTGCGACGATCGAAATCCCGACATTAACCCGGGAGCCAATGAGATCGTCTACAACGGTTCCGACGACGACTGCGACCCAAGTACCCCAGACGGCGACGTGGATCGCGACGGCTACGACTCTGTGCTGGTCGGCGGTACCGACTGCGACGACCGCAACGCCAACATCAACCCGGGGGCCACCGAGGTCTGCAACGGACTGGACGACGACTGCGACGGCACCATCGACGGCCCCGACGTCTGCGACACCCCGGACGGCGGGGTCGACGGCGGCGACGAGCCTCCCGATTGTCCGGACATCTCCGGCGTCTACGACATCAAGGCGGCCTGCTTGCAGGTCTCGGACGCCAACGGGGTGGAGGTGGTCCAGGACGGCTGCAGCCTGTCGTTCAACCTCGACGCCATCTTCTGCACCGGCACCATCGACGCCGCCATGAACCTCTACATCTCCTGCGCCGGGCTGGGTCTTCCCTGCACCGCGCAGGCCAGCATGACCGATCCCTTCACCGTGATCTGCTCGGCGCAGTGCACCTTCATCTTCGAGCCGGTGGGCTCGGGCACCGAGTGCACCTTCCACGTCGACCCGGACTGCATCGGCGAGGGCCAGCTGTGCGGCGTGGTCGGCCAGAACGGCGACCCGCTGACCGTGTGCGTCGACACCATCCCGGGTGGCCGCGAGCCGGGCTACTACTGCGACGCCGACGAGGACGTCTTCTGCAGCAACTCGTTGTGCATGAACGGCGCCTGCGGCGGCATCTGCACCGACGATGTCCACTGCGAGGACTATCCGGGCACCACCTGCCAGACCAAGCTCTACAGCGACGGCGACGGCAATCAGGGCAACATCCAGGTGTGCATGCCCGAGATCGACAGCCAGACGCGCTGTGGCCGCAGCTCGGACTGCTCGCCGCAACGAAAGTGCAGCTACCGCCAACGCGAGGCGGACGTGCTCACCGTCTGCCAGCAGCCCAACGCCGGCGGCGAGCCGGGCGAGGTCTGCATGAC
>CAYZHV010000361.1:0-2913 GCA_964478055.1 uncultured Spirochaetaceae bacterium | reverse complement strand
GCGCAGCGTGGTGCAGAAGCTCCAGACCCGGGAGACGATGGGGGCGGTGTTCATGGGCATTCCCAGGGCTTGGTGACGGTGAGGTAGAGCGTTTCCAGTGGCTGGGCATCAATCCAGGTCATGACGCGCGGTTCGGGCTCCGGGCGCAGTGGCGCCGAGATCAGGTTGGTGTCCAGGATCATCATTCGAAATCGATGGCGCGTATGGGGCTTTTGCTGCGCAGGCCTTCGAATACGGCGGCATCCTCGTCGGTCAGCCCGGCCTGCCGGCCGAAGTCGGCCAACAGTGAGCCGAGCTTGAGTCGGCTTTCCGCTGCAACGGTGGCCGCGAGGATTTCGCGGACTTCGGCTTCCACGCTGCGTCCGTTGCGGTCGGCACGAACCCGCAACGCTCGGTGTAATTCGTCAGGCAGGTTTCTCACGGTGATGGTCGGCATGGACGGATGCTCCGTTACGGCTGGCAAAGTGACAATTAGACAGCAAGGACAGCGAGAGGTCGATCTGGCTGCAGCTTTAGGCCGGCGCCTTGCGCTTTCGGGTGCTCTTCGGCGCCTTTTCGCGCTCGGCCTTGATTCGCTCCAGCAGGGCGGAGGCCGGTTCGTCTTTTGGGTCCTGGGGAACGAGCTGGCCGGCGAAGGCTTTTTTCAGGATGGCCTGGCGCAGGGCCTCGGCGCGGGTGAGCGCGGCGTCGATTTCGGCTTCGAGGGCGTTGGCGGCTTCGAGCTTTTCGTCGAGGATGCGGACGACTTCGGTTTGTTCGGCTGGGGAGCAGTAGGGAAACGGATATTGCTGCAACTTGCTCGCATTGATGTTGGACTGGTTCACACCGTCAGTCTTAACGGTTTTTCCGTGTTCGCTGGCGATGGGCGAATTAAGAAAGTAGGTCAAATAGGGGCCTGACGCGATTTCTGCGATCTGGTTGACCCGTACCAGGTAGCCAGCGAACAACGCCGGGCGCTCGCCCTGATAGATTGAAGTTTTTCCTACGAGTTCTGGGCTGTTTGTTCGATTGAAGAGGACATCTCCGGGCCGCAAGGAATACTGGTTGATTTCGTCCGGATCGGAGGTAAATGCCAAGTTGTCCCAGTCGATGCGACCTCGCTGAAGGTTGCCCATGCGGATCACGGGAACTGCGCCAGTTTCCGCAGACTTAGCCGCGGATCCATACTCAGGCCCCGCCGAGCACAGGCCCAAGTGTGCCCATGTCCAACCGAGTGGTAGCTCGGGCAATGCGATCCGAAGATTCTGCAGCTGATTCGGGAACGTTGCTGGCCGCTTCGGCTTCGCGGGTTTCTTGCCCTTTTCACCAGCCGCGCGCCAATCAGCAAGGGCGTCTTGCCAAGCTTCCAGGGCGGCTTTGTAGCGGGCGTCGCGCTCACGCTGGATGCGGGCGAGCAGGGTTTCGGGGGCTTCCAGCTTGTCGGCGTTCTGCGCGCGCCAGTCGGCGGTGAGGCGGCCCTCGAAGGCGGATTTCAGCAGAGACTGGCGGTAGAGGTCGAGGGTGGTGCGCGCCGATTGCAGGCTCTCGACCCCCTTGTCGATCTCGTCGAACAGCGCCTCGATCTTCACGACGATGCGGCGTTGTTCGTTGAGGGGAGGGATCGGAATCGGAACCGTAGCAAGGTTGCCGCGGGAAATGCGCTTCCGGGTCGAGCCAGACTGCAGGTCAGAAATTTTGCCGCGAACTTCTGGCGAGTTGATTGCCCGCATTAGGTAGCGTGGCTCGATCGGGGCGCTGCCCAACCTGATGGCACAAACATCAACTACGGTGACAAAGCATTCTTCGCCTTCAAGTGGGAAGATACAGCATCGACCCAGCGGATCAGGCATTCGCGCGACGAGTAGATCACCTTTCTTGAGAAAGGTGCAGTTCAGTTCATCAGCCTTCTCTCGGGTCAGAAAACGCGACGATTTATCGACGAAATTGCTATCGGCAATATCGGCCAGCTGAATAAGACGAACTGAACCTTTCGGGTCTTGGTCCTTGCTTTCGACCCAGTCGCCATCGGTGAAAATACCGTCCTGCCCGATCAAGCTACCGAGGGGCACTTCGACCCATCCGCTTGGCAAATCCTTCACGCCGACAACGCCTCATTCATCTCGGCCATCACCGCATCCATGCGGTCCCCGAACAGCGCGTACATCTGCCCCATGCCGCCCTTGCTGTCGAAGGGGGCCAGGTCCAGATCGTCGCGTTCGATGGTGAAGGAGGTGGCGAGGTGGTCGCGGATCATGCGCAGCCAGGCCATCTGCTCCTCGGTGAACTTCTCGCCGGCGCCCGAATGGCGGTGCAGGATCCAACGCTGAAAATTGCGCCGCACCCGCTCGGAGTGGCGGGTGAGGGTGGCATCCAGCCCCGTGACCCGGCGGATCAGCGCCACCAGCGCGGTCAGGTCGCTGGCGGGGTTGCCGCCCTTGTAGTCATCGAGATGCGCGTAGGCGCGCCAGACCGTGAGCGGGGCGAGGCGCGGACGATCCTCGGTCAGCTTTTTCAGCACGTCCTTGATCATCGCGTAGGTCACTTCGGAGCGGCGGGCGGGGGTGTTGAAGTAGATGGCCAGTGCCTCGATCTCGTCGCGGTGCTCGCTCAGGTAGTCCTCGAACTCCTGCGCAATCTTCTGCGCGTTCTCCGCCACGTCGCCCGCCCATTCGGCGCGCAGGAGCGTGTCGAGGTTGTCATGGTCGATGGTCTGCTCAACGTCGCGGCGGATCGTGTCCATCAGGGTGATGAGCGGGCCGGTGAAGACGTTGGCGGCGTGCCTGATCCGTTCCTCGCGCGCGGCGTTCATGGCGGCATCGTCGGGCTCGGGGTGGCCTGCGGCCCTGGCGTCGGCCTCGACCTTGTCGGGGTCGATGGCGTCGAAGAGGTCGCGGACGATAGCTGTGAGCGATGTCCCGGCCTCGGTCGTGATCT
>CAYZHV010000360.1:0-2933 GCA_964478055.1 uncultured Spirochaetaceae bacterium | reverse complement strand
AGTGACAAAACCCGCCCTTGATGCGAAGGTGGAGTATGGATTCGATCACGACGGCAGACGCTATTGCAGCCCGCCTCGAGGAGGGTCCCCCTATCCTCATCGACGGCGGAACGGGTACGGAACTCGAGCGCTTGGGCGCGACTCTGCACGAAGAGGTCTGGAGCGCCCGGGCAGCTCTCACGGACGCGGACATTCTTCGCCGGGTGCACCAAGCGTACTTGGAGGCCGGCGCGGAGATCATTATCGCGAACACCTATTCCTGTAACTACCACATGATGATGAGTGCCGGCCTCGCCGACGAGTTCGATGCGGCGAACCGCGAGGCGCTGGAACTGGCCCGAGACACCAGAGAAACATGGCCCAGCCGTAAAGAACGACCCGCCTGGGTCGCCGGCTCCATGTCCACCACGACGCTCTCCAAAGGTCTGGAACAATCCGTGATCGATGAGGCCGGGGCTCCCGGCGACGGCTACCGGGCTCAGGCTAAGATCATCGCGGATGTTGGTGTGGATCTTATCATGCTCGAGATGATGCGTGATGTGAGGCAGACGCGATTGTGTCTGGAGGCGGCGCTGGAAACCGGATTGCCTGTTTGGCTGGGATTCAGCGCGGAACGAGGTCCGCAAGGCGAGTTGTGGCTCCACGGTTCACAGACACCCTTCGAAGACGGCCTCGCCCGAGTGCTCGACGGAGGTGGCACACCCCAGGCGGTGGGCGTGATGCATAGCGAGATAGAGCTCACGCCGGATGCGCTTCAGGTGGTCCGGAAAGTCTGGGACGGGCCTGTCTACGCCTACCCGCATCACGGCGTTTTCGACATACCCAATTGGCGATTCGACAACACCCTCTCGCCCGACGAGTTCGCTGCCGCCGCCATGGAGTGGGTAGGTGCCGGCGCAGGCGCCGTTGGCGGATGCTGTGGCATTCGCCCCGCCCACATCGCGGCGCTCAGGACCGCGGTCGATCACGCTTATCGTTAGGAGGCCGGCTTCGCATGACGGCAGGAAACAAAAAACACTAACTCATGGCAAGGTGTCGGCATCTATAGCCGAAAGGCAGTCGGCCACTTTGGGCAGACTGGCGGGGTCGAGCCAGCTTCGCTGGAGGAAGAAGCCGGGGACCACCTTGGAAGGGATTGTCGGCTCCTGGTAGGCGAACTCAACCAAGAGCTCTCCCTCCCGGGCGTAGAACCGATGGGCCAGGGTTTCCGGGTCAAGAACCCAGTACTCGTTAACTCCGTGCTGTTCGTACTCGGCAAACTTGACTCCCACGTCTCGGTCGGCGGTGCGCTGGCTCAGGACTTCTACAACCAGATCCGGGGCGCCGGCGATGGCGGTTTCTCCGAGTAAATGAAGGCGATCTTTTCGATAGTAGGCGAGGTCCGGAAGAAAGACGTTCCTCGAGCTCAGGCGGACGGCGACCACTTCGCGGAACACCTCGCCGAGATCATGGGCTTCGACAAAGCCCGCCACGAGGCGATCCGCGAAGTTTAGTAGCTTCGCGTGACGAATCGAAACAGGTGAGTGCATGTTGATCTCCCCATCTATGAGGTCCGCCTGCCTGCCCGGTTCGAGCCAGTCGAGGAAGTCCTCGGCGGTGAGTATTTCTCTCTCGAGATCTGCTGCCACTGATACCCTCGTCGGCATAGCTATAGTATAGGTCGTTGTGAGCGCGGGGGTCCAGGAACGCGCACAAACAGCGATTTTGGCCGCGCCAGCGGATCGCGACGCCGAGTACCGGCTGTTCCAGAGATTATCTCCCTTAGCTGAAGCAGGAGTATCGTCGGCGAGGACTACCCTCCCGTGACATTTACCGAATACCACCTCGCCTCGTTTTTCAATGATCCGGTAATCATCGCCCGGGCGCTCCAGTACTTCGAAGAGGGGCGGGTACTTTCGCTTTCCGCAACGCGATCGCAATTGGAGGGCGAGGTTCGCGGCACCGGCGGGAATCTCTACCGCGCCTCGGTGAGAATCTTCGACGGGGAGCTCTGGGGCGGTTGCAACTGTCCCTATCCGCGCTTCTGCAAACACCTCGGCGCTCTGCTCCTGGCGGCATTCGACTCCGAGGATACTCCCGACAATTGGAAACGTTCTCTCATGATGCTCGAAGCGGTCTGGATGCCGGAGGCGGTTTCCAAAGAGCGGTCGCCGCACCCGACCGGCGCCTCGCCTAACCCTAGGCGGGAGGAGCGGAGGATGCCGCCGGTTTTCGGTCGCCGGGACCTTTCCGGAGACACGAGGACGTCTCGCTCATGGTTACACCTGGACGGCGATCCCCGAGGATTCAAGACGCGAGTTCTTGAAGATGGTGAGAAGCCCGGGCCGGGAAGCAAGGTGCTCCATCTAATGGTTGTCTCGGAGCCCGACTACCCAACACCCCTCGGAAGGTGGCTCTACGTGACTCCGTTGGTGCGCTACATCCGCAGAGACGGGAGGGCTGGAGCGTTTTCGCCCTGGCGGCCGAGCAGAGAGTGCGTCGCTCGCTCTCGTTGGGAGACGGAGCTCCTTCCCCAGCTCAGCGGTCGCGAGGGGCGCAGACTCCCGCTGGGCCGAATCCTGCCGCAGCGAGTTCTTGGTGGCGACACGCCTCCTCTCTGGGTTATGCAGCCATCCGTTGCGTCAGCCGACGGAGACGGTCTCGCGGAGCTCGAGTTCCATCGCATCGCCCGCCTGGAACTCTCCTTCTTTCCGGTGCTCTACACCGGTGATCGGGTGCTCTTCGAGCCCTGCCTGGCAGTCGAGACCGACGGCGGAGCGCGGTACCCCCTCAACGGCAAGCTGGATGAGGGGCTTCGACGGTGGATCGAGGGGGGCCATCGGCGATTCCTGGTGGAACGGCGCATTGAGCTGCTCAGGGGCGCTCTTGGTCGCCGGGGCGGGCAGGTCCCCGAGGAGGAGTACTACTGGGTAAGCGTGGAAGACGGCGTGGCG
>CAYZHV010000359.1:0-2980 GCA_964478055.1 uncultured Spirochaetaceae bacterium | reverse complement strand
ACGAGCTCAGGGCAACCGAAGGTGTTATCGCGGAGGTAGCCGAAGCGACCAGTGCCGCGGACGCCTCCTTTCGATCCGTGGAGGAGCAGGTTGCCACGGTAGATCAACTCCAGAGCGAAGTCTCCGCGGCGGTCAACGAGCAGAATACCGGAAACGAACAGGTCTTCCAGGCGATCTCCCAGATCACCGAGACCACGGACAATCTCCGTACCGCCTCATCGGAGATGCGGAGCTTTACCGATCGTGCCCGGGAAAAGATGGAATCCTTGCAGACCTTGAGTAACGAGCTCTCGGAACGGATCGGCGCTATCGAAGAGAGCGTCCGGCGTATCGTGGGGCAGATCGAGGACAGCAGCAAACGGAGCGAGGAAAACCGGCGAATCGCCGAGGAGCTGCAGACCCTCTCGGGCCGTTTTGTTGTGGATAGTGCAGGTGCCGAGGCAGAAACACTTCTCGGCGAAGTAGAGCTCGAGGACGAGGAAGAGAAGGAGTGGCTTCGAAAGAAACGGAAGAAGAAGCGCTTCTGACTACCGGGCGCGGGCGGTCACGCGGCCGGGGCCGTGGCCGGGACCGGGGCCGTGGCGATCCTCCAGGCCCCTCAGCGGCCCAGGAGCTTCTCTACTTCCGCGCTCGTGGGCATGGCGCTCTGAGCGCCAAAGCCAGTGCACGCCATAGCACCCACGGCGTTGCCGTGCCGCACACCGTCTTCCAGGGAGGAGCCCTCTCCTAGGGCGAAGGCGAAGCCGGCGTTAAAAGCATCCCCCGCGGCGGTGGTGTCCGCCACCTCCACCGAGAAGCCTTCAACTTTTCGAACTCCCGCCTCATCGACTATGTAGGCGCCGCTTCCCCCGGCCTTGATAATTACTCTCGATGCGCCCTGCTTCATCAGGGCCTCCCCCGCTTTCCGGGCGCTCGCCTCGTCAGTTACCTCCACCCCGGTTAGAGACTGAGCCTCGCTCTCGTTCGGCGTGATGAAATCGACGTTCGCAAGAAGTTCCGAGGGCAATCCCTCCTCCGGGGCCGGAGCGGGGTCGAGAATTGTCATGGCCTTTCGGTCTTTGAGTAGGGAGAGGGTGTGGGTGATTGTATCGAGAGGGATCTCGAGCTGAAAGAGCACATAGTCCGCGGAGGCGATAGTCTCGATGTTGCGCTCCACATAAGCCCGGTCCATCTTTCCGTTGGCCCCGGGAACGATGACGATGTGGTTCTCCCCGCTGTCGTCCACTTCGATAACCGCCACTCCCGTGGAGAGACCCTTCTCTACCTCGACGATAGAACGGTTAACCCCCTCCTGATCGAAGGTTTCCTGGTAGCTCGAGCCGAAAACATCGTCGCCGATCTTGCCCGCCATGGTGATGTCCGCCCCGAGCCGTGCCAGGGCTACCGCCTGGTTTGCTCCCTTACCGCCGGGGTATGTACCAAAGGTGGAACCGGTCCGGGTCTCTCCGGGTTTGGGAAATCGATCCACCTGGGCGACCAGGTCCATATTGATGCTTCCTACTACGCAGTAACGAGCGCTCATGCTTTTCTCCCTTTCGCATCAGCTTATCCGCACCCGGTCCCGGGAGCAAGGTCTTTCCAACCGTCAGCGTTCCGATCCTATCTGCCAGGGGCGCGCTCCAGGCTCCGCTCACCTGATAGACTCGTGCCCGCCGGGCACGCCGTTCGGCGAGAGCACGATCTGCCAGAGCTGGTTCTTCCGCGCCCGAAATCCCGCCGCCGATGAGAGGAGATAGTAGCGCCACATGCGGTGAAACCGTTCGTCGTACTCCTCGGCGAGCTCTGGCCAGGCGTTCTCGAAGTTCTCATGCCAGTGCATCAGGGTTGTGTCGTAGTGGGCGCCGAAGTTGTGCCAGTCCTCCATGACGAAGAGTTCCTCCGCCGCCGTGGCGATCTGCTTGACCGAGGGGAGCATGCCGTTGGGAAAGATATACCGATGAATCCAGGGATCCGTGGTCTTGACCGAGCGGTTTCCGCCGATGGTGTGGAGCAGGAAGAGTCCCTCCTCGGTAAGGAGGTTTCTCACCACCTCCATAAAGGTGCGGTAGTTGCGGTAGCCGACGTGCTCGAACATGCCGATCGAAAAAATGCGGTGAAATTTCTCATTGAGCTCCCGGTAATCCTGGAGGCGGATGTCCACCGGGAGACCTCGGCAGAGCTCCTGGGCGTACTCAACCTGCCGCTGGGAGACTGTGACCCCCACCACCGAACAGTTGTACCGCTCCGCCATAAACTTCGCTGCTCCACCCCAGCCGCAGCCGATGTCGAGGACTCGCATGCCCGCCTGAAGCCCCAGCTTTCTTGCCACCAGGTCGAGCTTCGCCTCCTGCGCCTCGTCGAGGTTCTGCGCGTCTTTCCAGTAGCCACAGCTGTAGGTGAGGAGCTTGTCGAGCATCCCCTCGTAGAGGTCGTTGCCGATGTCGTAGTGCCGCTGGCCGACGATCCACGCCCGGGAGCGACTCTGCAGGTTAAAGAGAAGCGCCCCGAGAACGTCGAAAGCGAGGACCCGGGCTATCACCTTTCTGTCCAGTCCCGCCTTGAGAATGCGCGTAAGCATCTCATCGATACGCGCGCACTCCCACCAGCCATCCATGTAGGACTCACCCAGGCCAAGAGAGCCCTGATGTAGCACCTTCTGGAAGAACCGCTCATCCTTCACCTCTACATCCCAGGGGCGATCGCCGTCGATGCGGACGTCCGTCCCTTTTAGGAGTTGTTCTATCTTTTTTCGGTACCGCGCTGCGCCCATAGAATCCTCCCTTCCATCAGCTTAGCAAGGTCGCCGGCGCCGGGCAAATCATTAGATCGGAATAGCAGACGCCGGAATACCCCGAAGGACAGGGCGCGCGCCGCCCGCCCGGTCTGACGCTTGCCCAGGGCAGTTGGTATATTCTCTACCTATGGAACAGCAATATACCTACACCACAAACGTAACCTGGATCGGAGAGAAGAAGGGAACCGCCGAATCTGACGGCCTCCC
>CAYZHV010000358.1:0-2981 GCA_964478055.1 uncultured Spirochaetaceae bacterium | reverse complement strand
GGTACGAGGTTCTTCTGCTCCATTTGTACTGAACGGCGTCGTCTACGTCGCCTTTACCGAGGATAGCAGCGGTGGAGTATACCAACTCAGGGTGCTTGCGTTCAATGGAAACACCGCGTCGCCGGCCTGGCAGTTTGTCGACGGGGATGGCACAACCGGGCTAAACGTCGACACAGGAGTCTATGATGCGCGGTATCCGGCGGCTACCGGATACAACGGCACGCTACTCATTGGATGGATCGAGCAACCCGGTGTTGCTGACCTCAATTTCCGCGTGATTCGGGGCCGTTGAGACAACGACCTCGGACCGCTTCCGCGATTTTGCTCTTTGCTTTGCTGGTAGCGGCCTACTCCTGCAACTCACCCTCCGGATCGGAAACCCCGGGCGGAGGGCAATCAATCCAGCCGGCCGACCTCCAATGGCAACTCCTCCCCGGCAGCAGCGCGGAAGGCTCCCTCAACTACGGCTCCGGTGGGGCATTCTACGCGCAGCTAGCAGTCTTTGACGAGAAGCTCTACAACACCTGGTACGAACGGATAGACGGGCTGAATCGAATACGTGTCGCAGTCTGGGAAGAGGGCGCCGGGAGCTGGCTTTTCGTAGACGGCGCTGCTTCAACAGGGTTGAATCGGATGGACGACCAAAACGCCCTCTGGTCCCGCCTGGTTGTACACAACGGCGAGCTCTACTGCTACTGGCACGAGGAAACTGCCCCTGAGGAGTGGACCATTCGTGCCGCCCGATACGACGGCAACGATAGCTCTCCTAAATGGAGCTACATCGATGGAAGCGAGGCGACGGGACTCCGGGCCTCAGGTAGCACCGCCGCCGAGTACGCGTCTCTCACCAGTTTTGCCGGCAACCTCTATGCTGCATGGCGGAGCGCCGAGGGCACGGCGTATCAAATCAGGGTGAGCCGATTCTCCGGGAATTTCGAGAATCCTAATTGGATCAGTGTAGATCTGGGAACGTCCGGAATCAACTTCGACCCGTCAGTCGACGCCTACTATCCGAAGCTTCACGCACACGCGGGTAGGCTCTACGCCGCCTGGTATGAGCGTAATGGCGAGGCCCGGCAGCTGCGGGTGGCGAGATACAACGGAAATGACGCGGATCCGCAGTGGCCTATGGTGGATGGAGGGGGACAACAGGGGCTCAACTTCTCGGCTGACCGGGGCGCCCGGGGGCCGCAGTTGCTCACCCACTCGGAAAAACTCTACGCGGTCTGGTACGAGAGAGAGGCGCCGGGACGACAGCAGGTCCGTGCAGCCGAATACAACGGGCTCGACGCATCCCCGGCCTGGTTACTGATAGACGGGGCCACCGCCGGGGGACTCAACCGCGGAGCCGACACAGATGGCTGGTGGGGTCGAGCCACCTCTTTTGGTAACCACCTCTACCTCGCCTGGGCTGAGAATGATGCCGAAGGCTACAAGGTCACCCTTTCCGCCTACGATCCTCTATCTGGTTCCTGGGAGGCAGTCGAACCGGCCACAGGTTTCAACCGAGTCCCGGGCTCCGTAACCGAGTACCCGCACCTCGCCTCCTCAGCAGGGGCGATCTATCTCACTTGGAGCGAGCGCATCGATGGCACTTCCAAAGTTTTTGTCCGCCGTGGTCAGTAGGCCCGCCACGGTCACTCCCCTTTGGCCCCTTTTCCGGGGCGCCGGGACTCCAGTTCTAAGGGTCGAGCAGTAAAGGGCTCTCGCTCCGGAGCCGTGCCGAGAGTGGCTGCGTAGACTGAGGGAGCAACGCCGAAATACTCCTTGAAGAGCCGATTGAAAGTGCTCTTTGACGGAAACCCCGCTTCAAATGCGAGCTCCAGGATGTTCTCCCTCTCCAATGCGCCCTCATCCAGTCGGTGGCGGAAGTAATCGAGGCGGTACCGATTGAGCACTCGCCGGAAGGGTTCCTGAAACGAATGGTTTACCGCCACCGAAAGGCGGTTTGGATGAACATTGAGCTCCTGAGCGAGATGACCGAGAGAGAGCTCCGGATCGCGGTACGCTCCCTCTTGCAACTTCTCCTCGACGCGCTTGCCGATGCGCTGGCACTCATCTTCCGGAACGCTGCTCAGAGACTCCTTACGCCCAGGCACGCCGCCGGTGGCTGCTGCGTCCGGCGCTGCGAGGACGAGCATGGAAAAGGTATAGATAAGCAGCGACATTGCGCCTGCAAGAATCGCAAAGGGGAGCGTCACTCCTTCCACCAGAGCTGCGGAGGCCCGGGAATTGACCGCCACAAAGGCGAAAGGAACCAAGGAAGCGACGGGGACAACAACCAACGCCCGAAGCCAGAGCCTACGGGCCCGACCGAGACCCTCCACGGCGGTGCCAAAGGCGAGCCTGCCGGCAAGGACTATGTACAGAACGTTCAGGAGAACCTTGATCCCATTCCGCGCCGGCAACCAGAGGGGCGGACTTCCGGCGAAGACGGCCTGCAAAAAGAGCGCGAACTCCGCTGAACTCCTGCTAAGGACCGAATAGCTCACCGCGCCTACCTCTAGCAGATAGGGCATAAAGTGCAGCCAAACGAACCGAGGGGTTGCATCATTCTCATTGACGAGCTCTCGGGCGTACCACCAGAGGAGAGGGCCGAAGAGAAACGGGAGTGGTGCGGTCGCTGGATAGAGCCACGGGTAGGAAGCGAGGATTGCGGGATTCCAGGATGGGATAGTCCCCAACCGAAGGGAGAAGACGAGAACAAGTATGCCCAGAGGTAGATTCTTGTGATGTCTGAACCGAAGCGCTATCAGCAGCAGAAGAAGAATGCCTTGGGCCGCACCCAACGCGGCGAGGAGCTCCAGGAGGTGCACACCTAGAAGTATAGACCTCCTCGTCCTTCAGTGCCATGAGAAAGTAGCGGCCCCCGGGGAGCCGCATAGGTATTTGCTGCGCCCTCTATACCTTAGGGCGTCTTAACGCTCACCGACATGCAGTAGTCGTTATCTTCCGGATGGGCTGCCGGATAGACCCAGACC
>CAYZHV010000357.1:0-2986 GCA_964478055.1 uncultured Spirochaetaceae bacterium | reverse complement strand
TTCTTTACCCGTAAAACGCTCTGCTGCTTCAGTTACACAAGCTTAGTGACACAACTGACTATTCGAGGTGCTCGAGGTACTTCTTGGCGATCTCGTCGTCCGGGGCGAGGTCGAGAACACTGGCGAAAAAGCCTTTTGCCTCCTCCTCTTTTCCCTCCTTCAGGGCGAGGATCCCCAGGTTGGACATGATCTTGGTGTTCTCAGGTTCCAGACGGAGCGCCTTCTGCAGGCGTCGTCGGCTCTCGTGCAGCATGCCGAGCTCCATTTCGCAAATGGCGAGCTCGTTGTAGAGATCCGGCTCACTCTCTTCCAGCTCCAGGGCCTTTAGAAACGCCTCCCGGCCCTCCTGGTAATTGCCGAGGCGACGCTGAGCCCAACCGACAAGAAACCAGGCGTTCCAGACATCCGGATGCTCCTCCAGGAAGCGCTCGGCCCGCTCGATTCCCTTCTGCTCCTCTCCCAGGCGAATGAAGTCGTACGCTTCCTTGAAGAGCGTATCCAGGAGGTTTTGCCCTTCGAGCTTTTCCAAGATGCGTTGCGCTTCGCCGACCTTTTCTTCCTCTTCGCTCTCCTCGACAAAGCGCTCGAAAAGCTCCTTGGCCCTGGCGAAGTTCTGCACCTTGAGAAAGAAGTGACCGGCATTAAAGAAGGTGTCCGCCGGAAGCTCCTCCAGCTGGAGAAGTACCGAGTACATTTCAAAGGCGCGGTCCAAATAGTGCTGCTTCAGATTCTCGTTGCCCATCTTTTCGTAGGCGTCGGCTCGCTCCTCATAGAGCAGTGCGAGGTTGAGATGGGTCTTCGGTTCTTCCGGTGTGAGACCGCGAAGAGCTAGAAAGATCTCTTCCGCCAGGTCGAAGTCCCGATTCCTGGCTTTCATAATGGCGGTCTCCGTGAGCTCGGTGATCACCTCCGGCCGAACCGCCCTAACGAAGTCTCGATAGTAGTCGATGTTCTGGTTTTCAGGATCGTAAGCGAGGACCTTTAGCATGCCGGAAATTATCTGTTCCCAGCTGAGCTCCTCGGCCTCCCACTGTTCCGGTCCGGAGCTCGTTTCCACAGGAAGGAGGACCGAAGGATCGACCTGAAAATCGCCGATCTCCGTGGCGAGTTCTTCAGGTACGGAGATGTAGATAATGTTCTTGAGAGGGTCTTCTGCCATAGGAGTAGGGTAGTGTAGAAGGTAAGGAGGTGTCTATCGCCGGAAGCGGCGCCGCCGCATACCACCGGCTTCCTGGGAGCCGCCGCCCTTGTTGATCGGTGGCTTCCGCATGCCCCGGATGTAGTTGTTCAGCCGCATTTTGTACTCCATCGGCACTTGCTCGTCCTCGAACTTCATGGCGTAGGCGGCGATGTCGCTTCTACCTTCCACTTCTTCGAAACGGAGTATCTTACCGGGGATTTGCACTGTCTCCGCAGGGTCGAGGAGATCGAGCTTGAGAATCGCGGCCTTGTTGACCAGGAACTTGGCCACACCGAGGATGATTACCTTGGCGCCGGAGAAGGAGAGGTCCCGGAGAATACATTTGCGCGGGATGCCGTCGACCACTACCACCGCGCCCTTGCCCCCAATGCCGAGCTTCCTCAGGGAGTCGTTGGTAATAACGATTCGCTCCTCTTTCCGTCGCTTGGCGTTGACGTTTGCCTCCAGGAGGCCGCCGATGATTTCAATAAGATCGTCCGGCGGACGCTGGGTGTACTGGATATTCATGAAATGCAGATCCGGCTTCTGTTCACCGTAGGGAGTAACCCCGGTGATCTTTCCGGATACAAAGAAGGCAAGGGGATCCGGTTTGTCCCGTTGGAGAAAGCTAAACCGCAGGGAACAGGCGTTGTTGGATTTCTTGAGAACCTCTTTGAGCCCCTCGTGAAAATTGACGATTACCTTTGCCCCAACGAGAGAAGCTGAGTAGACGATGCAGGGGAATTGATATCCCAGTATCTTGAGGAACACCTGCTTCGGATGGAGCATGGTTGCCCGAATCACATCCTTCGTAAAGGTGACCTCATTGGTACTGAATTCATTGAAGTAGCGGGCAATTTGCTGACTGGTGGATACTGACATACCGGCGAGTTGATAGTATGCTAATCGCCGGTGGCTGTCAATTAATCGGCTCCGCTACTTCTTACTTTTTGGAGTTTTTATGGTGTCAGTTTTCGGTCTCGGTAACCCGCTACTCGATATTCTTCTGACCGGTTCTCATGAGGATCTGACAGCCCTTGGAGTGGTCGCAGGCTCCATGAACCTCGTCGATCATCCGGGACAGCAGGAAGTGATTCGTCGAGGGACGGAGCCGTACAGGACCGCCGGAGGAAGCTGCGCAAACACCATTCGCGGAATTGCCTGGCTCCGGCGCACCCTAGAGGACGCCAGAGAGCTGGGGCTTCCCCTGCCACCGGAGCCTGCCTACACCGGCGCCGTTGGGGCCGACGAGAACGGCGAGGCCTTTAGCGGCTGCCTCGCCGGCGAGGGCGTCGGGCTGTCTCTTGCGAGCAAGGCGACACCGACCGGAACCTCGGCGATTATCGTCACCCCGGACCATGAGCGAACGATGTTCACCTTTCTCGGTGCCTGCCGGGACTACGAGCTCTCCGACCTGGATGAGTCCCTCATAGAGAAGAGCCGCATGTTCCACACCACCGGCTACATGTGGGACACGGAGAACGAGGAGGCCGCCGCAAGGCGCGGCATAGAGTACGCCCGGGAGCAGGGAAAGCTCGTCTCCTTTGACGTTGCAGACCCCTTTGTGGTGCACCGTTTTCGGGAGAAGCTGGTGAGCTATCTGCCCGGGCGGATCGACTGCCTCTTTGCGAATCGGGATGAGCTAACTGCCATGGTCGGGATCGAGGAGGAGCCGGAGACGATCCTGGTGGAGGCGATGCGCTTCGCCCCTGTGGTGGTGATGAAAGTGGGCAAGGAAGGGTGCTACGTGGCGAGCGAGGCGGAGGGTATCGTCCATGTTCCGGGATTTCCGGTGGAGGCGAAGGA
>CAYZHV010000356.1:0-3000 GCA_964478055.1 uncultured Spirochaetaceae bacterium | reverse complement strand
GCGCCCCCTCCAGGAGCATCGTCGTCACCTCGAGAGTCGGTCCATCCTCCATGGCGGCTATCTCCCGGATGTTTCGCAACACCGGCTTCATCGGAGTCTTGCAGAGCTTCCGGTAGAACTCGTCTCCCCCCTTCAAATCGATGTTGAAGGCGTCAATGTGCGGCAGAAACCGCTCCAGAGCCTCCCGGGTGAACCAGCCGTTGGTGACCATGACGTTCTTGCCCCCGACCTTGTGGACTTCCGCGGCGGCGTCGAGCATGTAGTCCTGCCAGACCGAGGGCTCGCTGTAGGTAAATGCGGCTATCGGATATCCCCCCCGGCTTAGCTCCTGAGCCAGCTCCTCCGGGCCAATGTAGGTTGTGTTGAGCGAGCCGAAGAACTCAGGCTGGGAGATCGAGGCGTTCTGGCAGAACTCGCATCCCATGTTACAGCCGAAAAGGGCGCTCGAAAGCGCCTGTGCTCCCGGGTAGAAATGGTAGAGAGGCTTCTTTTCGATCGGGTCCACCGCCAGGGAGACATGCTCCCCGTAGTTGACCGTTACGATCTTATCGCCTACCCGCTTCCTGATGGAACAGCGCCCCACCTCGTTAGGGGCGAGATTGCACCTATGCTCGCAGAAGTCGCAGCGAATCCGGTCTGCGGTATCGCTCTTCGTTTGGGTGGGCTGGTTACTCATGCTCATCCTCCGAAGCCTTCGAAAGCTCCTCCGGCTCCGTGCAGCCCCGGATTTTCCGAGCCGAAGGCTCGACTACTACCCCGGGACAACTCGAGTCGGGATGGCGTCCAATCTTGATCGTCTCGAAAACCTGGAACCGGGCATTTCTCCCTTTCCAGCTTCCCGGAGGGGCCCCGGCTTTTCGGGTGAGCATCTCCAGGGTGGTATCCAGGTCCCAAGCTTGCTCCACAGCCACCTCCGGGAGAAAGATCGCCCTGTTTCTGCCGACGGTGAGGATTATCCCGTGCCGTCCGAGCTGAATCTCCTCGTAGCCCCCGACAGGCTCCGCCGGTGTGAGGAGCGAAATGGAGAGGGAGAGCTCTTCTATCTCCTCGGTACGAACCGGGGGAAATCTCGGGTCCGATAACGCCGCCTCTCGAATGACCCGGGGAAGGACCGTCCGCAAGGAGCCGGTGCCCGCGAAATTGCCAATGCACCCCCGGAGCTCCGTTCCTCTCCGGAGCGTGGCGAAGGCGCCGTACTCCTCGTCCAGAACCGGCAGGCTCGGCGGCCGGGGAAGGGGCCGCGAGGAGACCACCGCTCGCAGATGCTCCTCAGAAAAGGTGAGAAGCGTCTCCGCTTCCTCCGGAGAGAGCAGAATCATGGGGCCTCCTGAGCCGAAAAGAGCACCGAGGCGTAGCAGACAAACTCCTCCGTCGGACTACCAAAGAGGTTGGAGTTGTAGTACCGAGCGACCTCTCCGCGACAGCCGAGACGTCGCAGCAGCTCCGTCCCCAGAAGGATCGGATAGCGCCCGCAGATCGTGGTTTCGGTCGTGCTGAATCGGTGGAAGAGCTCTTTCACTCGGCACTCCGCAGCCTCCGTTGCCACTTCCACATCCGAGGCGGCGACCTTCTCTTCAACCTCTTCTCTCGGCCCGCTTCCGAAGGGCGCAAAGCCGAAGCGTCTGCCGTAGTGGGTGAAGTCGCTGCTCACAATCAGCAGGGTCTGATCGCTCCCGGCGGCACCTTCTACTCGTTCCTGCAAGAAATCCGCCAGCCGTTCAACGGCGTCAACAGTGCTCAGGTGAGGGACGAGGGCAAGCGAGAGTCGCGCCTTCTCCCCAAAAGTGTGACGAACAAATGGAAAGAAGAGCTCCAAAGCGTGCTCCATTTCAACCGCCCCGTTGGCGGGCGCGATACTATTCGCAGTGCTCTCTCGGGGATCGGGAGCCCAGAAATCGGGATTCCCCGGAATCGGGCCAAGGGGTGTCTCGTGAACGTCAAAGTCCTCTACGTGGAGAAGGTCCGGCGCCAGGGCGACGTAGTGGCTCGGGGCGAGAATGACCACCTGCCGGTAGGCCCCGGGGTCGATGTTGGCAAAGGCCTCGGCCATACCGTAGCCGGAGTAGCTCAACCCCGCGTGGGGCAGGATCGCCGCCCGAAGCGCCGAAGGGTACTCCTTGGCCTCGCTCAGGTAGCGATGTAGATCTCTTTTCAGTTGCTCCGGTTTTCCGGGATACCAACGGGAGGCGAACTTCGCTCTGTTTACCCGTAACTCAGTCGTGCTCATGTGGGGTGTATCCTCTAGTATACGCAATCATTGACCGCCCGAAAAGCATTGGGTATCATTCGCGCCATGAGTTACCCCTTCGGTGAGATCGAGAAGAAGTGGCAGGAGTACTGGGAGAAGAACCGGACCTTCAAGGCGACCGAGGACCCTTCGGTGCCCAAAGAGAAGCGTCGATACGTCCTCGATATGTTTCCCTACCCCTCCGCCGCGGGACTACACGTGGGACACCCCGAGGGGTACACTGCCACCGACATCTACTGCCGTTATCTGCGAATGAACGGCTACTCTGTTCTTCACCCCATGGGTTTTGACAGCTTTGGACTCCCCGCGGAGCAGTACGCCATCCAGACCGGCACCCATCCAAGAACCACCACCGAGGAGAACATCAATCGCTTTCGGGAGCAGATCAAGTCCCTCGGCTTCTCTTACGACTGGGATCGGGAGGTGGCCACCCATCGACCGGACTACTACAAGTGGACGCAGTGGATCTTTCTCAAGCTCCACGAGCAGGGACTCGCTTACGTGGACGAGATTCCCGTCTGGTACTGTGAGGCCCTCGGGACGGTCCTGGCAAACGAAGAGGTAGTCTCCACCCCCCAAGGACCGCGGTCCGAACGGGGGAACCATCCGGTGGAGCGCCGACCGGTGCGGCAGTGGATGCTCAAGATCACCGAATATGCCGACCGGCTTCTGGAGGGTCTCGACAAGCTCGACTGGCCCGAGTCGATCAAGATCATGCAGCGCAACTGGATTGGCAAGAGCGTCGGCGCCAA
>CAYZHV010000355.1:1676-3012 GCA_964478055.1 uncultured Spirochaetaceae bacterium | reverse complement strand
CGGTAGGGTGTCGCGCACCGCCTGGCCAATCGCTTCGTAGACTTCGCCCTCCTGAGTCATACCGTCACCCAGGGAGCAGAGGACGAAAGGCTTCGTCGGTTGACTCTTGATCACCTCAGCCACACCGACAGCCTGGAGAGCGCTGTTGCCAACAGGTCCCACGAGGCTGAGAATTTTCAGCTCCGGAGCACTCATATGCGCGTTCATTTGACGTCCCCGGGAGTGGGAGCCGTCTTTGTTGAAGAGACTGTAAAAGAACATTTTCGGGGCAATTCCCCGGGCGAGCATTAGCGCCTTGTCGCGATAGTGGCAGTGGAGCCAGTCATCATCGATGAGATAGTCGTTGAGTACCGCGGAAGCCTCGTGTCCGGCGCCGGAGACATGGAAAAACGCCTCTCCTCGACCGGTAAAGCTCTGTTCCAACAGGTCCATTTCCCGAGCAGTGACCATCGTCCGGTAGAGTTCGGTAAACTTCCTAACCGTCGGCTCAGCACTCTTTTTATCCATGGGACCTCCCGCTCATTGGTAATAGTTGATGTTTCCCGTCAAGTTGGGCCACTATAGCACGCGGATAACATGTAGTCGACCGCGTTAGTCGGTTAGTATATTGCGCCGAAAGGAGAGAGTCAGCCCATGGATCAACGTCAGCGACAGGACTCGTTGGAGGTACGCTCCAGCCTCAAAACCTCTGCAGGAACGGTTGAGTACTATAGCCTCAAGAAGCTCGCGGAAAAGGGATACCCTCAAGTCGAGAAGTACCCCTTTTCCATGAAGATTCTTCTCGAGGCGGTTCTTCGCGCAGAGAATGGCTACGAGGTCACGAAGGAGCACATCGATGCTCTTCTTCAGTATGATCCGAAAACGCCTTCCGAGATCGAAGTGCCCTTTAAGCCTGCCCGAGTGCTTCTGCAGGACTTTACCGGCGTTCCTTGTGTGGTGGATTTGGCAGCGATGAGGAGCGCCATGGAGCGCCTCGGTGGAAACCCCGGGAGGATCAACCCGGAGTTACGGGTGGACCTCATTATAGACCACTCCGTCCAAGTCGATTTTTTCAACAGCTCCGACGCGCTTCGAAAGAACGCTGAGCTCGAGTTCGAACGGAATCGAGAGCGGTATGAGTTTCTCCGTTGGGGACAGGGAGCCTTGGAGAATTTCAACGTCGTGCCCCCGGCCAGTGGTATTTGCCACCAGGTGAATCTCGAGTACCTCGGGACGGTTGTGCAGAGGAAGGAAGATGACGGAAAGAGCCTCGCGTACTTCGACTCCCTGGTCGGTACGGACTCGCACACACCGATGATAAACGGTCTTGGAGTTCTCGGATGGGGCGTCGGCGGTA
>CAYZHV010000355.1:0-1666 GCA_964478055.1 uncultured Spirochaetaceae bacterium | reverse complement strand
GCGGAGGCGGCGATGCTCGGGCAGCCGATTTACATGCTCGCCCCCTCGGTTGTTGGTGTGAAGCTCACCGGCGAGCTTCGTCCCGGAATTACCGCCACGGACCTCGTTCTCCGCATAACTGAGATGCTCCGAGCCCACGGTGTCGTGGGCAAGTTTGTCGAGTTCTTCGGGCCGGGCCTCTCTCATATGACGGTGCCGGACCGCGCTACCATCTCGAACATGGCTCCGGAGTACGGCGCCACGGTGGGGTACTTTCCTGTGGACCAGCAGACTCTGGAATACATGTATAACACCGGTCGACCAGAGGAACTGCTGGATCTCGTGGAGTCTTTTGCCAAGGAGCAGGGCCTTTTCCGTACCGACGCGACTCCGGATCCTGAGTTCGAGACCGTTCTGGAGCTCGACCTTTCGGAGGTCACCGCCAGCGTTGCCGGACCAAAGCGACCTCAGGACCGAATCGCTCTGAAGGAAGTGAAGGATAGCTTCCGGACAGCTCTCACCGCACCTGCGGGCAATCAGGGCTACGGCCTTAGCGCCGAGGATACCCGAAAGAGCTCTAGGGTAGAGCTCGAAGAGGGCGGAACCCACGATCTTACTCACGGCGATGTTGCCATCGCGGCAATTACCAGCTGTACGAACACGAGCAACCCCTCGGTGCTTCTTGCCTCGGGGCTTCTCGCCAAGAAGGCGTATGAGCGCGGTCTCTCCAGGAAGCCCTGGGTCAAGACGAGCTTTGCCCCGGGGTCCATGGTGGTGACCGAGTACCTCCAGCGCACCGGGCTTATGGAGTATCTCGAGAAGCAGGGCTTTTTTCTGGTTGGCTACGGCTGTACCACCTGCATCGGAAATAGCGGCCCCCTCCCGGAGAGCATCGCTAAAGGCGTGGAAGCGGGGGACCTGGTAGTAGCCGGGGTCCTCTCCGGAAACAGGAACTTCGAAGGACGTATCAATCCGCATACCAAGGCGAACTATCTCATGTCGCCGCCTCTGGTCGTGGCGTACGCCATAGCGGGAACCGTAGAAATTGATCTCGCGAACGAGCCGATTGGAGAGGATAAGGAGGGTAATCCCGTATACCTCCGGGAGATCTGGCCCACCGCCGAAGAGCTCCGGGACCTCGTCCGTCAGGCCCTGGACCGGGAGCAGTTCATCAAGAGTTACGAGGGGCTCGAAGACGCGAATCCAGACTGGAACAGGATCGAGCTAACGGATTCCAATATCTACCAGTGGAAGGATGAGAGCACCTACATTCAGGAGCCACCGTTCTTTACGGATATGGGCCTCGAGGTTGGTGAGATCGAACCCATCGAGGGAGCCCGCTGTCTGGTCATGGCCGGCGATAGCACCACCACCGATCACATCAGTCCCGCGGGGCCGATCGATCCGAAGAGCCCGGCGGGCCGATATCTCATCGAGCAGGGGGTACCGCGAGAGAAGTTCAACTCCTACGGCAGTCGCCGGGGAAACGATCGAGTCATGACCCGCGGCACCTTCGCAAACATCCGCTTCAGAAACAAGATTGCTCCGGGGACCGAAGGTTCTTTCACAACCTACTGGCCCAGCAGCGAGGTTATTAGTATCTTCGACGCCGCGGAGCGTTATAAGGCGGAAGGAACGCCCACGGTAGTGCTTGCCGGCAAGGACTACGGAATGGGCTCATCCCGGG
>CAYZHV010000354.1:0-3020 GCA_964478055.1 uncultured Spirochaetaceae bacterium | reverse complement strand
GGAATGTGCAGGAGAAACTCCGTCTCCCCCCGGGCAAGACGCTCCTGAAACTCATCTACCGAGAGATCCCATACCGTGCGGGGAGCTTCCGCGCAGCTTGCACTCCCCAAGACCATTAGGAACGCGAGAATGGATAGAGATAGGCGCCCACTCAGTCGGCAGAGCTCCTTCGCTTTCGGAAATGAATCATCAAGGGTAGCAGCGCTCGGAGCTCCGGCACCGGCTCAGACTCCAAAAGCTTGAACACGCCGTAGGTGAGCGCCGCTAGGGCGGCAAGGGAGAGAATCAGGAAAACTAGAAGAACCACCGGGGAGAAGCGACGCGGAGGCCTGGCCTCCTCTTCAGCCTCTTCTCCAAAGAGATCCTCTTCAGCGGTACTCTCCTCCGGAGAGGGAGCCTCCTCGAGGCTGAGTTCCTCTCCTTCGAGGTCGAGCTCACCCCCGAACTCCTCATCGAGCTCTTTGTCCATGAGGTCCGTGTCAAAATCCAGGTCCTCATCGAGCTCCTCGTCGAAGTCCGGAAGCTCCAGGCGGTCTTCTTCGGGCATCGCTTCGAGACTTACCGACAGACTCTGGTAATTGCCGCTTGCACTCTCCGTGGCCCTGGCGCTCACCGTTCCATCCCGGTCGAGGCCGACTACGAGCTCGATCTCCCGCTCCTCTCCCGCCGGGGCGAGGTCCTCCAGGATGACGCTACCGACGTAGGTGGCCCCCTCCATGGTGTCGTCGTATCCCTGGTAGAGATCGATTTGAGCGCGCTCCTGGTCGTTGGAGGCGGTGGTAAGGATTACCCGTCGTTTTTTGGGTTGGTCAGTGTCTACAATTGGATAAAAGCGGCCGTCCGCAAGCTTTATGCCGATCTTCTCTTCCGCCACGTGTTTCCGCTCCAGGTTCGAGGCTATTTCTTTATCGGCAGTTTGTCAACGAAGTTGACATCGTTTTGGAGCTCCTGAATAATGGCCTCATGTCCGCCTCCCTCCCGATTGTGATTGCCCTCTTGCTGATCGGCATTATCGCAATCGCCGGCATCTACTTCATCCTTGCCTTACGATCCAGGAAGAAGCGCGGCTCCCAGCGCTCCAAACGGGACAGAAACGAGATCGTAAAGGAGGCAAACCGGCAGCTTTCCCAGAACCCGAAGGACCATCGCGCCCTGAGAACCCTCGCTGACCTCTACTACGACGAGCAGGAGTGGGAAAAGGCGATGAAGACCTACGGGATCCTGATGAACCTCTGTGCCACTAATCCGGATATCACCGAGTGGGACGTCACCATGCGTCATGGCCTCTCCGCCCTGAAGCTGAAGCAGTACGAAGAGGCGTATAAGTCTCTCCAGATCGCCCGCTCCATGAATGAAGAGCCCTTCGAGATCAACCACAACCTCGGCTATCTCGAGTACCGTCGGAAGAACTACGAGCGGGCGATTCAGTTGCTCAATCGGGCGCGGGACCAGCAGCCCGAGCACATTCCCACCCTCCGTTACCTCGGTCACGCCCTCTACCGCATCCACAAGTACAACGAGTCAATCAAGCTGCTGCGAACCGTGGTTGATCACGAGCCCGAGGACAAGGACTCTCTCTTCGTGACGGCAAAGTCCTACTACGAGCTCGGCCAGAACGATCAGGCGCTCATGATTTTCACCCACCTCAGACCGGATCCGAAACTCGGACCCACCGCGGCCCTCTACGCTGGGACGATTCATATGAAGCAGCGGGACTTCGCAAAAGCGCAACTCGATTTCGAGCTCGGACTCCGGCACGAGCAGATGCGGGACGAGGTGAAACTGGAGCTCAAGTACCGCCTTGCGGACGCCTACATAAAGGAGCAACAGGTCGGCAAAGCCCTCGATCAGCTCCAGCAGATCGCGGAAATCAACCCGAAGTACAAGGACGTCCAGGCGCAAATAGCCAAGCATCGGGAGCTACACTCGAACAAGAACCTGCAAATCTACCTCATGGCTCCGACCTCGGAGTTTGTTGCCCTCTGCCGACGAATCGTCACGGACTTCCACAAGAACTCGAAGGTCAAAATCATCGATATAAACGTGAACAAGAATGAGTACGCCGACATCCTCGCGGACATCGAGACCGTCCGATGGCAGGATACGATGCTCTTTCGCTTCATTCGCACCACCGGACAGGTGGGAGAGCTCATGCTTCGGGACATGCACGGCCGGATCAAGGAGCTCCACGCCGGTCGGGGCTACTGCTTAGGCGCGGGGACCTTCACCGAGGGAGCGGCGGCGTTTGTAGAAGCGCGGCTTATCGATCTCCTGGACAAGGAAGAGCTCACCAAGGTCCTCAAGCGAACCGGCTGAGAAGCAGCACCGTCCGCTCCCGCTCCAGACCTGGCACATCCACATCCCGGATCTCGCCCTCCGGCAGCCGTTCTCCTCGCGCCTTCAGACTCTCGAGGAGACTCGATAGCTCCGCCTCGGTCTGCTCGCGCCGCCCCTTGTAAAGGACCATCTCCCCTCCTTCCCCGAGAATCCGCTGCAACTCGCCGTAGAGCTTCGGCTCCAGGGGATGAAAGGCCCGGGCCGTGAGGAGATCGAAGCCTCCCTCAGACCGTCGCGAACCTTCCTTGAGATCCCCCTGAATAATCGAGATGTCCCGGCGGCCCAGAATGGCCAGAACGTTGCGCAGAAAACCGCACCGCCGACCTGCCCGTTCCAGGAGGGTGACGGAGAGCTCAGGAAATGCCAGAGCCAGGGGAATTCCCGGGAGCCCCGCCCCGGTTCCCACATCGATGAGCGAGGCTGCCCCACCAAGGCGCTCTGCCGTCCGCGGCGGCAAGGCGGCGACCGGCGCCAGGGAGTCGAGGAGATGAGCGTGGATGAACTCCGCAGGCTCCGCCTGCACGAGGCCGAGCTTCTCGTTGAAGCGGTAGAGCTCGGCAGTGTAGGTGAGTAACCCGTCGGCGAGTTTTTCCAGGCCCGGGGAATATAGCTTCTCGGCCCGAGTTTTACCGGGCGCGGGCGGGGACTCGCCGGGCTCGAAGTGGGCATCTCCCGGCCTCAGT
>CAYZHV010000353.1:0-3063 GCA_964478055.1 uncultured Spirochaetaceae bacterium | reverse complement strand
CCAACGCTATGAAACACGGCTTCGATTCCTCTTCTCCACCGCAATTTGCCGTCAGTTCAGAGCTCATCGAAAGAGCCGATTCCGGTGGCGATACCAAGATGGTGCTCACCGTCTCCAATAATGGCCGTCCCTTTCCCCGAGATATCGACATCGGGTCCCCCTCCACGTTGGGATTGCGCCTGGTTTCCGCTTTAACCGAACAACTCGATGGAGAGATAGAGCTCAGTCGGAATCCCGCGGCGACCTTTCGTATCACCTTCCCCCTAGATAACGGTTGATCGCACTGGTCATCGTGCCACCTCTTTAGCCGAGGGTCGGTGAAGGACGCCCTTCAATCCACCCAGATCTGCACGTACTCTCCGAGGCTCTGCTCAAAGAGCGTCTGCGCCTGGGTCTTCCCTGCGTCCCTGAGCTCCCGAGCGATCGCATCCGAGTCCATGCCGAGCCGATCGGCAAGATCAATGGCGAGGCTTACCAGCACTCTCGGGTTCTCCTCGTCGCCGGTGAGATCGACTTGGGCAAGTTTTTCAGGAAGCTCGTCGACTCCACTTCGCAGAAAACCGAGCTGCTCATCGGTCTTGGGCGCCGCGCCCCTCGCCGCGAGGGATTCAGCCGGACGGGACACGGGTGGTCTTTTTGAGCGCCTAGGATCCTGAACGCTCGGGGAGCACCCTGATAACGTCATCGCGAGCTCCATCCGGGCCGGCAGGAGTGATGAATAGAAGACACCCAATAGCGCGATGATCAGGCCCACGCGGATTCTCATCCTCACCCCCTGTCGAATCAATTCCGGTGGCCCCCCTGCGGCTGCCGCTCATTTGTAGGGCTTCGAGGCTAATTTGGCGATTGGGGTTCATTCTTGGAAATGTGGCGGGAGCTCCTTTTTCTGTTGCGCGCAGGGGAGAGGCTATACCTCGATCAGTGTTACGTCGCCGAGGAGCTTAAAACCGCGGAGTTGGACTTCCGGTGGAGGGCCGGCGTGCATTTCTTCTCGGCCGTCGGATCGGCCCCGAGCCCCCGTGTCCTCGGGGATGCCGAGGCGTTTTCGTTCCTTCTTCCGAGGCTCCCGGCGGTTCTCGTCTCCGAGGAGGAGTAGGTGTTGTCGTCGGAGCCGGCAACCCCGCGGAAGCAGAAGCGTGAGGTCTCCGAGTAGGCTAATGTGGCAAAGGACGACCCTCTCTCCGGCCCGCAAGTCGCGGAGATCGACGGTGGTGTCGCCGAGTATGGAGACGATGCGCAGTCCGCCTCGAGCGTCTTCCGCGCTGTACTCCCGGTCACCGAGGAGCTGTACCGTTGTCTCCATATCCAGTTCTGGCCTCTCTGCTGGAGAAGCGTCCAGCGGATGGGAAGCCGCGGTAGCTTGATTTTCGCCTCCTCCGGTCCTGGGAACCGGCGGTGCCACGTCGAAGTCCGGTACGTCGTGCATGATGCGTTGCAACTCATCGAGATCCTCCGCTGCGTGTACTGCGGTGGTTCTCTGTTCGTAATCCGATAGCTCAATGTCGTCGTCCGCGTACGCCTCGGCCAGACGGTCGAGGGCAGCTCTCCGTGCCCGGGGAAGGCCGAAACGTCTCATTTTTCCTGGCTCTTCACTCATGCTCAACTTAGCTCCTGCGCGGCTGCTACATCTCCTGTTCGACTCGTCTCATGTAGCCCAATGATTCTCGGGCAATGGTCTCCGCTCCGGGAGAGTAGTCAAAAACTTCCACTGATATCCAACCGGCGTAGCCTGAGCTCCGAAGGGCCCTGAAGATCGGCAGAAAATCCGTCTCGCCCATGCCTGGTCCTCGGAGGTTCACATCGTTGGCGTGGAAGTGAGCAGTAATCTCGCGGAACTGCTCGATGAGTTGCGGAGTCGGTGTTGCCTCAGTCGCCATCGCCTTGACGTCTTGATGAAGGCGTATGTGGGGATCTCGAAACTGGGCCACTATTTCACGCGCTTCAGCGCAGGTAGTCAGAAAATCAGTTTCTACCGGGCCCAAGGGCTCGAGGCAGAGTACCACCTGGGTTTCCTGCAATCTCGGGAGCGCTCGCTCCAGGACGTCGATTGCATAACCCCTCGCGGCCTCCGGTGTAACTCCGGGTAGGAGATTGCGCTGTTTTGGAGAGCCTAGGACCATCAAGCCGCCCCCGAGGTCTGCGCAGAGTTGCGCCAAGCCGCCGAAGTACTCCGACGTCCGCTGCCGGATCGCGGGTTCAGGGGAGGTGAGGTGGTACCCATCGGTGCCGGCCAAGAGCCAGTGGAGCCCCACAACAGTAAGGTCGGCCTCTTCGGCCGCCATCCGAAGCGCCTTGCGCTGCGCGGGTGTCAGCTCGTCTATCGTCGCCGCAAGAGTAAATGGAGCAATCTCGATTCCCTCATACCCGGTTTCTGCGATGAACTCACACTGACGCTCCCAATTCCACTCCCTGAAAAGCTCCTGACAGATAGCGTAGCGCATCCGGTACTCCCTCATTCGGCTCCATCGTCCGGCATTTATGGAAGAATGACCTCTCGGTCAGGATGGTAGCCCAGGCTGACTGCTCCTGCAAGGTGCCGAACTGGGCGCATCTAAGCTGAGTACGCTTCTCTCTCGCGGGCAATCCCGGCGGCAAATAGTTGCATCTGCAACATATTCTTTGTACTTTCTGACCCAGGTAAAGGAGAGAAAAGAGATATGCAACAACTACTACGCAACGTGACCTTGCTGATCCTCTTGGTTTGGGCATCGGGTACTGCCTTTGGAGGTGACTCACTGGAGGAGATCGACGTGACTAGGCGCTCCGAGGGATTTGTCGCGGTGGAAAGCCGCTTCGACGTAGAGGAGACAACAACCCGCCTTTCCGAAGCTCTCGAGAATAACCCCAACATCAACGTTATCGGAGTTGTTGACCACGCCGCTGCCGCGGCCTCCGTGGATCTGGAGCTGCCCCCGACCAGGGTGATTTTCTTCGGTAACCCGGCCCTGGGTACACCGATTATGCAGGAGCGACGATCCGTCGGTATAGACCTACCGCAGAAGATGCTGGTCTGGGAAGACGGGGCCGGGGACGTTCAGATCACCTTCAACGATCCGGCATACG
>CAYZHV010000352.1:0-3063 GCA_964478055.1 uncultured Spirochaetaceae bacterium | reverse complement strand
CCTTCGCAGGGAGGAGCTCCTGCAGGAGTTACTGCTTATCGCCGAGCAGGCCGGCTCTGTCCCGGAGCTCACTAACGTGAGCCTCGAGCAGATGTACTCGCCTCACCAGCCACCCTGGAGGATCGAGGAGACCCTGGAGCTCATGCGAGAGGTCTACCGCCGCTCCGAGGGGTATCCACTCTACACGACTCTGGACGTGGGCCACGCCGGGCCACAGCGGCGGTTTTTGCTCCCAGAGGAAGAAGAACTTCGGGCGGCCGTGGATACCCTCCGGGAGAGTCCCGGCTCTCTCCAGACCCGAGCACTCCCCTATTTAGGAGGCGCACCCATTCTGAAGCGGCTCCGCTCCCTGCTTCGAACCGGGGCGTCCACGGATCGGGTCGTCGAGGAGCTCCGTCCCCTGATGGCGGAACATGAGTACCTATTTGCCTCACCGGTGGACGCGGATCCCTACGAGTGGCTCGAGGCGGTGGGGCCGTATGCTCCGGTGATCCATCTTCAGCAGACCGATGGAACGAGCTCCGGACATCGTCCCTTTACGGCCGAGGAAAACAGTCGAGGTATTATCGAACCGACAAAGGTGCTCGAGGCTCTGAAACGGGGCTTCCGGAAGGCAGCCAAAGTGCGTGAGGCCCGCTCTCGGACAATCGAGAATGCACCGCTCCCTCCGCCGGTGGATAAGGTCTATCTCACCCTGGAGCTCTTCTTCCCCACCGCCGCCTATCCGGAAGAGATCCTTCGCGAGCTGCGGGAGAGCGTTGAGGCGTGGAGAGAAGTGGTGCCTCAGGATGGGTTGGAGCTCGAGGAGCTCGTATGACCTTTGAGGCGAGGCGGCGCCGTTAGAGGGTCTCGACGCTGCCGTCCGCTTTTCCAACGAGGACGACCGGCTCGAGGCGGGAGAAGACGCCGTTCTCGGCTATCCCCGGAATCCTGCCGAATAGATCCTCCAGTTCCCGGGCGGAACGATCGTCGGGAACCCGCACGTCCAGGAGCATGTTACCGTTGTCGGTAATCACCGCGCCCATTTTGCGCTGCGCCTCCCGGAGCACCACTTCGAACCCCTGCCGTTCCAGGGCGCGGGTAACCGGGATCCGGGCGGCGGGTATCACTTCCAGGGGAATCGGAAAGCTCTTTCCCAGGTGCTCCACCACCTTCCCCTCGTCTATGACGATTATCACCTTATCTGAGTTGTAAGCGCAGACCTTTTCTATGAGCAGGGCACCCCCACCCCCTTTTGTGAGCGCCTTGACGCTATCCACCTCGTCAGCGCCATCTATGGTGAGATCGAGCTTCCCGTCGATCTGCCGGTCATTCATGGTTCTCACCGGGATACCCGCACGCTCGCACTCGAGCTCGGACTGGCTGCTGGTGGGCACTCCGACTATATCCGTGAGCTTGCCTTCTTCCATGAGCTCCCCGATCCGGCGGATAGCCCAGACCGCCGTGGAGCCGGTTCCCATGCCGATTTTCATGCCGCTTCCACAGTACCGCTCAGCGGCGACCCGCCCGACGAGTTGCTTGATCTCCGTTGCTTCCATCCGATGCTCCTCGACCGATCAGTAGAGACTCAGGAGACTCTGAACCCGCTCTTTGCCGATCGTCTTTATGAATCCGCCGAGGCGGGGACCCTTTTCCTTGCCCACCAGTATTTGATACATCACCGGGAAAAACTCCTTCGGCTCCACTCCGTGAGCCCGGCTCACCTCGTAAACCAGCTCCTGTATCCCTTTCTCGTCCCGCTCCTCATACTCTTTCGCCAGGCGTTCCCGGAGCTCCAGGACGACCTCACGCATATCGGGTTCTATCTCGATCGCGCCGTCCTCCGGGGAGCGCAGGGTAAACCGAAAGTCCTCGGGGGCGTAGCTGTTGATCCAGTTCCAGGCACATCGGGCCCGGACTCTTCCTCGCTCCCGGGCTTCTTCTGAAAGTCCCGTGCCCCCGGGATAGGCGTCGAGAGCCGCCTCGATGTCCCCGGCGTGGATCAGAAGGAGGTTACAGAGGTGTCGAAAGGCGAACTGCAGGGGTGCATCCTTTGGCACCTCCCGGACCTGAGAGAGCTCGTAGATGCGGCTCTCTTTTTCCCGTTTCTTTTCGCCTACCTCGTCGATACCGAAGTAGACCCGCTCGGTTCGATCGTAGTCCTCGTAGATCTTGATCACGTCGAGATCGAAGGAAATAGCGAACTCGCTATTGGGCTTCGTGCCTACGAATAGATAGCGAACGATCTCCGGCTGGTAGACCGAGAGCACCTCCGCGAGATCCACCACCTCTCCGGAGGAGGAGGATATCTTTCCTCCCCGTCCCTTGATCCGTATGAAGTCATACTGAAAAGTCACCGGGGGATCGCCGTCGTAGACCTCCCGGACAATTCGCTTGGCGGTGTCGAAGCTCCCTCCCTCCGAGTGGTGGTCCTTACCGGCGGGCTCGAAGTCCACGCCCTCTTCGGACCATCGCATTGGCCAGTCAATTCGCCAGAGAAGCTTGACCGCCGAGGTCTCCCGGAGATCCACAGTTTCCTCTTTTCCGGTCTCCTCGCAGCGATAGGTGACCCCCCACTCTCCGTCCCAGGCGAGGACCGTGGTGGTGTCTTTGTTGGTGAAATTGCTGAACACCGAGATCGGAAACCATTCCGGGGGAAGGGGCTCGGTACGATGCTCATTGAGAATGCTTCGGATTAGGTCGCGGTTCTCCAGGGCCCTGCGAATTCCGCGAGCGTAGCGGCTGGAGCGGTACTCCTCGGCCTGATAGATGTACTGGGGCTCCACTCCGACGGCGGGAAGCAGCTTCTCCAGTTCCACCTCGTTGGACCGGGCGTAGTTATCCGCCCGCTCCCAGGGGTCGGGAACAAGGGTTATGGGCATGCGAAGGTACTGATGCCAGGCGTCGGCGTCTGGAACGTTCTTGGGAACCTTGCGAAAGACGTCGTAGTCATCCCAGGAGTAGATAAAACGGACTTCCTTGCCCCTCTCCCGGAGTGCCCTGACAATGAGCTCTACGGAGATGATTTCACGAAAATTGCCAATATGGACGGTGCCGCTCGGCGTAATGCCGGAGGCACAGGTG
>CAYZHV010000351.1:0-3080 GCA_964478055.1 uncultured Spirochaetaceae bacterium | reverse complement strand
GTTTACCGGAATCGCCGAGGCGATAATGATGTAGAAGAACATGATCAGGAACCAGGCGTTTCGGCTAAGGGTGATCGGGACGGCGGTTCCCAGGAAGAGCGAAGCGATGAGCATCACGATTCCGATGAGTGTGCTTACGGTGAAATTCAGTTTTGTCCGATAGAGGAGCACGCCGAGGATGAGGGCCGCTATCAGGGTATAGACATAAGCAGCGGGGATTGACGCGTTCGCGACGAACATTCCCCCGAGGACCGCGCTGAAGGCGCCGACCACCAGAATGAGCAGGAAGAAGACCAGGTAGTAGAAGAGCTTTCCCGTCCGCTGGGTGATCAGGTCGGAAGCGACGAACTGCACCGATTTGCCGTCGTAGCGCACGGACGCCATAATCGAGAGGTAGTCATGGACGGCTCCGATGAAGATGTTGCCGAACCAGACCCAGGCGAGAGCTGGTAACCAGCCCCAGGCCATGGCGATAACCGGACCGACAATCGGTGCCGCACCGGCGACCGAAGCAAAGTGGTGACCGAAAAGGACCGGGGTTTTCGCGGGTACGTAGTCCACACCGTCGAACAGGCGGTGGGCCGGCGTCTCGTTGTCATTGGACGCCTTGACTACATCGGTTTCCAGCTTTCTACCGTAGGTAAAGTAGAGAGCGATGTAAACCGCGATCCCGACCAGCGTGATAATGGTGGTCATGGATGCCTCCTGAAGGGATTTTGTTAAACCTTAGACCCCCTTTCTGGAGGCGTCAAGACAATTTGCATGATTGGAGGGTCGCTAGGGGCAAAATATGGAGAGATCAGTAGTCCAATTCGAGGAGGGAGAGATTTTCCTGAACTCCCTGAACCAGGGGAATCAGGCTCTCCGGACTGGGATCCGCGACGACCGAGTAATTGCGTTCCATCCTCGATAGCGAGAAGGAGTGGAGGCCGTTCACCGTGGGCAGAGCGTTGAGAAAGCTCTCCAGTCGTTCAGCCACCATCGGGTTTCGGTAGAGGATTACAACTTCACGCTCCCCGATCGTAATACTTTTCCGTTTCAGGAATTCTTCCTCCTCCAGGTAGAGGATTCCGCTTCCCAGGGCCTTTGCGTCCGCAAGGTGTCCTTCGCCAAAGGGTACCGCCGTGGTGTGGAGAGTGAGGCGCACCTGGTCCCGACGGCCGAGGAGGCGGCTAATCGGTAGATAGAGCAGGGCGTGTCTCGGAAGAAGCGTGAGGGTTCCGACGAGGCTCTTGAGCTTTCCGTGAAGACGATAAAAGATGTGATACCCCACCACACCGCCGATGTTGACATACCGCTTTTCCTCGGGGCGGTAGAACTCCTCCAGGGAGTGGGCGAGTTGGGAGGCGATTATTCTGTTTCGCTGCTGCCCCTTGAGGAATCCGTACCCGAGAACCAGGGCAAAGGAGACGAGCAGCAGCGGAAAGAGGACTGCGTTCATGGTTGCCTTCCTGAGTAAGAAGATAACACCTCCGCCCGAAGGCGACGAACAGAAACGGTGGTATGAGCGGCCGGTTTTGGGCATACTACATGGTACGCCATGACCAAAAGTGACGAAGGCGACCTGCTCAAACGACCGGGGGTCCCGGAAGAGATAGAGATATTTCTCAACTCCACGCAGGAGGGGATTATCGCGGTCGACCGCAACGCAGTGCTCACCGTTTGGAATCGGGCAGCGGAACGTATCTTGCGAATGTCCGCCGCCGAGGCCCTGGGAAAGCCAATTCAGGAGGTGATTTCCATCACCCGGCTCCCGCAGGTGATAGATACCGGTGAGAGTGAGCTCAACGGGCAGGTAACTGTTAACGGCGTAACGATTGTCACGAACCGCATGCCCCTGGTGAACAAGGCCGGGGAGGTGGTCGGAGCATTCGCGGTCTTCCGGGACATAAGTGAGCTCGAGGAGCTGGCGGAGGAAATTACCAACCTCCGGGAGATCCGGATTCTCCAGGAGGCTATCTTCAACAGTACCCAGGACGCCATTTCCGTTGTTGATGAGAACGGGATCGGAGTCACCGTCAATCCCGCCTACACCAAGGTGACCGGTTTCACCGCTAGCGAAGTCATTGGAAAGCCCTGTACAGTGGATATCGCCTCGGGGGAGTCGATTCACCTCAAGGTGCTGCGTAACAAGCAGCCAATCCGGGGTGAGCGCATCCAGGTCGGAGTGGAGAAGAAGGATGTGGTGGTGGACGCCGCGCCGATTATCGTTCGCGGGGAGCTCAAAGGGAGCGTAGCGGTCATAAAGGATCTTTCGGAGATTCACCGGCTCAATTCCAAGCTCGAGCAGGCGCAGCGCATAATCCGAAAGCTCGAGGCCAAGTACACCTTCGACGACCTCATCGGGGAGGACGGCGCCTTTCGGCGCGCCGTCGAGCGGGCCCGGGTCGCCGCCGGTACGCCGGCTACGGTGATGCTTCGGGGAGAGAGCGGTACCGGCAAGGAGCTCTTTGCCCACGCCATCCACAACGCCAGCGACCGGCGGGAAAAGCACTTCATTCGGGTCAACTGCGCATCCCTGAGCGAGAGTGTGCTCGAGAGCGAGCTCTTTGGCTATGAGGAGGGGGCGTTTACCGGTGCGGTCAAGGGAGGGCGTCAGGGCCTCTTCGAGGAGGCGAGTGGTGGTACGATCTTTCTCGATGAGATCGGCCTAATGTCCCTGAACACCCAGGGAAAGCTGCTCCGGGTTCTCCAGGAGAAGGAGCTCAGACGGGTCGGCGGTACCCGTACGATCCCCGTGGATGTCCGAGTGATCGCGGCGACGAATATCGACCTTCGTCGGGAGATCGATGAGGGGCGCTTCCGGGAGGATCTCTACTACCGCGTCAACGTCATGCCCATTGTCATTCCCGCCTTGCGAGAGCGTCGGCAAGACATACCCCAGATTTGCAGCCACCTCATTCACCGCATCAATCAGGAGTACGGTCGTTCCATCGAGGGAGTCTCCGCCGAGGCCCTGGACTATTTGGCTACCTATGACTGGCCCGGAAACGTCCGGGAGCTCGAAAACGCCCTGCGACGGGCGGTCATAACCATGGCGGTCTCAGAGACAATGGTAGATCTCGCCCACATACCTCCTT
>CAYZHV010000350.1:0-3120 GCA_964478055.1 uncultured Spirochaetaceae bacterium | reverse complement strand
CCGACGACCCCGAGATTACAAGTCACGTGCTCTGGCCAGCTGAGCTAAGGCGGCGTATAGGAGGCTAAATAGCCTCCGACCCGGCATTTATGCCAGAAGGTTGCCCCCCTGTCAACACCGCGACGCCCGGGCGCCGGGGAATAGAGCGCCGGGACCTTGGTTCCCGGCGGCAGGGTCGGTCTAGTAAAACGGCGGGCTATCACCCATTTGCTCCGGGGCGATCCCACCGAGGGTCAGGACCCGCCGCTCATCTTCCAGAACGGCCACGGTAAGCTCGTACTGGGCGGTAAGGCTGCCATCCACGGTACGGTAGCTCCAGTTGTCCTTGGATTTTTCAACCTCCGGAGAACCGAAAGTGATGATGGGCTCGATATTGAGGACCATCCCCGCCTCGAGAACCGCACCCGCCCCGGCGGACCCGGTATGCGGCACCAGGGGCTCCTCATGGAGCTCGGTCCCGATGGCGTGGCCCGCAAAGGTATCGATGATGGAGCACCCCTGGGCGGCGGCCTCCGCCTCGATCGCCGCGCCCACATCCCCTACCCTGGCGCCGGCTCGGGCTGCGATCAGGCCGGCCCGTGTGCAGCGCCAGGCGGCCTCGATAATCCGCAGTCTCTCGGGCGGGGTTGGCAGGACGCCAAAGGTCCAGGTTGCGTCGCTCTTCCAGCCGTGCAGGTCCGCTGCCACGTCCACCGAAAGGAGATCGCCCTTGGAAAGCATGGTCCGATCCGGTAAACCGTGGGCGGCCACACCATTTACGGAGACACAGGCGTGGGCGGGAAAGCCGCGATATCCCATCAGGGCGCTCTCGCCACCGTTCCGTCGGAGGGCGCGATCGACGAATCGGTCTATTTCCGCGGTTGAACGACCCGGAGCGATATAGTCCGAGAGCTCCCGAAAGGTGCGGAAGAGAAGCACCGCGCCGAGACGCATGCGATCAATTTCGGCGAGGGATTTGAGAGGCGGTTTCATCTCAGCCTGTCTGCAGATCCGGCCGAAGCGCCTCGGCTCCTCCGAGGTAGACCGGTGTCGCCTCCTCTTCCCATGCGGGCCGCTCGGCGGTCAGTAGCACCCGTACTACCAGGGGAAGTGACCCCGGATAGCGGGGCTCCTGGGTACAAAAGAGGGGAACTTCGGAAAAACCGACGGTTCTGGCGCAGCGGGCGGGATTGTCCGCGTCGAGGTCCTCGGTTTGGGAGAAGATCACACTGACGATCTCATCCTCCCGGACATCGTTCCTTCGCAGCAGCTCGCCGAGGAGCATGGTGACTCCTTCTTCCATCGCTTCCGACGTGTTTCCCTTGAGTTGCACCGCACCCCGAATCGCCTTTGTCATGACGGGGTACTATACCACGCCTCCCGGAGAGCTGTCACAGTCCGAGTTAGGCGATCATCGCCTGAAGGAAGAGCGAGGCCACGGAAACGGCTGCACAAAAAGCGGAGGAGAGTATCACACCGACTAGGAGCTTCCAGACCCGCCGTCGACCCCGGGCAAAGGAGATAATGGCGGCGATTACGACGTAACCGCCGCTTAGGATCCCGGCGATCGAGAAGAGCTGAATGAGCCGAAGGAGTCCCGCCTGGGTGGAGCCAAGAAAGCCCTGGTATCCACCGACGCCGTAGAGAATCATCCCGAGGAGCAGGAGAAGCGCGATAAAGACGTGCAGGCGCAGAAGGACGCCGAGAACGGTGGTGTGCCTCAAGGGTGCTGCGAACCTTGATTAGGGTCTGGTTTCGCCGTAGTATATAGCGGCATGGCTCCCGATCATGATACTGCCGGCGCCGTCGGTGATCAACTGCCCGAAGATCTCCAGAAGCTGTTTCGAGAACGCATGGCCCAGGCCGATGAACCGGTACCGGGGCCAGTGGAGCCAAAGCTGCCTCCCCTTCCGGAGGTTCGGGGTGTTCTCTTCGATGTCTACGGCACCCTGGTGCAGTCGGCGGCGGGGGAGATATCCCTTCACACGGAAGACGGCCGGGCTCGCCCCTTTTACCAGCTCGCCGAGGCCCTCCCGGCGACGGTGAGTTTTGATCGCGTCGAAGCCCTGGCAGCGCGTTACTACGAGAAGATCGCCGAGGTCCACGCGGCCCGTCGCGCCCTGGGGGTACGGCATCCGGAGGTGGACATTATAACGGTCTGGCACAGCCTGGCCGAAGAGTTTCCCGAGCTCCTCGGGGGAGGTCAGGAGGGGCAATTTCCACAAGCACGATGGCTCGCTCTCCGCTTCGAGCTGGAGGCGAACCCCGTGGCTCCGATGCCCGGGGCAGGAGAGCTCCTTCGGGATCTTCGCCGGCACGGCCAACTCTTGGGCATCGTCTCTAACGCTCAGTTCTACACTCCCCTTCTCTTTCCTCTCCTCTTTGGAGGGACGCCGGAAGAGCTTGGTTTTGCCTTTTCGGTCTGGTCCTACCGGGAGGGTGAGGCAAAGCCCTCGGAAAAACTCTATCGAAACGCCGCGGACTGGTTCGCGAAAGCGTATAATGTGAAGCCTGAAGAGCTTCTCATGATCGGCAATGATATGCGAAACGACGTGGCTCCCGCCGCCGCTGTGGGGATGAAAACGGCCCTCTTCGCCGGCGACAGGCGCTCCCTTCGTCTTCGATCTGACGATCCGGAATACCGGGACACCCAGCCCGATATCGTCCTTACGAACCTGAGACAGCTCCACGAGGTGCTACCATGAAGAAATTCTTGATTCTACTACTGATTCTTATCCTTCTCGGAGGGACGGCCTTCTTCTTCGGCTGGGTCTCCTTTCGTGTGAACAGCGATGAGTACGCTGTGGCCTTTACAAAGAGCGACGGCTGGATCGCCGACCCCGTGGAGCCCGGGAGCTTTCGTTGGATGTGGCAGGCGTTGATACCGACAAACCTCTCTTTGCACCGCTTTCCCCTAACGCCGACGGAAATAACCCTTGATGAGTCCGGTTCCCTTCCCTCGGCCTCCCTCTACCGGCGGTACGTGGAGGGTGAGCCGAGCTTCGAGTATTCCCTGGAGCTCACCCTCTCCTACCGTCTCAAGCCCCTGGAGGTCGCCGAAGCCCTGGCCGAGGAGCGCACGACCCCGGAAGACCTAGACTCCTTCCGGGCCTCCATGGAAGGAGAGCTCAAAAACGCCGC
>CAYZHV010000349.1:0-3139 GCA_964478055.1 uncultured Spirochaetaceae bacterium | reverse complement strand
TCGCCGAAGCCCTGGCCGAGGAGCGCACGACCCCGGAAGACCTAGACTCCTTCCAGTCCTCCATGGAAGGAGACCTCAAAAACGCCGCTCGCTCGGCGGTGGTCTCGGCCATTGAGTCTCTCGGTGAGGATCCCGAGGTTGGAGCGCTCTCTACGATAGCCGAGGATGTTCAGTCTGAGTTGCAGAACGGCGTGGCGGAGATAGAGATTCTCGGCCTTACCATCGGGGAGGCGGAGCTTCCGGACCCCTTTGTCTACCAGACCGCCCGGGATAACTACCGGGCGATCCAGGAGGGTCGGAGGGAAGGTCTTCGGGAGACAGCCCGAAGCGCGGCGGCCCAGCGAGTTCTCGACGAGGAGCGCCGACAGGCGTTGGAGGAGTACGGAAGAATCCTGCAGGAGTACCCGGTCCTCCTCGACTACTTTCGTCTCTCCGCGGAGAGCGGGACCGACCCCCTTAGTCTGGAGCCGGTGCAGTCCGCCCTGGAGCAGGCGCAGTAGGCTCGCTCCGCCGGGACGAGGGGCGCCACCGCAGACCGGCCGCGCCGGACGCTGGCCCGTCAGGAATTGAGGTTTATCCCCCTTCCTCCATGATGATCACCTGGTTGAGCACCTTGCGAAAGGTACGCAGGTCGTTGACGTAGTTCTCCAGGAGGTGATCCAGGGGGCGATCGTCGGCGGAGGTGCTGTCAAAGTGGGCGTACCGCTCGTTGAGGTGCGCCGGCTTCGCCTTTCTAATGGACTCAAAGATCTCCTGCACCTGGGAGAAGTGCTCCATCCCCTTCTCGAGAATTGCCCTCGCCTCCCGATCTTTCTGCAGGATAATCGCCTTGTACTGCTGCTGCTGGGAGTAGTCCTTTTCCAGGGAGTAGCGAACCCGGTAGAAGGTCTTTCCCTCGTCGGACTCGGGACTAAAGGAGAGGTCGAAGTCGTTAATCCGGTCCGCGACGTCCTCAATATTGGCGGCGTGAAGAGTCAGATCGCTGGCGGAGTGGTGAACCCGGGCGGGCAGAATCCGGGTGAGGATGCGCATCGTCTCCGCCATCCGTCCCCGAAAGCGCTGCAGGATAAAGTTGTAGAGCACGTTGAGAGACTTTACGTAGCGAAAGCCCGGTAGCCCGAGTTTCTTGACCGACGCCTGAATGGTGGAGCGGTAAAACTCGAACTCCTTTGTCGGCTTTGGTAGAATCTCTGAGATCATTCGGCCGAGCATGCCCATCCGCACATCGTTGAACCGCTCGTCGAGCTGTGAGAGACACTTGAGCTTGAGAAAGGCGAAGTAGAACTCCCGGAGCCGGAGCTTCGGAAGATAGACCATAAAACGATAAAAGGGATCTCCTCGCAGAACTTTGACTATCTGTGGTATCAGAATGCGCTCCTGCAGGCTCTGTACCACAAAGGTTACTTCCTTGAACCGCTCGACCACCCCTTCGACCCGCTCCTCCTCCACATCAGGTTCCATTTCCAGAAGAGACTCGTCTTCCTCCCCGGTTTCCTCTACGCTCCGACCTTGAAAGGAGAGGTAGAGCGCGATCGGCTCCCGGTGGACCTCGACGTCCCGGGGTATTCGAGAGGCGGTGTGAATGCCGACGTAGAGCTGCTCGAGGAGGTCCAGGGCGTTGGCGTAGGCCGCCTGATGAAACTCCGGGTCCACATCCCGGGGATCCCCCACCGGATCGTACTGAAACCGAGTGAAGAGCTCTCCGTAGTCAAAGAGCGCCAGGTCCCGGAGGTAGTAAAATGGCGAAATTCCCTCGGCGAGCTCCTTGAGGGTCTCCTCGGTTATGCTGTCGAGATACTCCCGAATCCGGCGAAGCACCTCCTCCACCAGCTCCTTTCGTGACTCGCTCCGACGGAAGATCGACTGCATCTCGTCGAAGGTGATAAAGTCGCTGAGGTCGTTCTTTGACTGGGGAATGCGCTTCTTGAGGAGATACTCGACCATCTGCCGGAGCACGTAGGGAGTTCTCCAGACACTCTTGAAGAAGGGTATCAGGGGATAGACCTTTCGGTAGAGGTCGAAAAGCTCCTCCGCCAGACCGGGAAGCAAAACCCGCTGCTCGAAATTGACGAGCCCTTTTCGCTTCTCGTGGACCCGCTCCTTCATCTGGTTGAGCTTGAAATCGATGTACGCCTCTTCGCCACTCTTTCCGGTAACCGCCCGGCGCATCTTGTAGCGAATTCGCTCCCCTGAGCCCATCCGCTCGACCTCGGATTCGATGAGCTTCCGGCGCTGCTCTCGAGAGAGGTCGCCGTGAAAGATCTGCTCATGGGTCTCCCGATCGAGGCTGAGGGCGCGCCGAATCTGCCCCTCCAGGGAGCTCTTGTCAGCCTCGGAAAGCGCGCGAATCGAGTCTCGGGCTGCGGCGGTCGTCCCTACGGCAAATCCCGCGGAAGGCTCCGCACCATGATAAGACGACCCTGTATAACGAGAATCCGGCATTTCTGCGATACCACCACGTTGCTGATACCGGCGTCACCCTTGATCCAGCTCAGCGAGTCGAGGGGCCACTTGAGCCCCTCGCTTTTCATTCTGCATCGATCTCGACCGGCGGGAAAGAGAGAAACCGTCTCCCCTTCCGCTCCGGTCAGAACCAATTCCCGATCGATGCACTCCACATGCTCGTCCCTAGTGTACCACCGCCTCGGGTGCGTGTCTCTATCAAAAAGTGCGACTATGCCCAATAGATGGTCCAGCCTCCCACCGCCGCCGCCAACCAGGGTAATATCCTCCAAACCCCGGTCGTAGAGCTCCTGCAGAGCGAGCTCCGTGTCGGTGTAGTCCTTTTCCTGCGCATATCGGCGCACCTGCCCCTCGTCAAACCGGTCGAGAATACTCAGATCCGAGACCGAGTCCATGTCTCCGAGTACCAGCTGTGGTTCCACGCCCCAGGATAGGGCGGTCTCGATTCCTGAGTCCGCAGCCACAATGAGCGCACCCTCCAACTCGAGACTCGCCGGTCGGGTCGAAGGCGCGGCTCCTCCGGTAAAGACCACCCCTCGTTCTGCTTCAACCTTGCTCATGAGCCTTCAGAATATGCAGGAGTGAGGAGAAAAATCAATTCAAGTTGGCAGGGGCGACGCCGACACTGTAGAAGAAGGCGCGACACGGATGTCCGCCAAATGAGATCAAGGAGGAT
>CAYZHV010000348.1:0-3181 GCA_964478055.1 uncultured Spirochaetaceae bacterium | reverse complement strand
AGGCATCGCCGGCCGAGGCAACTCGAATGTGGGGCGAACCGTTATTGGCCAGGCTCCCAGGTGACGCGACCGGACACGGGGACGACTTCGTAGGCCGGCCCGCAACCGGCCGCCGTAGGGGCGGACTTTGGGCGTTCCGTACGGGGCACCGTTTGCCTGGACCCGTTGACCAGCGGCGACGCGGCCGCCGTCCTCCGCGCCAATGGCACTGGCATGGCGCCGGCCGCGGAAACGTCCGCATTCGTTCCGAGCCTCGTCGGGGTCTCGGTCCTGTTGGGCATCCACCGGGGCGGGCGAAACAGGAAGTGGGTAAGAGCAAGAGGATTGATTATCGAGGAAAAGACGACCGTTGCTCTGCGCTCCTTCGGTACCCTCCCTGGAGTCGGTAAAGGGCATGTCACATCATCTTGTCGCTTTCAAGCAGGAAACCACCATGAAGAGCCTCAGAGTTGCACTTTTCCCCGTCATGGCCCTGTTGTTTTGCTTGGCCGTTCCCGCCCGTGCCGACCTCGTCACCCCCGTGGCCGCCCTGGCCGACCTGAACCGGAGCGGACCGGGCGATCCTTATCCGGCCTCCGGCAGCGTGGGCTGGACCATCGACTCCTGGGGCTTTCCCGGCGGCGATGTGAACCTCGGCGAGAATCCGGCCGACCTGAACGGCGGAACGCTCGCCTACTGGTACGTGAAGCCCAGCAGCCAGGGAGGTGGCGCCTATCCGCCCAAGAGCTTGTACTACGACCTCGGGGCACCCGGTGTTCTGGTGGATCGGGTCCACCTCTGGTGGTCGGATCGCGATCCGGCGAACATCACCGGCCGCGCGACCGACCTGGACGTCGACTACCTCCCGCTCTCGGCCGCGCAGCCGGCCGCATTCGATCTGGCAGCCATGCAGGGGCTGACCGGTTGGGCCGGCGCCGTCGACGGCAATAACCCGAGCGCAGGAAGTTTCGGCGTCCAGCAGGACCTTGACCCCGAGGCGTTTATCGCCCGGTATGTGCGGCTGACGATCAACGCCAGCGGCTATGGTGCTTCCAGCAACCAGTGGGGCGGGCTGAGGCAGGTTGCTCTGAGCGGCGATTTCACGAAGAACTGGCGACAGACGGCCGGCGACGGCCAATGGGGCATTGCCGGCAACTGGGACCCCACGGGAGTCCCCGGCGACACGGACGACCTGGTCTTCACCTCCTCGAACTACCAAGACATCCGCTATCGCGACGTGTGGGCCAACACGCTCAACTTCACCGGCCCAGGCGACTTTTCCTTTACCTATGATCCGGCCAGCGCGGGTAGCGGCGGCGGCACCATGTATGTGACCAGCGGCGTGACCGTCCACGACGGCAGCCATACGTTCAACAGCGGCTTTCGCCCCAACAGTTCCACGTTCAGCGTCGTCAATAACGGTACGGGCCTGTTGGATTTCGCCGGCGATTCTTCCTTCATGGCCAACTCGGGTGTGGTGGCGACGGCGACCTTCGACGGGTCCGGACCGGTTCAAATCCAGCAGCTCATGCGCCGCAATACCAGCGCGAACCTGCACCTCGTCAAACGAGGCGAGGGCACGTTGACGATCGCCGGTGGAACCACGACGTCCGCCACTGGCTCTGGGGCCGGCTACAGCACCGGCACGCTTACCGCCCACCACGGGCTGATCGACATCCTTTCCGGCGGGCGAATGGTAACCGCGGCGACGGTCGTCGGCGACTCCGGCACCGACGACGCCACGCTGCGAAGCAGCGGCTACTTCCGGACGACGGCTACAATGTACGTGGCAGATTCGGGAGCCGCCCAGGGAACACTGCTGCTAAACGGCGGGACGTTCTCGCTCGGCAGCGGCCTGCACATGGCCAACTATGGCACCGCCCAAGGGACCATCATCCAAACCGGGGGCGACGTCAACATTAGCGGCGAGTTCCAAACCGCCACGCACGACGGCGGCACCCACGCCCGCTACGAAATCTACGGCGGGACACTGACGGTGGGCCAGTTTCTCCAGATCGGACGGCAGGGAACGGCCGAGTTTCTTCAGGACGGCGACTCCACCGTTGTCAACGTCAATCGCAGCCACCAAGACCCCGCGCTGATCCTCGGCGGGCGGGGCCGTGGGACCTACACCCTCAGGGCGGGCCGGCTCAACGTACCCAACGGCCACGTCGCCATCGGTGCCGCGGACGGTAGCCACGGCGAGTTCATCCAGGATGACGGCACGGTGGACATAGGGAATCACATGAGCTTGGCCCGGGAACATGCCAACACGTTCGGCCGCTACGAAATCCACGGCGGCACGCTCGATGTGGACACCTACCTCCAAATCGGCCGGCTGGGCACCGGCGAGTTCCTGCAGACCGGTGGAGAAGTGTACGTCCGCCGCCAGGACTCCGACCCCGCCTTGATGGTCGGTGCGCAGGGGTCGGCCACGGGGCTGTACACCATGGAAAACGGTGAACTCCACGTGACTCGCGGCCGAACCGTCATCGGCCATGTGGACCAGAGCGGCGGAACCTTCCTGCAACACGACGGAACGGTCTCACTCGGCCATCACCTTACCATTGGCAACGGCTCGAACACCGAGGGCCTGTGGGAAATCCACGACGGCGAACTGAACCTGAGCACCAATAAGGATCATTTCTTCTATGTAGGAAATGCCGGCGAGGGCCGATTCGTTCAGACGGGCGGCAACGTAACCCAGCCTGCCCGCGGCGCGATGTACCTGGCCAATTCCGGCAGCGGCGAAGGCTACTACGACATCAGCGGCGGCACGCTCGACCAGGGCTCGTTGAGCATCGGCTCCGGAGGCGGCTTCGGCGAGTTCACTCAGACGGGCGGCGACGTGGTCGCCCGGCGCGACATCCGCATCGCTCGTGCCGGCGGCACCGGCGCCTACGCCATCTCCGGCGGCACACTGACCGTCGACAACAGCAGCGGCGACAACGACGGCGCACTCAACGTGGGATTCGACACGGCCGGTTCGACCGGCGCCTTCACCCAGACCGGAGGGATCGTCGACGCGTTGGGCGGGGTATGGCTTGGCCGGGCTTCGGGCACCAGCGGCGTCTACACCTTGTCCGACGGCGAACTGCGCGTGCCGAGCATCTCGAAAGGCTCCGGCAGCGCCCAGTTCGACTGGTCCGGCGGCACCATCCGCCCGCGCACCGGCGGAAACCTCAGCGTCACCACGCCCTTG
>CAYZHV010000347.1:0-3231 GCA_964478055.1 uncultured Spirochaetaceae bacterium | reverse complement strand
GCCAATCTCTTTTCGGATGATCTCCAGGGCGCGGTCAACAAGGATTTCCGTATCCGGCCTCGGAATGAGAGCCCGGGGATCGGTGAGAAAGGTGCGGCCGTAGAACTCCTTCTTTCCGAGAATGTAGGCCACCGGAGTTCCCGTCGCCCGGCGGCTGAGATACTCCTCAAACCTCGCATTCGCTTCCGGTGGGAGGTGATCAGTGTATCGACTGTAGAGGTGCTCCTTGGTGAGCCCCGCTGCAGCGGCGAGGAGAAGGGCGGCTTCGTGGCTCGGGCGCTCGATATCGGTCTTTCCGGCCGCCAGGAGCTGGCTGCCCCGACGGAGAAGCTCCCGAACAGTGGCCATCACTAAACCGCCTGTTTGAGCGCTTCCTCCCGGTCGGTGAGCTTGAGCGCCTCGACAGGCTCTTCCAGGTCTCCGGCGAGGATCGCATCAAGGCGGTAAATGGTGAGGTTAATTCGGTGGTCCGTGAACCGGTTCTGCGGAAAATTGTAGGTCCGAATGCGCTCGCTTCGATCTCCCGAGCCGATCTGACTCTTTCGGGCACTGGAGAGCTCTTCCTGCTTCTTCTTCTCCTCGATCTCGTAGAGCCGCGCCTTTAGTACCCGGAGCGCCTTCGCCTTGTTCTTGTGCTGGCTTTTCTCGTCCTGACAGGTCACCACAAGCCCCGTGGGGGTGTGGGTGATGCGGACCGCCGAGTCCGTGGTGTTAACGCTCTGCCCACCGGGGCCGGAGGAGCGGTAGACATCTATGCGCAGGTCTTCGTTCTTGACCTCCACGTCCGTCTCTTCCGCCTCGGGGAGGACCGCCACGGTCACCGCGGAGGTGTGGATCCTTCCGCCGCTCTCGGTTGTGGGAACCCGTTGCACCCGGTGCACACCACTTTCATACTTGAGATCGCCGTAGACGTTCTTGCCGGAGACCGAAAAGACGACCTCTTTGAAGCCGCCGATTTCCGTCTCGTTAGAGTCGATGATCTCGAGCTTCCATCGCCGAAGTTCAGCGTAGCGGCTGTACATGCGAAAAAGGTCCGCCGCGAATAAGCCCGCCTCTTCACCGCCGGTCCCCGCCCGGATCTCCATGATCACGTTCTTGACGTCCAGAGGATCCTTTGGAACCAGGAGCATTCTCAGCCGTTTAGTGCTCTTGCCGAGCTCTTCCTCCAGCCGTTCCTCCTCGTCCCGGGCCATTTGTTTCATTTCCTGATCCGTCTCAGCCTGGACGAGCTCCTTCGCCTCCTCGAGCTCCTCCTTGAGCTCTTTGTGCCGGTTGTACTCCGTGACCACCTCCGTGAGGTGGGAGTGCTCCTGCATGAGCTCCTTGTACCGTTTCGGATCCTTGTGTATTTCCGGGTCGCTTATGAGCTGCTCCACCTCCCGGTGGCGCGCGACCATTTGATCAAGCTTGTCGTACATCCTTGAACTCCCGGGAGGCTATCCGCGGCTCCCGACCCTGAAAAAGCCAAAGAGACTGCCACAGATACCGCCCACAATATGCGCGAACTGAGAAATCGAGTCTTCCTGCACGGAAGCGACGATTTCCCTCGTAAGAAAGATAAGCACCACCAGGATAAAGGTGAGAGGGATCTCTCCCCGGCGGATGTTGGTAAAGGATACCAGCAGAATCATCATGAACACAATGCCGCTCGCTCCGAGGAGGCCCGTAGGCAGAAGCGCTAGGTTGAGAAGACCCGTCACCAGGGCGGTGATAATCATCATAAAGAGAAGATTTCCGTGGCCGTACTTCTCTTCGAGGATCGGACCGAGAAGCAGGATAAAAGCGAAGTTACTGATGAAATGGGTCCAGTTGGCGTGACCCAGGGGGTGTAGGAGCAGTCGCAGGTAGTCCGCCGGGCTGCTCCAGTTCATTTGGGGACCGATGGAGAAGAACGCCCCGGTGAGTCCCGCCCGAAAGAGCGTGTCCAGAAGGAGGATTGCCGTGGCAATTAGGGCGAAGGTAAGGGTAACTGGAGCGTTGTAACGGATTTTCATGGAAGAGAAGGGTATGGCGCCGTCCTGCCTCTGTCAATAGAGATAAAGGCGCACGGAACTCCCACCACTGTTGCGGATTATGAGCGCAGTAGGTAGATTAGGAGTGTGGAATATCAGCGTAAGCCGGACTGGCTCAAAATACAGCTAAACACGAACGACAACTTCAAGTATTTGAAGAATCTCATGCGGGAAGAGCGGCTCACTACGGTCTGTGAGGAGGCGCGGTGCCCGAACATTCACGAGTGCTGGGGAGAACATCGGACCGCCACGTTTATGATCCTCGGAGATACCTGCACCCGTCGCTGCCGTTTCTGCGCGGTGAAGACCGGACTTCCGAAGACCGTGGACTGGACCGAACCGAAGCGGGTGGCGGATTCCGTGGCAGAGATGGGGCTCCGGCACGTGGTGATTACCATGGTCAATCGGGACGAGCTCAAAGACGGGGGCGCTTCGGTAATGGCTCAGACGGTGAGAGCGATACACCACGCCGCTCCGGAGTGCAGCGTCGAGGTGCTCACCTCCGATTTTATGGGTGACCGGGAAGCGATCGCCGTGGTGATGGAGTCGAAGCCGGAGATCTTCTCCCATAACATTGAGACCATTCGTCGCCTTACGCCGCAGGTTCGTTCACGATCCGACTATGACCGTTCTCTGCAGGTACTGAAGGCTGCCGAGCAGATCGATCCCAAGGCAGTGGTGAAGTCAAGCATGATGCTCGGCCTCGGGGAGTCCGAGGAAGAGATCCACGAGGCGATGGGCGATCTGTTGAAGCACGGAGCCCGGGTGATGAATCTCGGTCAGTACCTGCAGCCTACGCGACGCCATCTTCCGGTGCAGAAGTACTGGAGTCCCGATGAGTTCGCCAGTCTCAAGGAGAAGGCGCTGGAACTCGGCTTTCTACACTGCGAGGCGGGGCCCCTTGTACGATCTTCCTATCACGCCGGAGAGGACTACGAGAGCTACCGAAAGAAGATCCACCCCCTCGCCCAGGACGAAGAGCTCGCCAGAAAGCTGTGATTCTACTTCTCTCTCCGGCAAAGCGACAGGCCCAACCGGGGGATCCGAGCCTACTCGATGTCTGCCATCAGGAGAGCGTTCCGATCTTTCCTGAGGAGGCCCGAAGCCTCCGAAAGGCCCTTTCCGTGCTCAGTTCGGCGGAGCTTCGCTCGGTCTTCTCGCTATCCGAGAAGAAGGCGAAGGAGGTGGCGCAGTCCGAGCGCCAGGCGCACCGCAAGAA
>CAYZHV010000346.1:0-3237 GCA_964478055.1 uncultured Spirochaetaceae bacterium | reverse complement strand
CCCCGTCCCAGAGCTCCAGTATGGACGCTTCTCCGGTCCTGTAATCCGCCGCTCGCGCTCTGTCTATTGCCCGAATGGTGTGGCGCAGAGCGTCGCGCCGCGCGTAGGCGGCCTCGTCGAGGTCGACAGCCGTTCCGTCCGGTCGAAAAAGAGCAGAAGCCTCTGCCAGCGGCTCCTTTCCCGCGAGCTGACGCCGTAAAGAGTATCCGGCGAGGATGTGGCTTCCGATGCGCTCCCAGGTAGCCCGCGCTTTCGTGTCGAGCCGAGTTGGCTCGGACAGGGGATGAACAAAGCCGAGACCGCGCCCCTCGCCGTGCAGCGCATAGAGCGACCACATATCCGCCATCTTTGCCCGTGACCAGAGGCGTACCACGGGAGGAAACTCACGAAGGCTGAGGCCGAGCTCGGCGAGCTTGGACATGACGGTGAGGCTCAAGGCGCCCGCACCTCGATCCTTCATGATCACCCTGTAGGAGGCACCGTCTATCGACTCGTGGAACTCCGGCGTCTCCTCGTAGAGGCGAGTTGCCTCTCCCGCCATTTGCGTGGTTCCGACCTGTACCGGACCGGTGGGCTCGGAGGCGTCGAACTCGAAGGAGACCACACCTGCCCGAGACTTAAGCGCCAGAAGCAGCTTCTCATCGAGCGCACGGTGCCACGCGTCGGGAGATAGATCTATTCGATAGGAGAGCTCTAAGAGATCCGAAAGTGTCCGCTTTTCGGCCACGATCATGTGTTACTTGGGCGCGAGGGTTTCGCGTCGCCAGTACCTCCTTGGCAATTTTCTGCCGAATATTGTAATAAATTTCCGCCGTCGATGCACCAGCCCGATAAGCGTCACACTCCGACCATGGCGTCACCAAACTACGTATAGATGCGCCCACATCGCCCGTCTACACTCTGACCCAGGAAACAGCGCGCTTCGGCGCACGGCGGGATTGGAGGTTGAAGGATATGGCGGAACTGGCATCGAACAACGGGAGGACCGATGAGGCCCCGGCCTCCTCCCTCGCGACCTTTGGGGCGGTGAACCGTGATGTAACCATCTATTTCATTGCAACTATCTCGATGACGTGGCTCTTCTGGATTCCCTATGCAATACTCGAGAACGGTGGGCTTCCAGACAGTATTCCGGGGCCGGTTCTGGAGATTCTCGGTGCAAGCGGACCACTCGTGGTGGCCACGATTCTCGTTGCTCTTCGCGAGGGCAAAAGAGGCCTCCGCACTCTCTATGGCCGCCTCCTCCGTTTCAGGGTTCGTTGGTATTGGTGGCTCGTGGCTCTCATCGTGCCGTTTTTGGTCCATTGGGTACCGGTACTGATTGCAGACTCCTTGGGGTTGGTGTCGGCTCAGTACGATAACTTCGGAGGACCGTTTCCGGTTGCGCTCCTCTCGCTACTGCCCTGGTTCGTCCTCTTCTCTCTCGAGGAGGTGGGCTGGCGCGGTTACGCGCTTCCGAAGATGCAGGAGAGTCGTTCGGCTCTTCGGTCGGGAATCCTGCTGGGCATCGGTTGGGGCTTCTGGCACGCCCCGCTCGCATTCGTTCCGGGGGCGGTTCCCGGTGCTGCCTCGGTGTGGGTCAAGATAGCTGCGATTTTTCTCTTCATGATCATGATGAGCCTCCTATGGACCTGGATCTTCAACAACACCAGGGGCAGCCTGATTATGGCGAACTTCTTCCATGTCTTTATCAATACCTCCTGGGACTGGCTAGAGCTGCCCGATGATCCGGAGTGGCTCTTCGAGTGGATCCTGCCCTCCCTAATTGCGATCGTCATTATTAGTGTTGTGGCGTGGCGATGGGGCTCGAACTCCCTCTCGCGGAATGGCAAGCGTGTCACATGGTCAGCTCTCGTCGAGAGAAAGGTGTGAGGCGGAGACCTGGGTATACGCCTCGAGTGTCGCGGTGAACAGAGGTCGGTGCAATACAGGTAGTTTGGATGGTACCGTCCGGCTCTCCGGGCGCTTGAGGTCCTTACGTTGTGCTAGTGGCTGCAAACACGTCGCAAAGCTCGATCGTTAGCTCCGGCACCACGGCACTCGCAATTTCTTCATCCTTGGCGTACACCGCCGCACGACTGAAACGTCCCTCTTTGAGCAAGTAGACCTCCACCAGTTCTTCGTCCTGGTCGACGATCCAGTACTCCCGGACGCCGTAGGACTCGTAGACCGCGAACTTTCGACGCCTGTCTGCTATGCCGCTCTCCGGGGAGACGATTTCCACTACCAGGTCCGGCGGCCCGGTCATTCCCTGTTCCGTGAGCTTCTCGGGATCGCAGCACACCGTCAGGTCAGGCTGCACAACCGTCGGTGCGTCGTCCTCCTCGTCCGAGCTCAGCTTTACGTCAAAGGGCGCGGCAAAGACGGCGCAGCCCCCTTCCCGCAGAGCGGTGTACGCTTGGTAGAAGAGCTCGCCACTGATTTCTTGATGCCGCCGGCGCGGAGCCGGAGACATGGCGTAGGGCTCTCCTTCGATGAGCTCGAATCGCTCCTCGGTGGGCCAATCGAGATAGTCTTGCCAGCTATATCTCTCTTCCGGTTTCGGTAGCGCCATTCTGATATTATGCGGCGGCCCCGCAGCGTAGTAAAGAGCTCCTCGTTCCGTTACCGCAGCCGGTCTATCCAAGGCGACTCGATAAGTCGCAGAAGCATGGAGCCCAACTTCCGATGGCGACGGTCACCCGAAAAATTGGTAGAGACTCATCAGGAGCGTGATGATAAGGACCCCGCCGCCCCACATCCATTGAAGCATAGAGAAGCGCTTGTCTACGGCCTCGAAGCGCTTGTCCATGTTGTGCTGCAGGGACTCGAAGCGCTTATCCATGTTGTGCTGCAGGGACTCGAAGCGCTTGTCAGATGCCTCGAACCGTTTATCCATGTCGTGTTGCAGCGATTCGAACCGATCGTCTACGGCCTCGAAGCGCTTATCCATGTTGTGCTGCAGGGACTCGAAGCGCCGATCCACGGCCTCGAACCGCTTTTCCATTGCCGCGAAACCCTGGCTCATCAGTTCCCGCTGAGCTTTGAGCTCCTGTTCCACAACGAGGATCCGGTCGTGTACCTCTTTGTTTGGTGGTTCGCTGCGGTATACCCAGTCGGGCAGCTGCGATTTTACGTATTCAGCGATTTGCTGTAGCTGACTCTGCGTCAATTCCATTGCGGGGTCACCCATCGAATTACCTCTTTATTCTACAAAGACAGCGGAACCGGGGCAACTGCTTCAGCTAAGCTTGCGGA
>CAYZHV010000345.1:0-3252 GCA_964478055.1 uncultured Spirochaetaceae bacterium | reverse complement strand
ACTAACGGTGTAGCTACCTCTGTCGCCGCTAGGGTTTGCTTGGTCAACGCCGCTCTTAGGCGGAAAGCCCGCACATATCTGATCAAAACGGTTAATTGAAGGTTTTTGCCCAGAGGCGTAGAGTTCTTTCTGACATTCTACATTAACGTTCAGGGAGGAAGCCATGAAACGCTTCAAGCTAGGTTTACTTGCCCTGTTCGCCATTGCACTGCTCCTCTGCGTAACAGCGTGCGAAGAGGCTGGAAGCGACAGCGATGATAGCGACCCGCTGCTGGAGTCGCTCGACGGAAGCTGGTCCACGGGGACAAAGAACCTCACACTTGCGGATCTGTCGGGGGGGCCCTACGACACATCCTGTACCCTGGTCTACGACGCGGCAACGAACACCTTTGAGAGCGCAATCAGCTACTACGACACCGTTGATCAGTACTGGACGCTCTACAGCGGAACCCGAGGCACCGTCGCCCACAACAAGAGTACGGGAACGATCAGATTCGTCCCGGAGTCCGAGTTCAACATCGGTGATACCGAATGGAGCGTACCGGATCGGACCGCCGTGGCCTACGCGGCCACAATGGACGGAGACGTATTCCAGATTGTCTCGGACGGTGATGGAGACGGCGATTGCGACGCGGCGTGCTCTTTCACCGACGACCAAACTGTAGACTGGGGTACCGATGTGCTCATGAGCTTCAATCGGGAACCGGCAACCTTGACCGTCACCGGGACGGTCACTTTCGATCCTTCCGGACCTTCAACCAGCGGTACGGTCAACCTCGCCATAGGCAAGGAGGATCTGAACCAGGCGGAGCTTGGGACAACGGTCGAAGTGGCGGCCGGACAGGGAAGCTTCACCTACAGCGTTGCAGGCGTCGCCCCGGGAAACTACATGATTGGCGCGGGCTATGACGCCAATGGGAACGGCGACTACGACGAGCCAGGGGACTATGCGGGAAGCTACGGCGAAATCGATCCCTCCTTGGGAGAAATCAACTTTCCCGTGTTTCAGGGAAGCACCGTGGTCGACTTCACAATACAATAACCGAGGCGACGGCTAACTAGGACGCAGAACTACCACCGAATCACATTCCCCCCGTAGGTGAGGCCGGCGCCGAAGCCTACGGTGAGAATGGTGTCGCCCTTCTTGAGGAGGCCGCGCTCTTCCATCTCCTCGATTGCGATGGGGATGGAGGCGGCGGAGGTGTTTGCAAAGCGGTCGAGGTTTGTGTAGAAGCGGTCGACCGGTACGCCGAGGCGCTTTGCGGCGGCCTCGATAATCCGCAGGTTGGCCTGGTGCGGAACGATCCAGGCGAGGTCGTCGATGGCGATCCCCTGGTCCGCGCAGAGCTGCTTGATAGTTTTGACGATGGCGTCCACCGCGAAGAGGTACACCTTTCGCCCATCCATATAGAGCATGGTCTCCGCAACCGTGTGGGTTGCGGGGTCGAAGGGTTTCCGCGACCCCCCGAGCTCCCTGATGAGAGCTGTGTCCCCACTACCCTGGGAGCGGAGGTGAGAGCCAAGGATTTCGTGCCCTTCGGTGGCGTCGGCGTCCAAAACCGCAGCCCCCGCACCGTCGCCGAAGAGGACGCAGGTGGAGCGGTCTTCCCAGTTGGTAATGCTCGAGAGTTTCTCGGTACCCACGACAAGAATCCGCTTCGCGCTGCCGGAGAGCATGAGGCCCCGAGCTACTTCGAGGCCGTAGACGAAACCGGTGCAGCCTGCCTGCAGGTCAAAGGCGCCGGCGTTATCGCAGCCGAGACGATCCTGAATGACACAGGCGGTGGCTGGGAAGGGTGCGTAATCCGGGGTGGAGGTGGCGCCGATGAGGAGGTCCACCTCTTCCGGGGCTAGGCGCGCCTTTTCTAACGCCTTGCGTGCGGCCTCTATACCGAGGTCGCTGGAGGCTTGCTCAGCCGTCGCGAGTCGCCGCTCCCGGATGCCGGTGTGAGAGACGATCCACTCGTCCGAAGTGTCGACTGTCTCGGCGAGCTCGTCATTGGTTACCCGCCGCTCGGGAACGTACGCGGCGATCGCTGTGATTCCACCCTTCATGGATGGAAAGTGTACGCGGCCTCGCTTTATCGGTCAATAACCGACATCTTTCGAAGGGAACCGAGAATGGCGCGCTCCCCTCGCCGCTCCCACACGGCGAGAAAAGCGAGGAGCAGCCGCGGTATGAGTATGGCGAGAGCGGGTACCCCGAGAGCGACAAAGAGAAGGGTATCCTCTAAGAGGCTGTGGGAGACCCCGAGGTGGTGATTGAGGAGATCCCCATCCTCCGGAGAGAGTCTTTCGGCCCGCACTTCCTCCACGAGGACCCCGGCGCCATAGGCGAGACCGAGGGTGTTGCTCACGAGCCAGAGAAAGGCGACATCTTCGGGGAGGCCGAAGAAGCGCATAAGCCCGGAGAGTCGCCGGGCGATAAGTGTGGTGAGGCCGTAGCTCTGCAGAAAAGAGACGAAGGTCATTAGAAGGACAACCACCAGGAGCACCCTCCCCATGAGCGGAAGCGTCTGCCGGAGCCACCCTGCCACTGCCGCAGGGAGGGTTCCGGCGGCGGCTCCTTCCGAGAGGGATACCCCCTCCGCACTGCCAACGACGCCGAGGCTTTCGGGGAGCACGAGGTTGAGAAGGAAGCCTGCGATAAAGGCCGCGATCGTACGAAGGAAGAGCATCCGCAGAATCGGGGTACCCGTACGCTTTGTCACCACGAGCTCCACGAGAAAGTTGTGGGCGATGAGACAGACCACGGCGAGGATGGTTATCGCTCTCAGGCTCAGCCCGAGGCCGACCATCACTCCGATCGCGGAGTAGAGGTTGAGGAGCACGGAGGTGACCACCACCAGGGCGGAGCTCCCGGGAAGACCCATCGCCCGAAAGGGCCCCTCCATGAGGCCTGCGAGATGATCGACAATGCCGTAGAACTGCAACACGGTTACCACGAAGGAGACGGGGATCATAATGGCAGCGAGCCAGATAAAGGTGCGCAGACCTTTTGCCACGCCCGCTCCGGCGGCCTTGAATGGTTTTGACTCAACGATGGTGTTCATATGCTCTCATTCTCAGAAGGGTGTCTCTTCCGCCCGGATCGATTCAGGCGCGACCCGGTCGATCTCCTCTACCCGCTCGAGAGTGCTGTCTACAACGAGGCCCCGGTCTCCGAGAGTCACGTAGACGGTGCCCTTGAAGGGGATCGGGTTACCCTCGAGGAGGCAGCGGTAGGGCACGGCCCACTCACCCTGAGGAAGC
>CAYZHV010000344.1:0-3252 GCA_964478055.1 uncultured Spirochaetaceae bacterium | reverse complement strand
GGAAGTCGTAGAGCAGCGCGGCACATCCGGGATTCGCGTCTCCGGGCCCGGGATGTCAGGCCCGTGGGATGCCGGCCCGTGGGACGATGTGCCCGCGGCACGGGGCCGGCCCGGGGAGCCCCTACCCTTCTCCCTGATATTCGCCGTAGACCCAGAGATAGACCCAGTACGCCGCGATGAGCGAAATGGACTTGTCCACGAGATTGACCGGGATCCGGGCGAGAAAGGCGGCGACCGAGAGGGAGCGGCCGGAGAGGGCGAGGGAGGTGACGAGGTGGTCTACGGAGGTGGCGGTGACGCCGGCATGGACGAATAAGGCGGTGACGGTTCCGAGGAGGATGCTCGCGCAGGTGACGAGTACTACCGCGGTTCCGAGGACTCCGGGACGGGCGAGGTGGTGACGCCAGGCGAGGAGCCCGACTATGAGGCCGGTTGCCATGTTGACGGGAGCAAAAGAGATAAAGAGCGCGTGATGAGGGTGAAAGAGTTCGGCGATAGTGTTGGTTAGGAGGCCGGTCAGAACACCGGGGAAGACACCAAAGAGAGCAGCGATAACGGCGGTGCCGACGGTATCGAGGAAGAGCGGGATCTCGGTGGTGACCGCAGTGAGGGCAATTGCCGCCCCGGCTCCGGAAGCGAGGAGAATACCGGCACCGAGCACGAGAGGATTGCCCGAAAGGATGCGGTTTCGAAGGCTCTTTCGTCTTTCCATGCACCCTTCCCGTTCCGTTTATGGTAGGATTCTTACTCTACAACAAATGGTTTCGACGCGGTACCGGAATTTCACACCCCTTTTGATCTTCTCCCTCCTCGCCCTGGCTGGGTTTGTGAGCGCGCTCTTACTGCTCGATAGCGTGCGACAGAGCCAGGAGGAGCTGCTGAGGCTGCGGGTGGCCCTGGCATACATGGAGGCTCGATCCCGGGATGAACAGGGAGCGACCCTGGCCGCTGGGGAGTGGTTCAAGACGGCGGAGGCGCTGGTGCCGGCCTCACCGGCGGCGAAGGGGCTGCTCGCCGGAGACGTGTCCGCCGGACAAGCCTCCCGGGCAGAGATAGCGGCGGCCACAGCCTGGATCGACCGGTATCGGGAACGCAACGGTCGGGCCATGACACTGCTCATGAGCCTTCTGATGGTGACCTCAGTCTTCTTGGCTTTTCTCCTCTACCGTACGGGGCGGTTGGTGTCGGCGGTGCTCGGGGAGCGGGGACAAGCGCTGGAGCTCGCCGGCCGCTTTAGCCAGGCTCGAGAGCGGGAGCGCATCAGGACCGCCCGGGAGCTGGACAACGGGGTGGCGAGAGCGCTGACGCAGGTCTCTCTTCGGCTGCGGGACGGGAAGGCCGCGGCGGAGCAGCAGGCGGGCCTGGCGACGGAGATCGAAGAGGCTCTGACCCGAGTCCGTTATCTGATCTATCGCATGCGGGAGCCGGACCGACTGGGCGACGACATTCTCGGGATGGTCCGGGAGCTCTGCGAGCATTTCCAGAGGGAGACGGGCATCGAAACGGTCTGTGAGGACGGAACGATCGAGCGCCGCTGGTTCGGCCGAGAGATGGCCCTTCATCTCTATCGGATCCTCCAGGAGCTACTGATTAACGCCGCCCAGCACTCCCGGGCTCAGACAGTGAAGATCAAGCTGGAGGAGGCCGGTGGCCGGCTCCGTCTGCTCTACCGGGACGATGGTGTGGGCATTCCCGGAGCGGCGGTGCGGGGGACCATGGGAACCGGCCTCTCCAACATGAGGGACCGTGCGGTTCTCCTGGGCGGATCCCTGACGATCCAGGCGGAGTCGGGCACGGAGATCGAGATCCTCATTCCGCTCAGCTCGGACTAATCGAGGCAGACCTGGTTCTTGCCTCGCTCCTTGGCTCGGTAGAGCCGCTCATCGGCGAGCTCGATGAGGGTCTCGAGACTCGGCGATCCGGAGCGCTCCACGGAATCCGCCACACCGATGCTGGCGGTGACCCGGAGCTCGGTTTTATCCTGCCGGACGGTGCTTTCCTCTAGTTTACGACGGAGCCGCTCCACCAGCTCCCCGGCGCTCTCCTTGTCTTCTTCCAAAAGGGCCAGAGCAAACTCCTCGCCTCCGTAGCGACCAAAGAGGTCGTACTCCCGGAGCTCCGAGCGGAGGATGGAACCTACCTGGGATAGGACCGCATCACCGGCTTGATGTCCGTGGGTGTCGTTAATTCGCTTGAAGTCGTCGAGGTCGATGAGAACCAGCGCGAAAGGGGTTCCTTTTCGCTGGGCAAACTGGAGCCGGGCGTGGGCGTTCTCGAGAAAGGTCTCCCGCCGGTTTGCGCCGGTGAGAGCATCGATGGTGGCACCCTCCCGGAGGCTCTGCTGCTGCTCCTTTCGTCTGAGGACCGCGCCGATCCGCGCCAGGAGCTCGCTCTCCTCGAAGGGCTTTTTGATGTAGTCCTGCCCTCCTAACTCGAAACCCTGAGCGACATCCTCTCCGCTCACCCGGGCGGTCAGGAAAACTACCGGGATATCCCGGTACCGTTTGTCCTCGGCGAGGCGGCGGGCGGCGTCGAATCCGCTCTCCCGGGGCATCATGACGTCCAGGAGGATGAGGTCCGGGGGCTCGGTCGTAGTTTCGAGATACTCCCACATCTCCTCGGCACTCTCGGCGAGGACGAGATCGTACTGTGTGAGAATGTTCTGGAGAATGAAACGGTTGGCGTACTCATCGTCGACGGCGAGGATTCTCGGAGGGTTCATTTAGCCTGTTACTCCCGGGCGGATATGTTTTCTGACCAGCTCCAACAAGAGGCTGAAGTCAACAGGCTTGCTGAGGTAGTCGTTGAAGCCCGCCTTCTCGATCCGCTCCTGCTCCTCTTTCATCGCATTCGCGGTGACGGCGATCACCGGGAGCTTGCTATTCTCCCTCTGGAGCTCCGCCCTCGCGGAGATGCCGTCGAGGTCGGGCATGGAGATGTCCATAAGAACCAGATCCGGTCGCACTTGCCCGGCGAGGGACACTGCCTCCCGACCTCCGGCCGCCAGGATCACCTCGTACCCGGCGTCTGAGAGCAACAGGCGGAGCGTCATACGGCTCGCGGGATCGTCGTCGGCGACGAGAATGGTACCCCGGGGCTCGCTGACAGCCTGGGGGTGAAACTCCGCCCTCCCGGCAAACTCGCCCCCATTCCGGATCTCCCTCGGATCGAAGGGAAGCCTCAGGTCCACGGTGGTGCCTTCTCCCTCTCGGCTGGAGAGAAAGACCTCTCCTCCCATCATCCGGGCGAGTT
>CAYZHV010000343.1:0-3261 GCA_964478055.1 uncultured Spirochaetaceae bacterium | reverse complement strand
GCGGCTACTGCGCCGGCTGGTCCCTGAGACAGCTAATCGAAGAAGGCCTCGGGGGCGTTCCCGACAAGATCACCTCCAAGCCCGCAAAGCACCTCAACACCCTGAGCCAGCAGATGGTGAACTTTCTCGGCATCATGCAGAACGAGTGGGCCGGAGCACAGGCTTTCTCGAGCTTCGACACCTACCTCGCCCCTTTTGTGAAGGTGGACACGCTCTCCTTTACCGAGGTGAAGCAGTGTCTCCAGAGCTTTGTCTTCGGCGTCAACACCCCTTCTCGATGGGGAAGCCAGGCACCCTTTACGAACATCACCCTGGACTGGGTAGTACCGGAAGATCTCAAGGACAAGCCGGCGGTTGTGGGCGGAGAGCAGCAGGATTTCACCTACGGGGAGTGTCAGGGGGAAATGGATGTTGTCAATCGCGCCTTCCTGGAGCTTATGCTCGAGGGCGACGCCGACGGTCGCGGGTTCCAGTACCCGATTCCGACCTACAATATCACCAAGGACTTCAACTGGGACTCGGAGAACGCGGAGCTTCTGTTCAAGATGACCGCGAAATACGGCACTCCCTACTTCCAGAATTTCATCAACTCCGACCTCAATCCCGGCGATGTACGCTCCATGTGCTGTCGGCTCCAGCTCGACAAACGGGAGCTACGGAAGCGGGGCGGCGGGCTTTTCGGCTCCGATGAGTTTACCGGTTCCATCGGCGTGGTCACCATAAACCTACCGAGGATCGGCTACCTCTCGACGAGTGAGGAGGAGTACTTTCAGCGACTCGACAACCTCATGGATCTCGCCGCGCAGTCCCTCTCCCTGAAGCGGAAGGTTATCAGTCACCTACTGGACAGCGGCCTCTTTCCCTACACCAAGCGATACCTCAGACACCTGAACAACCACTTTAACACCATCGGTATCGTCGGTATGAACGAGAGCCTCCTCAACTTCCTGGGTGTGGACATGCTCGACGACGACGGGCGCGCGTTTGCCGTTAAGGTGCTCAACCACATGCGAGACCGTATGGCGGATTACCAGGAGCAGACCGGAGAGCTCTTCAATCTCGAAGCGACTCCCGCGGAAAGCACCTCCTATCGCCTGGCAAAGCATGACACCGAGCGGTACACCGACATCATAACCTCCGGCGATCTGGAGCCGTACTATACCAACAGTACGCAGCTCCCGGTAGATTACACCAACGACATCTTCGACGCCCTGGATCTGCAGGACGACCTGCAGAAGCTCTATACCGGCGGCACGGTCTTCCACGGATTTCTCGGAGAGGCGATCGACGACTGGCACGCTTGTCGGAGCTTGGTAAAGAGCATCGCCGAGAACTACCGGCTGCCGTACTTCACTATATCGCCGACGTTTTCGGTCTGCCCGATCCACGGATATCTGGAGGGAGAGCACTTTACCTGTCCGAAGTGCGAGGCTGAGAAGCGGCGGAAAATCGAAGGGGAGCTCTCCAGACTCTACGAAAAGCGAGAGAGCCTAGCCCAGACGGAACAGGCGTAATAAGAAAGACCTGAGTAGTTATAAGAGGGGATAACAATGGAAAAGACAACAGAGATCAACAGCCGAATCGCGGAGCTGGAAAAGGAACTGGCCGAGGTCGAGGGAACTCCCACGGAAATCTACACGAGGATCGTGGGATACTACCGATCTCTCAAGAATTGGAACCGGGGAAAGCGGGAGGAGTACCGACACCGCCGCACCTTTGACGTGGACGTCTCCCTGCAGGACGGCCCAACCCGGGCGATTTCTCTGGTTGAGGATCTCTCTCTGGAACAGTCTCAGGAGGAACAAGCAAGCGGCAGCGCCCTGGGGAGTGTGGCGCGGGTGCTCTTTTTTACGAGAGAAACCTGCCCGAACTGCCCGGTCATGCGAAAGGCCCTTAACGACGCGGGAATCGAGGGAGAGGAAATCGACGTAGATACGGACGAAGGATTCGAGCTCGCCAGAACTCACGAAATCCTGGCCACTCCCACGGTCCTCATGCTGAGCGAAGCGGATGCGGAGCTCCGGCGGATCACAAATCCGCTTCTTCTCAAGGATGAGCTTCAAGAGATAGCCTGATGAAAGTCGGGCTACAGAAGACGACCCTGGTAGACTACCCGGGACATGTGGCGGCCACCCTTTTTACCCACGGGTGCCCGCTCCGTTGTCCCTTCTGTCACAATCCCGAGCTCGTCACCGGTCCGGAGCCCGATAATTTCCTGGATGAGCTGGCGGTGCTCTCCTTTCTCGATCGTCGGAAAAAGCTCCTTCAGGGGGTGTGTATAACCGGCGGTGAGCCGCTGCTCCATCCGGATCTTCCCCGCCTCATAAAGCGTATTCGCAGTCTGGGACTAAAGATAAAGCTCGACACCTCGGGGATCTTCCCGGAACGACTCGAGCGTCTCCTGGAAGCGGGATACCTCGACTACGTGGCGGTGGACATAAAGACCACTCCCGACCGATATCCGCTCCTCAACGGGAGCGGCGATCGAGTCCTCGAGAGTGTTGCGGCGCTGCGGAGAGCGACTGTGGAGTATGAGCTCCGGGCAACTGCGGCGCCCGGTTTCGTGGATAAAGCGTATGCTCAGTGGGTCTCGGAGTTTCTTCTTCCCGGGGAGCGTTTCTACTTTCAGCAGTACCGCCCGGGCAAAACCTTGGAACCGCGCTTTTCAGACGTTCGTCCCTACACCCCGGATGAGCTGGAGGCGTTACGAGAACCTCTGGTAAAAAAAGAGCGCCACGCGTTTACGCGCGGCGCCTGACGGATCCTAGTGGCGAAGGGACTCGAACCCCTGACCTAGCGGATATGAGCCGCTTGCTCTACCAACTGAGCTACGCCACCGTTGCGGTAAGAGACTGGGACTATAGCAACTGAAGCCTCCCGGTGTCAATCATATTCAGAGCATGTTCAGGAGCTTCGCTTCTCTGATAAGAAGCCGGTTCCACCTATTCGAGTGGAGGTAGCGCTCCTTGTCCCCCGAGCGGTCGAGACGGGAGGTTCGTTCCTGCAGGAGCTTCACCGACTTTCCGAGAACAGTCCGTCGGTCCTCGGTCTCGGCTTCCGCCTCTACCGGAAGAACGTCGCTGTAGAGGTAGAGATAGATCGGCCGGCAGATGTCGTACTGAGATACCCGTTCAACCCGCGTAAGCCAGTGCAACTCCTCCCGAGCAACCGAGAGCTCCCCGCGCTGTGCCTTGAACCAGGCGTGCAGAGCAAATAGAAAGAGATTGACCGTCCGGGGCGTGTCGGTCTCCACCAGATCCT
>CAYZHV010000342.1:0-3272 GCA_964478055.1 uncultured Spirochaetaceae bacterium | reverse complement strand
ATGCGCTGGACGCTAAACCGGAGATTCATCTCAAGAAGAAAGCGTAGACATAACAAGGCGCTCCAGCTGACGAAGCGTCGGGGGTAATCTGGCGGCCGAGAAACGCTGATCTGGTGCCTGAAGCCGCGGGGCTCCGCAGCTGAACTAGTCGTTTATGGCATGATCATGCAACTTCTCCAAATAGCCGCAGCAACGGAACCATAGTCTCTGCTTGGATTCTTCTCCCGGTCTCTATGACCACCGGGGCTTTGTTGTCTGAGCTGTTGGAACGATTCCTGGTTAAGAGTCGCCTATCGTTGCTCTAATAACTGCTACACTACATCACCGCGAGAGTGATACGATGGATGGTAGCTGAGTGCATGGAGTCGTCCTATGCTAATCGCAGAATACGAGGTTGCCTCAGACAGTTGGGGCGATGGCGAGCCTGACGAGTTTCTCTCGTACTTCCTGGGGAAGTTCAAACAACCTGCCAAAGATGCCGAAGGAGACGAAACTGTCAGCATTGGAGAGATGAGGGGCTACCGTATCCATGTGACATATGCACGGGAGGAAGGCTATTGTCTTTACGACGTGTTTGACGCGCACAGTGGAGACTCTGAGCTTTACTATCATGCCTTGTTCAACAAGGATTCAGACGACTACCGAAAAGAGCTTTTCGACGATCCTCCCCTCGACGAGGACATCCTGTTCATAGATGATCTAATCATCTTTCCTGCCTATCGTGGCAAGCAGCTTGGGCTGCAGGCCATAATGAACGTCATAAAGACCTTGGGTTCCGGATGTGGCGTGATTCTCTCCCAAACTCTTCCGTTGCAGCATCATTCCTCCAAAGACATAGAGGAGTTTCGAGAGAAGATCGGGACGAGTCTCTTGTTCGTCGACAAGGACACCGGTCGTCGTAGAATCATCGACTATTTGTCCCGGATCGGTTTCCGCCAGATTCCGCGGACGCCACTCTGCATGATCGACAGGAGTCGCTGGAGTCTCGCCCAATATAGGCACATCTTCGCTTCGGAATGAGCACTTCACACGGAGTTTCATTCGGGAGCGTGTAAACGGCTCTATCTTCATGCCACATAACAAAGCGTTTCAGCTGACCGTTGCTTTTGTCACGCTTGTTGCTCGGCTACGCCGGCAACAAGCGCTCCAATCCTTCGCTCCGCTCAGGCTGCAGCCAGCGGCTGAACTCATCGTTATGTTCCCCGAGATTATACGCTGCGAACATATGTTTCTTTCCAATTTATACGTTGTTGTCGTATAATAGTCATATGGACGACCTCCTATTCCAGTACAACCCCTGGTGGGAAACCGCCGGTTTTCTCAGCGGCATTAGACCCCGAGGTAGATATGTCGATTGGATCTTGTCCCGGCTTTCGGACCGACAGGTCCTCCTTCTTTCGGGGCTTCGGCGGGTCGGCAAATCGACCATCATGCGACTTGCCATTGATCAGCTGATCAAGAAAGGTCATTCACCCTCGTCAATTCTTTATGTCAGTCTCGACGACTACATGCTCCGACAGAACAGCATCCTCGATGTCGTTAACGGCTTTCGTCAAATTCACAAGCATTCGGTGGACACTCCAGTGATCGTGATGCTGGACGAGATCACCGCCAAGGAAGGCTATCAACAGCAACTGAAGAACCTAATCGACCGAGAACGTGTTTCGATCGTCGCCGCCTCTTCTTCGAGCTCATTGCTGCAAGATCAGAGGGCACTACTTACCGGCCGGTCTCAGACGCTTGAGATACAACCACTAACGTTGGAAGAGTATCTCGACTTCAAGGATGTATCGCTTACGCGCAGGGACGCCCAGCTACTGGACCGGTACTTCCGAGATTACGTGCGCGATGGCGGTCTTCCAGAGCATGTCCTGCATCCCAGCAGGGACTATCTTATGAATCTGGTCGACGACATTATCCAAAAGGACATCACCGCGCTGCACGGACTTAAAGACCACCAGGTCGTTAGGGATTACTTCACCCTTCTCATGGAACGAAGTGGCAAGCAGGTTAGCATTAACAAACTGGCCAATATCCTTAGCTTGTCTCCTGACACCTCTCGCCGATACCTTGGTTACTTTGAGAACGCGTACCTGATTCACCCCGTCTCTCGATGGGGCAAGACCAATGAACGCATCCTGTCGCCGAAGAAGATCTATGCCTGTGACCTGGGAATCAAGCACCTATTCATCGGCGATCGTGACTGGGGCGGCTATTTCGAGAACTACATCTATCTTCGTCTGAGACAACATCAACGCGTCCACTACGTACGGCACGGCGAACAGGAACTGGACTTTCTGACGGAGGATAACACCCTCATTGAAGCGAAATACAATAGCGAGTTGGTGGGCGCGCAGCTGAAGGCGTTCAAAGAGTTTCCGGCAACCAGAAAGCAGGTCATAGGTTCTGTCCGGGATACCCAGGGCATCAACGAACTTTGGGAAACATAACAAGGCGTTCCAGCTGACCGTTGCTTCTGCAGAGGGTGCGTTCCTCGCTGCGCTGTGGTACGCCCCCCTGTCACGCTTGTCGCTCGGCTCTGCCGGCAACAAGCGCGCCAATCCCTCGCTATTGCTCGGGCCGCAGCCAGCGGCTGAACTAATCGTTATGGCGCATGGGGATATCCCCCATATCACTGATTGGTTCTCTTCAGTAGGCTATTCGGAATGACAATGCTCGACATCGAGAGACAGTGGCTCGAAGCGTTGCCTCGCGACAACAACTCCGTGCTCATGCGAGAGATCGTCAAGCGCCGGCACGGAACCTTTCATTGGGTAATGACTACGAACCTCCTGGCTTCGGAGCTGATTAGAGGCCCCACGTATTCGAGATCGCTCTCCTATCGCCATGGGCTGACTGCCAGCAGCAACACATCTCTCAGCTCTCGCTTGGGGCGGTGCGAGATATCGCGCGAACCGAACGCGTCAGCGACCGGTACGGCGCCTGTGCCGTACCGGTCAGCATGGGAGGAAGCGCAAGTGCTAAGACCGGTTTAGAAGCCGAACATTCCGTTGTCGTTCGCGAGATTCTCGGTGGGGATCTCCTGGATAACATCCCAGTGTTCCACGGCCTTGCCCTTTTCAAACCGCAGCAAATCGTAGAAGACATGTCGCTTTCCGTTCCATTCACCTTCACTTACCGTGAGAACGAGATCGCCTTCGCCCAGCACCTTGTGAATCCTGGAATACTTGAACATGTTGTTTTGGGCGGTAAGGTACTCGACGGCTTCGATAATGCCGGACAAGCCATCTTTGATGCCGGGATTGTGTTGA
>CAYZHV010000341.1:0-3306 GCA_964478055.1 uncultured Spirochaetaceae bacterium | reverse complement strand
GCTTCTCGAAGAGCTCGGTGATGCCGTGATGGCCGAAATTCATCCGGACCCGGAAGTTCACGCCTGGATGGACGAGATGATGGGGGGTGATGGCTCTGAGAGCCTTGCTTCGGCGCATCGCTGGATGGGCTATCGCTATTTGACCGGTGGATATGGCCGGGGATACGGAATGATGCACGGGAGCATGTTGGGCCCAGGCATGATGGGACGTGGTTTTGGACGATGGGGGATGATGGGAAATCCCAATGTAGATTCAGGCCAGATAGGTCTCTATTCCTCTCCCGAAGAAATCGTGAAGCGCCGCTACGCGCAGGGTGAAATCTCCCGGGAAGAGTACCTGCAGTTGATGGAGGATCTCTCCGACGAGGAGTAGACGGAGGTCACCATCAGAACTTTCAACAACGCCCTTAGTCAGATCCACCTCCGGTACCTTGTGAGGCTGTTTCTCGTGAGTGTGGCAATCAACTTCGTCTGGGAAATGGCTCAAATGCCGCTCTATCAGAACATGCCCTTTGACGATCCCCAGAGCTGGTGGCTCTGCTTTAGGGCAAGCCTTGGGGACGGTGTGATTATTCTTCTAATATGGGCCATCGGCGGTCTGTTGTTCAGTAGATACCACTGGTACCGCCCGTTGGGTCCGCGCAACACCGTCGTTCTTCTGCTCAGTGGAGCTGTTATCGCCGTTGCAATCGAGATCCACGCCCTCTCGACCGGTCGGTGGGCCTACTCGGATTTGATGCCTATTGTTCCCGTTGTTGGCGTCGGCGCCTCGCCGCTCGTGCAACTGTTGGTTCTGCCCTGGGTATCCATGGCTCTCGCCGCAAGATCTCGGACCACTTAGAAGATAGAAGCGTCGGCGCCAATGCCGACAGGAGCACGAATATGATGCACGGAATGGGTTTCGGAGGTTTCGGAATGGGCTTCCCGTTTCTCGGGCTGCTTCCACTGATACTTCTCGGTGTGGGATTCTATTTTCTCAATCGTGGAAGGGAGACGAGGCACCCTTCGCCCTCACCCAGACAAGACAGGCCGGGGAGCAATCACCCCTCGGCCAGACAGACCTCCAACAAGGCCGAAATGTTTCGGATAGCCAAAGAACACGGCGGTGTACTTACCGTATCAGACGTTGTCGCCGAAATCGGGGTCGATCCGCAGGAAGCGGAATCGCTCCTAGACAGCCTCGCCGATGGAAACAGAGTTGTCCTCGACGTGGACAACAACGGTGTTGTTACCTACACCTTTCGGGAACTGACCTAGATAGCCGACAGAGGCTGCAAGAACGCTGGGCTCGCAAGCTCTTGCTTCGCCTCGGATGTCGCCTCGGCTACTCGGACTGCCGCCGCTCGAGCTTGGCCCGCAGCAGACGAAGGTAGGGTTCACTTCCGCGGAGATTCTCGTTGCCCTGCATGATCTCGAAGGCCGTAAATCCCTGTGAGTTCACTACATCAGGCTGCACTCCGATCTCCAGGAGCTCGTCGATCACCGCGGGATCGGTAGCGTAGAAAGCCACCCAGTGCATTGCGGTGTTTCCGTAGTGATCCTGTGCCAGAGGATCAATCTCTTCCTTTTCGTCGAGAAGCGTATGGAGATCCTCAATGGAGAGTCTGCCGGCCACCCACATCAGGTCAGTTACCCCTGTAGACTCAACCATGTCCGGCGGAGCCGTGGGATACGGTTCTGACCCCGGCTCTTGTGTCACCCCCAAGCCCGCTATCCCCATAATTAGAGCCAGAATTACGATATTGTTTCGCTTACTTTTCACGATATCCCTCCAGTCTCCGACGACGATGCTCCGGTTTCTGCCACTCGTGAGTAGAGTATACGGATTATCGCTTCCTTTGAGGGGGCTGACGGCGGGCGAACCAGTGGCGGTAAGGGATCCAGAGGGAGAGTTGCATCGGTATGGCGGATGGCTGGAGCCACGGTACCGTATAGTGCTACAATGACAGACCAATGATTGACAAGAAGGCTGAGCGCATGGTCCGACAGGGCGACCACCCGGCGGAACAGAGAATTGACCCGAGGCGGGCACTTGCCGAAATATGGCCCTTATCCGTCCGGCTCTTTTCGCTCTCTGGCAGGTATGATGTTCAATCCAGACTACAGCGATCTGCTGAAACTATTTACCGAAAATAGCGTCAAATACGTCGTCGTTGGAGCGTATGCGATGGCCGCGCATGGATACGTTCGAGCCACCGGTGATATCGATATTTTTGTCGAGCCGACTCAGGAAAATGCCACGGCCGTCTACGCGTCACTTGTCGCATTTGGGGCGCCACTTTCGGGGATAACGGCAGAAGACTTCGTTGTTCCGGGTAACATCTACCAGATCGGAGTGCCTCCGAACCGGATCGATATACTTACTGAAATCGACGGGCTGACCTATGATCAGGCGGGACACGTCATGGTCGAGGTTGAGGGACTGAGCGTGCCATTTCTTGATCTGAAATCCCTCATCCGAAACAAAGCGGCTACCGAACGTGCGAAGGACAAACTGGATTTGGAGTTGCTCCGAGCGAGTGAGCCTCCGGAGCGTTGACTCCAGACTCAAGGCTGGAAGAGGCTTCGGAACTCCCTGTCCTCGTTCTCGTGCTTTTGTAAGAACGAGTCCACTTGTGGGGGACCGTCCGTAAAATCGCTGTGCATGGTCGACCGGGACCAGTGTCCCAGTTCATTAGTCTGTCTCTTCGAAGGGCCACCAAAGGAGGGTCTTATCGACCGATCACCGCGATTCCGAGATCCTTGCAAATCTTGCGTGCAAGTTGGTCGGGGACCTCAGAGTGCCGAGGAACTGCCGTGCGTCCGCCAGTCTGCTCGTTCTGCCACCACGCGTGACGTGCACCTTCCCGGACCAACGAACAACCGTGTGACGTCAGGTGCTTGATTAGGGCTGTGCGCTTCACAAAGCGATGGGTTCTTCGGTGTAGTCCTGGTCTGCCGACTCCAGAGCGTCGCGGCGGTTCATTTCGATTATTTCCACCAAGCACTCCCGGAGTGCGACGAGCAATTCCTCTCGGCTTCGCTCCTGTGCATTTACGCCAGGGACTTCTTCAATCCACCCATACCACCAGCCGTCGTCATGTTTTATCACGGCAGTGAAGTTGTTCATAAGTGGAGTATATCAAGGGCAAGAGCATAGAAAAAGGCACTCAGACGACCGTTCCGCAAAAGAAAAGGACTCCCCTTAGGGAAGCCGGCCTGCAAGTCCCTGTCCTCGTTCTCGCGGTTTCGTAAGAACGAATCCGCTGTCACTCGGCCAGTTCCGTAAACCAAAAAAGGCCCGCGTCTGCGGACCTTTTTTGGTTT
>CAYZHV010000340.1:0-3339 GCA_964478055.1 uncultured Spirochaetaceae bacterium | reverse complement strand
TTAGGGTACAAACGCTTTCCAAGCGTTCACCTTCGGCCACTCGGTCACCTCTCCAGCGGACAACAGATCGGAGAGAGAGGGATTCGAACCCTCGGTACAGACGAGCTGTACAACGGATTTCGAGTCCGCCCGATTCAACCACTCTCGCATCTCTCCAGTTGTGCGACGGGCATAGTACTATCTTTCGCTTGAGAATATCAACCTGTCCAGGAGTGGAATCAAGGAGAGCCAAAGCGCCGATGCCGGCAGTTCCTCAGCCTTCGGGTTGGCCCAGAACCGGGGCGCTCGAGGACTACTCCAGGGAGATAGCGAGCCGCTTCATGCTCTCGTAGAAATCGCTCCTCCCGGCGAACTCATCTACCGTTTCTCCCCGGACCGTACGTAGCACGATTCTCTCCTCTTCTTCGGTCACTGCCTCCACAAGCTGCACCAGCTCTTCGTAGGCCATGGAAGACTCATAGCGAAGCACCGACGCATCCACGTAGAGTCGACGCAGCTCCTGCAAGACGTATTCCTTCCCGGTGGTGTCCACAAAGGCGGCGGAGTCCACGCGGTTCGGCCTGCCGGAGGTGGCGAAGTCTACGGGAAGAGAGAAGTTGACGGAAACTGACTCTTCGGAGTCTGTGACCCGGACGGTCATGTCCACGAGGGCGGTTCCCAACTCTCCCCGGAACCTCACGGGCCGTACGAAATACTGCGTTCCATCTTCTACCACAAAGGTGCGCACCCTCGGTCCCTGGGTGGCGCAGCCGAGGGTAAGGAGCGAAAGAAGTAGAAGAAGAGCCGGAAAAAGGAGGAGGCGCCGGCAACCACCGGCGCCCCGTTGGAGATGCCTCATTCAGTTACTCACCAGTTACGGTGGTAGTGAACTCCTGATAGACACCGAGAATGTTTCGAATCTCGAAGTCCACCGTCGAGATCTCCGAGATCCCGCCGTTCGCGGCAGCCTGGCGGATACTGGAGTCCACGTTCCCGATTCCAAGAATCAGGGATCCGCTGGACTCACCGACCTTCTCTCCCACGGGATTCGATGTTGCATCCACCGGCGCGTCGAGGGTAAAGCAGCCGCCGAGAGATAAGACCATCACAGCCACGGCTAGAAGAGTAACGAGTTTGCGTAGTGTCATCAGATCCTCCTTTGATCTTGCCTTGGTTGGGTTAAACCATATGGCGCCAACCTGGCTCTCGTCAATTCTCGGCCCGGCGGTCTCTTCGGTCCAGGGCCACGAATTTCCGCGCCAGGCCGAGCTGCCGGTATCCCCTCCGGTTTTGTAGGTTTGCAAGAGGAGGAATTATGCCTTTCGAACAGTATCACGAACCAACTGAAGAGCTCTCTCAGGAAACCAGATCCTTTGCCCGCATCATCGTCTCCCTCGGCGAAGAGGCGGATGCCATGAACTGGTATGAGCAGCGGATCTCGGTGGAAAAAGACAAGGACGCCCGGGAAATCATGGAGAACGCCCAAGCCGAAGAGTTCAAGCACTTTCTCATGGACCTGGAGTGGATTTTCCGAAAGAAGAAGATGTTCCGCGACTTAGCCGAGCGAATTCTCTTCAAGGAGGGAAATATCGTGGAAAACGGAGAAGAAGCGGAGGAGGCTGTAATAGAGTAACAACGACAAAACCCCTAAAGCACTGGTCGGTGGAGCCTCGAGATTGATCACTGGAACTGATCTTTTGCGCTTCGCCGGCCGTTTTTTACCACTGTACGCTGTGGCCTGTAACAAAAGGTTTCCGAAGAGGTGCTAAGTGAGTACGTTAGGTCGATCATAAAGGCGCCCCCAGGGTGGTTACTCCCGAGTCGTAAAGGAGATTGGGATATGAGAAAACGTATGTTTTTAATTCATTTGGCATTGGTGCTGATTCTGTTACTTCCGACAGCGCTCTTTGCCGGCGGAAGCAGTGAAACGGAGCAGGCGGAGCCTGAAGAGAAGGTGCTGCGCATAGGGTTGCGCAAGCTGACGACGATTGATCCGGCTCTTGGGGCGAACGACCCAGAGGTGATGTTCAACCGCCTGCAGTACGACTACCTGGTCGAGATCCTGGCAGACGGTACCTTGGAGCCGAGTCTCGCGACGGACTGGTCCGTGAGCGACGACGGCCTGACCTACACCTTTAACCTACGCTCCGGCGTCACTTTCGAGGATGGCACATCCTTTGACTCCGAAGACGTGGTGTTCACCTTCGAGCGCCTCGTGACTGAAGGTTCTTCAATCGTAGGGCTCATGGGTCAGGAAGAAGACGGTTCTGCCACCTGGAGCGTCGAGGCCGTTGACGAGCTGACCGTGGCGTTCTCTTTGGAAGAGCCGAACGCGGACTTCCTCTACGGCGTCGCCTCACGGTTCGCTATGATTCTCTCAAGCGAAAGCGAGGCGGTGAACGTCTTTTCCGACGGCGATGATGCCTACGAGCACTTTAACGGTACGGGCCCTTTTATTCTGCAGGAGTACGCAGTGGACCAGCGAGCCCGGTTTCTCGCAAACGACGAGTACTGGGGTGGGGCGCCGCCACTTGACGGAATTGAGCTCGTCTTTTTTGATGATGATCAGTCTCAGTTGGACGCCTTCAGGAGTGGGGCCCTGGACCTGATCATCAAAGTTCCCGATGAGCTCGTTCCTGCCCTCGAACAGGTACCCGACGCGACGGTTCTGAGTCGCGCGACCAATACCCATCCGGTGGTCCGCGTTCGAACCGATGAGGGTTCGATCGGCGAAGATGTCCGTATTCGGCAAGCCTTTAAGTTCGCTACCGACCGGGAGCTCATCAACCTCGACGCCTTGGACGGAGCGGGAACGGTTGCTAACAACGACCCGATCGGTCCTACCTACGGCATGCTCTACAACCCGCAAGAGAATCGGGGGCATAATCCGGAGCGCGCGAAGGAGCTAATAGAAGCAGTACTCGCCGATGGGACCGGAAACGGCTACGTCCGCGAAGTGGACGGCGAGGCACGAATCGAGATCCCCTTCTACGTTGGGGACACCTTCGAGTACGGCTTGGTCGCGGAGTTCCTGCAGCAGCAGTGGCGGGAATCCAACATTTTCGTTGAGCTCAACGTGGTTCCCGAAAACGTCTACTACGCCGAGGGCGACAACAACTGGCTAAACACCCAGCTCGGCATGACCGCCTGGGGCTCCCGGCCGACACCGCAGGAGTACCTCAGCGTCGCCTACACAACCGGAGCGGCCTTCAACGAGTCTCGCTGGTCGAACGAAGAGCTCGACCTCCTTGCGGACGAGGCGAAGAGGACCGCCGATCTGGAGGCCCGGGCGGAAATCTACGACGAGATAAGAGCTCTGTTCTACGAAGAGGGGCCGATATTGATCCCCTACTTCCGACC
>CAYZHV010000339.1:0-3354 GCA_964478055.1 uncultured Spirochaetaceae bacterium | reverse complement strand
TCGAGAAGGACAACATCGTCACCATCGACTATGTGGAGCTCGACGATGATGGCAATGAGGTGGAGGACACCAAGCGGGAAGACTTTGTCTTTACCGTGGGCAGCGGCTACAACCTTTACAAGATCGATGATGAAGTCATCGGCATGAAAACCGGTGAAGAAAGAGTGATCGAGAAAGAGTACCCCGAGGACTTCGAGTATGAGGAGCTCCGGGGACAGAAGAAGAAGCTCAAGATCACCTGCAAACTTATCAAGGAGCGACAGCTTCCGGAGATCGACGACGAGCTCGCCCAGGACATTAGCGAGAAGTATGAGTCCCTGGACGACCTCAAAAAAGACATTCGGGAGCGCCTGCAGAGGTCAGCGGACCAGCGGATCCGGGAACAGAAAGTTGACAACCTCATGGCGAAGATCGAGGAAAACACCAAGGTCGAGGTGCCGGAGTCCATGGTCTACGCCGAGCTCGCCGGCATGTGGCAGAACTTCGTTCAGCAGTACGGCGGCAACGAGGAGCAGGTAGAGCAGCTTCTCCAGATTCAGGGCAAGAGCAAGGCTGACATCCTCGCCGAGTGGCGAGAGGGTGCGGAAAAGCAGCTGCGCCGACGGCTTATCGTCCAGAAACTCATCGACGAAGCTGGTATCGAGATCCCCGACGAAGAGGCGGAAGCGGATCTCAAGAAGCGGGCGGAAGAGTCCGGTGCCAACGCCGAAGAGGCCCTGGAGTACTACAAGAACAACAACATGATGGATTACATCAAGCAGGATCTCGCGGAGCGAAAGCTCTTCGACGATCTCTTCGAAAAGAACACCGTCAAGAAAGGCAAGAAGCAGAGCTTCCTGGACTTGATGCAGGGAAATCAGTAACTTCTCGCGCGATATGCGGAAAGAGCACATGGACACACAGAACAGTAACCTCGTCCCTATAGTAGTAGAGCAGACAGGGGCGGGAGAACGCTCCTACGACATCTATTCTCGGCTCCTAAAAGATAGAATCGTCTTTCTCGACGGCACTATTCACGACGTGACCTCCGATCTCATCGTGGCGCAGCTTCTCTTTCTCGAGAGCCAGGATCCTGAGAAGGATATAAACCTCTACATCAACTCTCCCGGTGGCTCCGTCACCGCGGGGTTGGCGATTTACGACACCATACAGTACATAAAGCCCGACGTTTCCACCATTTGCATGGGTCAGGCGGCCTCAATGGCGGCGATTCTGCTCGCCAGTGGCGCTCCCGGCAAGCGACGGGCGCTGCCCTCCTCCAGAATCCTGATTCACCAGCCCTGGGGCGGTGTACAGGGGCAGGCAAGCGATATCGGCATCCAGGCGCGGGAGATTATGCGCCTCAAAAAGATGCTCATTAGCTATTTTGCCCAGCATACCGGCCAGAAGGAGGAGAAAATCGCTTCCGATCTCGAACGAGACTATTTCATGTCCGCCCAGGAGAGTGTAGAATATGGGATAGTAGACGAAGTACTTGTTCGAGGGGGGAACACCGAATCAGCATGATCAAACAGCGCAGCGAAAGCGGCAAGTCTTGCTCCTTCTGTGGTAAGAAGGCGGAACTGGCGCGTCGTCTCATTGCGGGCCCCGGGGTCTACATATGTGACGAGTGCGTCAACGTTTGTAAGCGCATTATCGACGAAGAGGATGACATTCTCACCTCCGAGTTCATGGAGAGCGTTCCTTCCCCCCGGGAGATCAAGGAGTACCTGGATCTCTACGTAATCGGACAGGAGCCAGCCAAGAAGGTGCTCTCGGTAGCCGTCTATAACCATTACAAACGCATTACCCAGAAGGGCCATATTGAAGAGGACGTGGAGATCGAGAAGTCCAATGTTCTCATGATCGGGTCCACGGGTACTGGAAAGACCCTTCTTGCCAAGACCCTTGCTCAGAAGCTGAAAGTACCCTTTGCCATCGCCGACGCCACCACCCTCACCGAGGCTGGATACGTCGGTGAGGACGTGGAAAATATTCTCCTCAAGCTCTACCAGAACGCCGGTGGAAATATCGCCGCCACGGAGCGGGGAATTATCTACATCGACGAGATCGACAAGATCGCCCGAAAGAGCGAGAACGCCTCGATTACCCGGGATGTCTCCGGGGAAGGCGTGCAGCAGGCGCTGCTCAAGATCATCGAGGGCACCGTCGCCTCCGTCCCTCCCCAGGGAGGCCGGAAGCACCCGAGCCAGGAGATGATTCGGATCAACACCGACAACATCCTCTTTATCGTCGGTGGAGCCTTCGTGGGCCTCGACAAGATTGTGGAAGCTCGCGTTTCGAAGCAGCCCATGGGATTTGGCGCAGACGTCAAGGCGACCAAGGAAAAGGACATCGTCGAGCTCTTCAAGCACCTCCACCCGGAGGACATGGTTCGATTCGGCCTTATCCCGGAGTTCGTCGGGCGCCTTCCCATAAACGTTACTCTCAACGACCTCGACGTGAACGACCTGGAGCGCATTCTCAAGGAGCCAAAGAACTCCATCCTGCGCCAGTACCAGGCCTCTCTCAAGCTCGACGATGTGGACCTCGTCTTCGAGGACGACGCGATTCAGGCGATGGCGACCCTAGCCATGAGCCGGAAGACCGGCGCCCGGGGACTTCGAGCGATCGTCGAGAGCATTATGATGGAGATTATGTTCGAGTTGCCTTCAATGGAGGGTAAAAAACGGGTAGTAATCACGCGAGAGGTAGTGGAGAACTCCGAGAAGCCGGAAGTCAGCGTTATCCAGAAGTCCGCCTGAGGTCGCTTCCATGAAGCTTCTGGACAAGATGATGAACCGGGAAGAGGGGACAACCTTCCCGGTGCTCCCGCTCAAGGAGAGCATCCTCTACCCCACTACCACGATTCCGGTTTTCGTCAACCGCAAGCCCGCGGTCCAGGCGGTGCAGGAGGCGATGAAACGGGATCGACAAATCTTCGTCGTCTCCCAGACCCGCCCGGTGGTACAGCCATCCACCGCCGAACTCTACAAGTCAGGAACCGTCGCTCACATCCTCCAGATGATGAAACTTCCCGACGGTTCCTTGCGCATCCTCATAGAAGGCAAGAAGCGCGCCTCGGTCCTCCGGTACGAGTCCGGAGAGCCGATGTACGCCAAGGTCAATCCGATCGAGAGCGTAAACATCCCCACCGGGGATGCCCTACGCACCTACATTCGCACTATTCAGGACGCCTTTGAGCAGTACGCCGGGGTCAACAAGAAGATCTCCCGAGACGCCCGAAGCGCGGTCTCTCGAGCCGACGATCCCGAGCGGCTCATATACCTGGTGGCCACAAACGTCTCCCTTCCCTTGGAGAAGAAGAACGACCTCCTAGAACGCCCCGGAGTAAAGCCCCGTCTCGAGGACCTC
>CAYZHV010000338.1:0-3364 GCA_964478055.1 uncultured Spirochaetaceae bacterium | reverse complement strand
AAAGGTGTAGTTCGAGGTCCCTGTGCCAGAGTGAATCGACCAGTTCGGGCTAATTGTTGCCTGCTCGTTGCGCATTACGATGTGACGAGTCTCCTCGGGCGGGCCAATGAGGTGGAATACGACGTTCTCATCCGAGAGATCGAAATAGAAGTAGACCTCCATGCGCCGATCGTGGGTATGGCACGGCATGGTATTCCAGACGTTCTGTGGCTCGAGGACGGTCATTCCCATGGCAAGCTGGCAGCTCGGCATAATCGCGGGGTGGACGTACTGGTGAATGGTGCGCTTATTGGACTGGGCGTTGTCGCCGAGGTGCACCTTTCGCGCCTGGTCGAAGGTGACGTGGACCGTGGGATAAGCGTGGTGAGCGGTGGTGCTTACGCAGTAGTACCGGGCGGGATCCGAGGCGGAGGCCGAGGAGAAGGAAACCTCCTTGCTTCCCATGCCGATGTAGAGGCCGTCTTTCGGGCCGAGCTCATAGGTGGTTCCGTCCACGGTGACCGTACCTTTGTCGCCGAGGTTAATGAGACCGAGCTCCCGGCGCTCCATAAAGAACTCCGTCGCCAGGACCGGGCTCGGTTGCAGCGTCAGGGCCTCCTTAGTCGGGACGATACCGCCGAACATGATGCGGTCAAAGAGGGAGTAGGTGAAAGCGACTTCGCCGGGGACGAAGACCTTTTCCACGAGAAAGTGCTCCCGAAGCTCATCGGTCCCCATTGCCGCAAAATGGTCGGGATGAATAGCCTGTCGTAGTTTGATAGTCATTAGTTCCTCCAAAGTGTTGCTATCCTCTATCCTGCGCCTTTCATGAGGAGCGCCGGGAGCCAGAGGGTAAAAGGTTCTGCGAACGAGATAAGAAGCAGGGTTATCAGGTTTGCCAGCAGAAATGGCAGGGCCGCCCTAAAGATGGTACCGATCGGAAGCTTCGATATCGCTGAGCCGACGTTGAGACACATTCCCACGGGCGGGGTAACGAGTCCTACAGCCAGCCCCGATATGAGTAGGACACCAAAGGTAATGGGACTCATTCCCAGGGCAACCGCCGCGGGCAGAAAGACCGGCGTGAGCAGGAGGATCGCCGGGGTAACGTCCACAAAGGTACCGGTAAGAAGAATCACCAGATTGATCATCAGGATCAGGACAAAGGTCGGAACCTCCATGCCACTCAGAAACGCGGCGACCTGCATCGGTACGCGCTCGAGGGCGAGAATCCAGATGTAGAGCTTTGACAGCGCTATGATGATCATCACCGTGGCGCTCGTCATGGCTGAGGACTTGAGGAGTCCCGGGATCTCTTTGAGCTTGAGCCCCTTTATGATAAAGAAGCCGACGATCATTGCGTAGAGTACGCCGATGGCGGCGGACTCAGTCGCTGTTGCGATACCGAGTACCACGGACCCGATGACGAAGACCGGCATAATCACCGCAAGGAATCCTCGCTTGAGCCGATCCCAAACCTCCTTGGGCGAGAGGCTCAGCTCCTCCTTCGGATACTTGTAGACCGTCGAAAGCAGAAAGGTGATCCCGAGCATGAAGACCCCGATGGCAAGGCCCGGCAGAAGGCTGCCGAGAAACAGTCGCCCCACCGACTGCTCCGCCGCGAGGGCGTAGACAACCATAGGGACGCTGGGTGGAATGATCATGCCCATGGTAGAGGAGGCGACGGTGATGCCGGCCGAAAAGTCCGCCCGGTACCCCTTTTTCTTCATCTCCGGGATGAGGATCGCTCCGATCGACGCGGTGTCGGAGACCGAGGAGCCGGAGATCCCGCCAAAGACCATGCTGGCAAAGACGTTGACCAGGCCCAAGCCGCCACGGAAGCGACCCACAAAGATGAGACTGAAGTCTATGAGCCGGGTCGTCATGCCGCCGGCGTTCATGACGAGCCCCATGAGGACAAAGAGCGGGAGCGCGACCATGGCGTAGGTGTCCATCCCTGCGAAGACCCGCTGCGGGAGGATCGCCAGAAGCTCCGGCTGCTCGATCATGAAATAAACCATCCCGGATAGGCCGAGAGAGTAGGCGATGGGTACGCCGACGACGAGAAAGACGACGAGGCTACTCAGGAGCAACAACATTGACGTCTCCTCCGGTTATGATGTCTTCCTCCAGAACAATGCGCAGCACGTTTACGAGGCAAAAAAGGATGGTCGCGGCGCAGCCGATCGGAACACTGACTTGAATGAGATAACTCGGCAGTCGCAAGACCGGGGATTCGAAGGAGCCAACGCCGGAGATCCAGGAAAAACTGAGCACTAGAATCACACCGTTTACCACGGCGATAAGCAGCTGAATGAGCACGTCCACGGCCTGATGGGCTCGCTTCGGAAGTCGTTCCGGGAGAATCGTGATTGCGATATGATCTCCCCGAAAAACCGCCGCCGGAGCGCCAAGGGCGGTCATGTAAATAAAAAGGTAGTTGGCAAACTCATCTGCCCCTTTGATTCCGGTATTGAAGCCGTAACGCAGGGTCACCAGGAGAATGGTGACAATGAGAATCACGAAGAAGCAGACGGTGACGATGATTTCCAGGAGTGCCGCCAGGCGGTCTCCAAGAAGCCTGATGATGTGTCGGGACAACCGGGTACCCTCCGAAAACGACTCCTACGTTCCCTGCGGGGAACGTAGGAGCCCCTGAATTCTTTAGGACTGATTTACGATGGCAAGAGCGCGATCGATGTCATCCTGGGTGAAGTAGCCTTCATCGATGTAGTACTGCCAGACGCTCTGAACACGCTCGACAAAACTCTCCCGGTTCGCCGCGCTGATCTCGTTGACCTCCAGATGCTTCTCGAGCTCTTCGAGGAAGGAGAACTCGCTGTCAAGCCAGATCTCGTCGGAGTAGATCATGGTATCCATGGCAACCTCGTCGAATACCTCCTTGAGGTCCGCCGGCAGAGAGTTGTACCAACCGGGGTTTACATAGAAGGGGTCCGGATGGACCTGCCAGTTGAGCAGGGAGAGGTACTCCTGAGCTTCGTAGAACTTCATGTCCACGATGTTGGAGAACGGGTTTTCCTGGCCGTCCACAACACCGGTCTTGAGAGCCATGTAGGTGTCGGTGTAGGCAACCTGCTGCGGGTTCGCGCCGAGAGCCTCAAAGGTACGAATGGTCACGTCGATCGGCGGAGTACGCATCTTGAGCCCTTCGATGTCCTCAGCGGTCTCGAGCGGTCGGACGCTGTTGGTAACGTTTCGCATGCCCCCGGCAACACCGGTCGCGGGAATGTAGAAGCCGTTATCCATGGCGCCGGCGTTGATCTCCTCTCCGAAATCACTTCGCATCAAAAAAGTGACCTGGTCGGGATTCTCAAACATGAACGGCAACGTGTAGAGCAGGTATTTCGGGTTTGCCCGCTCGAAG
>CAYZHV010000337.1:0-3391 GCA_964478055.1 uncultured Spirochaetaceae bacterium | reverse complement strand
CGATGGAGCAACTCGCCCGAGAGGCGCTTCGGAAGATTGACGTGTTGAAGAAGGTATCACGCCCTCTGGTATACGGGGACAGCGCGCCGCCCGGCGGCCGGCGCCTAAGCGCAGAGCCAGAGGCTACCGTTTAGGAACTGTGCTGTTCCTAGTATGCGACTGTTAGGTAGGGCTTTTGCCGTTCGCCTACGCTCGAGTTGCACACTCCGTTGTGCACAGTTCCTAATGCAAGGTGTTCTCCTATCGCCGGACATCTCCCAGGGCATCTCACCGGGCCCCGGGCCGGGTGCCAGAAGGAGGAGGATTGGCCGCCCGCATCGACTTCGACTATCTCCGTAGCCTCGCGGCGGGCCCCGAGGATCGCGCGGTTCTGAACCGTATCGAGAGGGACCGGGAGACCCTTCTCTCCGGAGGCTCTCTGGAAGCTCCCGGCAGTCATCTCGAGCTCTCCCTTGTTCTGACCCCGGAACTTATCGACTCCGAACCGCCAAAACGCCTTCGCCTCGCTCTCCGAAGTGATCTCGCCCCGGCCTCGATGGACACCTTTCTCGAGATCTTTCGCGACCGGGCGCATGCTCTCCTGCCTGGTTTCGACTCCGTGTCAAGCGGCACGGTGGTGGATCTCGGGGCAAACGAGGGGTACTACACCCTGAGGATGAAAATGCTCAATCCGGGGCTTCGCGTGGTGGCTGCGGAACCAGTGCGGGAGAACGCAGAGCTCTTTCGGGCAAACCTCGAGGCGAACGAGATAAGCGGAGTGGAGATCCGGGAGACCGCCGTCACCGACCGCCTGGGTAGTGTGGCTCTCGAGACACTGCCCCACGTCGGAACCGTCGCCTCCACGGACATCTTTGCCTTCCCGCGACCGTGGATCCGCTCCGAGATGACAGAGAGCCGAATAGTGCCAACCACGACGTTGCCGGCTCTCCTCGAGGATACCGGGGTCGAGGAGGCGGAGATTCTCAAGATAGACGTTGAGGGCAGCGAGGTCGAGATACTCTCCAGCAGTCGCGAGCAGCTGCGCCGGTTTAAACGGATCGTGGTTGAGTGTCACGGCGCCGAGGCGCGTCATAGTGTTCGAGAGATTGTCGAGTCCCAGAGCTTCAGCTGCATCCATGAAGAGGACAAGCGGAGCGGAGATCTCTACTTTCTTCGTCGATGACCTAATCGGCTCGATGCTATACAATGGAGTTCATAACCTAGCAAGGAGAACCTGATGGACTCACTCGTAGAAAAGCTCGAGGAAACGCTCCTCATGGGGCCCGGCCCCTCCTCTGTACCCCCGGGAGTGTACAAAGCGATCTCTCACTGCTGCATCGGCCATCTCGACCCGCGGTTTATCGAGATCATGGACGCCAACAAGGAGCAACTCCGGCAGGTGATGCTTACCAAGAATCAAGTGACCATCCCGATGTCCGGAACCGGCAGCGCCGGCATGGAGACAGTCCTGGTCAATCTCATCGAGCCTGGGGACAACGTACTGGTCCTCGTAAACGGCGTCTTCGGTGGACGGATGAAAGAAATCGCCACCCGTTTGCGGGGAGAAGTGGACGCGATCGAGTTCGAATGGGGTACCCCAGTACTGCCGGAGGATGTGAAAGCGGCTCTCGGCAAGAAGAAGTATAAGATCGTGGCGGTGGTCCACGCGGAGACGTCCACCGGCGTGGCCAATCCGGTGGAGGAGATCGGCCAGCTGGTCAAAGAGCATGGAGCCCTCTACGTCGTGGACGCGGTCACGAGCCTGGGCGGTATGCCGGTCCGGGTAGATGAGTGGGGCATCGACGCCCTCTACAGCGGCACCCAGAAGTGCCTTTCCTGCCCTCCGGGCCTGTCGCCGGTGACCATCTCCGACCGCGCTGCCGAAGTAGTGCGAAACCGGCAGACGAAGGTTCCCAACTGGTACCTTGATCTGAACCTTCTCATGAACTACTGGGAAGGTAACACCCGGGCTTACCACCACACCGCCCCGATCAACATGAACTACGCCCTCTACGCCTCGCTGCAGCTTATTCTCGAAGAGGGACTCGAGAAGGTGTGGGCTCGGCACAAAGAGACTCATGAGTATTTGATCGAGCGTCTCGGGGAGCTCGGCTTCACCATGCTGGTGGACACTCCCTACAGACTACCCATGCTAAACGCCGTTGTTATCCCCGAGGGCGTGGAGGACAAAGCGGTCCGCGGTAGGCTACTCAAAGAGCACCGCATCGAAATCGGCGGCGGTCTCGGCGCCCTGGCCGGCAAGATCTGGCGGGTCGGTATTATGGGACACACCGCCCGCAAAGAGTCGGTAGACCGACTGGCAGACGCCCTGAAAGCGATTATTTAGCCGGCGTTCTCGTCGAAGAAGCCGCGACTACAAGGCTACTTCTCTCAGGGATCCGATAATCGCTGCTCGCCCCTGGTCCATGGCGTCTCGCGCCTCCTCGGGTAGATCGGCGCGGTTCGCGGCAACGAGGTAGTAACACCGCATGCCCGCCCGGAGGGCTGCGAGGAAGCCGGGCATGCCGTCTTCCACGGCGACGCAGTTTGAAGGGTTCGCGCCGCAGCTCCGAGCGGCGACGATAAAGACATCCGGTTCCGGTTTGCCCCGCTCAACGCTGGAGTCGTAGGCGGAGACGAGGCCGGAGAGATACCGGTCCAAGCGGTGGTGCCGGATTGCGGTCTCGGCGTACTCCCGGCGGGAACCTGTAGCCACCACCACCGGGACGTCGATTCGGGCGGCTCCCTCGAGAAGATCGAGGATCCCGTCCACCAGAGGAATGCCGCCGGAGGAGAGAGCTTCGGCAACGATCTCCTCCCGCCGACGCACAAGGATGTCTACGTCCTCTGTAGGCTGACCGTAGTCTTCGAGGATCGCTTCGAAGGATTCGTGAATCCGCCAGCCGGCGTACTCCCGGTCAAAGGTCTCAGCGGGAATGGGGGCGCCGGCTGCGGAGAGGACTGCGCTGGCGGCCTCACTTTTGGCCGCCATGGAGTCCACGATCACCCCGTCAAAATCGAGGATAAGAGCTTCGGTAGAAGAGGCTCCTACCATACCTTTTCGACGGCTTCTCGTACCTTCATCGCCGACCGGTAAGGATCCTCGGTCTGGTGAATGGAGCGACCGAAGATGAGCGCCTTCGGGTTGAGACCCTGGAAGAAAGTGAGAAGGTCCGCGTCTAGCCCTCCGGTAATGGTGACGTCGAAGCCCATATCGATAAGCTCTCCGATGACGGTGAGGTCCTCTTCTGTCCACTCCCGCCCGTCGAATCCTTGCTCATCCCAGCCAAGGTGGTAGACCATCCACTTTACCCCGGCTTCTTTCCACTCCGGTGCCCTGGATAGGATATCTCGGACTCCGGTGAGCTCCATTTGAGCATGCTTCTTGTGCTTCTCGGCAGTCATTAGGGCT
>CAYZHV010000336.1:1828-3403 GCA_964478055.1 uncultured Spirochaetaceae bacterium | reverse complement strand
GTGGTCGGCGGTGGGGCGACCGGGCTGGGCGCGGCGGTCGATGCGGCGTCGCGCGGGCATCGGGTGGCGCTCGTGGAGCAGGACGACTTCGCCAAGGGCACGTCCAGCCGATCGACCAAGCTCGTGCACGGCGGCGTGCGCTACCTGCGGCAGGGGAACGTCTCGCTCGTGCTCGAAGCGCTGCGCGAGCGCGGGCGGCTGGCCCGAAACGCGCCGCACCTGGTGCACGATCAGGCGTTCGTCATCCCGAACTACAAGTGGTGGGAAGGCCCGTTCTACGGCATCGGCATGAAGGTGTACGACCGGCTGGCGGGCAAGCTGGCGCTCGGCCCTTCCCGCCGCCTCGGCCGCAAGGAAACCATCGAGCGGCTTCCCACGGTCGAAACGGAGCACCTCACAGGCGGCGTCATCTACCACGACGGCCAGTTCGACGACGCCCGGCTGGCGGTCAACCTGGCGCAAACGGCCGCGAACCTCGGCGCCTGCGTGGCGAACTACTGCCGCTGCACCGGCCTGGTGAAGGAGCACGGCTTCGTTTCCGGGGTGATGGTGCACGATGTCGAGACGGGCGACGCGTGGCAAGTGGGCGGCCGCGCCGTGGTGAACGCCACCGGCGTGTTCGCCGACGCCGTGCGGCGGTACGACGAGCCGGACGCGGCGCCGCTGGTGGCCGTCAGCCAGGGCATCCACTTCATCCTGCCGCGGGCGTTCCTGCCCGGCGACGCCGCCATCATGGTGCCCAAAACGTCCGACGGGCGGGTGCTGTTCGCCGTACCGTGGCACGGCGTGGTGGTGGTCGGCACGACCGACACGCCGCTGAAGCACGCATCGCTCGAACCGCGAGCGCTCGACGAGGAATGCCACTTCGTCATGGAGCACGCGCGCCGCTACCTGGCCAAGGACCCGACCGACGGCGACGTGCTGAGCGTCTTCGCGGGCCTGCGCCCGCTGGTGAAGACGGGCGACGCCGCCGACACGGCCGCCCTGTCGCGCGACCACACGATCGTCGTCAGCGAAAGCGGCCTGGTGACCGTCACCGGCGGCAAGTGGACCACCTACCGGAAGATGGCCGAAGACGTGATCGAGCAGGCCGAGAGCGTCGGGGGGCTGGAGCCGAAGCGGTCGAGCACCGAGAGCCTCCAGGTTCACGGCTGGACGCAGGCGGCCGTCGACGAGCCGCACCTTCGCGTATACGGCGCCGACGCCGCGCCCATTTCGCGCCTGCGGCAGCAGCATCCCGAGCTTGCCGGCAGGCTGCATCCCGCGTTTCCGATGGAGAAGGTCGAGGTGCTCTGGCACGCGCGGGAGGAGATGGCCCGCACGGTGGAAGACGTGCTTGCCCGGCGGACTCGCTGCCTGCTGCTCGACGCCCGCGCGTCGGTTGACGCGGCCCCGGCCGTTGCGGCGCTGTTGGCCGCAGAGTTGGGCCGCGACGCCGCCTGGCAGGCCGAGCAGGTAGCCCGCTACACCTCGCTTGCCCGCGGGTACATCTACACCGACCCGGCCAGCCGCGCGACGGCAAGTTGATCACCGCCGTATACGTCGCCTCGGAGCCGGCAGCGGATTGCCGGTCGG
>CAYZHV010000336.1:0-1818 GCA_964478055.1 uncultured Spirochaetaceae bacterium | reverse complement strand
AAGTGGAACGAGACTGCCGCTTCCGGCCAAGACGCCGGCGGCGCGCATACCCCAGCAGCCACCCGATGACGGCCATGGCGGCCATCGCAATGGCAAGGGAGATGTTGACGGTCCGAATTATTCCGGGCACCGGGCTGTCGGCTGCCGACGCAAGAAGGATGTGGAAAGGCCTCAGCATTGCCAGCGCAAAGATCAGGAAGTAGCCGGCGGCCAACAGCCACACGCCGACAAACGCGAACCAGTACCACTCTGCGTGGTGTTGCCTGCGTCCTACGCCCACCACGCCCACCATCAGAAGCATCAGCGGGGTGAGCGATAGGCGGAAGTCGCCCCGATTCAGACGGAAATTCGCAAGAATGAACTGCGTGAGTTCCCCCGTGTCCTCAGGGCCTATGCCTTGTTCGTGCAGGAGCCAGGCGTTGATGTTCAGAAGCTCCTCGCCAACTACCCCCAGCACGCCAAGCACAACGATGCTCAAAGCGCAGAGTACAACCCGCAGCAGAATACGGTACGGCCACTTCATCTTCGACCCCCCTTCGATGAAACAGCGGGCCGGGCACGGGCGAACGACTACAGTCAGTATACCGCGAGGCGTCGGACCGAGCAAGCAGCCTGCAGGGCTCCTTGCTCGCCGCTCTCGTGAACGATTGCCGGGTATCGGGCCGAGAGACATGCCATGACCACGCCGCTTACCCGAACGATTGACCTCGCAGCGACCCTCTGGGAGAATAGAGGGCCGTAACCGAACCAATGGCATTGGCTGGTAACCGTTCACCGATCAGCGGCGCGGGCCGTTTTCTCCGCTGTAGGCGAGGGGGACAGTCCCATTTTCGCGGCCTGCGAAGGCAGGGCGATTGGGCAAATCGCCCTTTGTGCCGCGAAAATCGGGACAGTCCCCTGTGAACGCTCACGTTTGCCAACGACAGAAAGGACTTGCCCATGTTCCGGCATATTTCATCGAGTTTGCTTGCGTGTGCTCTTGCTTCCACCGCCGCGGCCGAGGTGGTTTGGCTGGAGGCGGAGGGGTTCGAAGCGGTCGGCGGGTGGCAACGCGATACGCAGCACGTCGATACGATGGGCTCGGTGTACCTGCTGGCTACGGGGCTGGGCCGGCCGGTCGACGACGCAGTGACGCAGGCCGATATTCCCGCGGCGGGCACGTACCGCCTTTGGGTCCGCTGCCGCGACTGGCTGCCGAGCCACAGCCCGGGCCGATTCCGCGTGCTGCTCGGCGAGAAGGCTTCGGACGAACTGGGCCGCGCAGCCGACGACGCATGGCGCTGGCAGTCCGCGGGCGAGTTCGAGTTGGCAAAAGGCCCCATCGAGGTCCGCATTCGCGACCTGACCGGCTGGTGGGGGCGAGTCGACGCGGTCGTGCTGGCCGCCGGCGACTTCCGACCGGCTGAGGAGCTTAAGGCCCTGGCCCAACAGCGGCTGCAACACGGCGGCGTTTCGGCCGAGGTGGACGACGCCGGCCGGTTCGACGTGGTCGTCGTCGGCGCCGGGCCTGCCGGACTGGGCGCGGCCGTGGCGGCGGCGCGGAACGGCGCGCGCGTCGCCCTGGTGCAGGACCGGCCCGTGGTGGGCGGCAACAGCTCGTCGGAAATCAGCATTCCGCCGATGGGTTTCATCGGCAATCCGCCGGACCGCGTGAACGTAACCGGGCTGGTCGAGGAGTTCTACCCGCCGCAGGGCTGGAACAACTACGCCGATTCCGAGCACATGGAGGCGATCGTCCGCGCGGAGCCGAACATCGCGCTAATGCTGAACACCCGCGCCACGGGCGTGCGGATGAAAGGCGAGGCGCAGCCGGCACGG
>CAYZHV010000335.1:0-3427 GCA_964478055.1 uncultured Spirochaetaceae bacterium | reverse complement strand
CTCAGGAGTCTTGAGGGTCTCGTCCAGGGTGGAGAGCATTCGCGGATCCGTGGGTGAGACGAAAAAGACCAGGGGCATCATCAGGTTCGAGGCGTCGAGGCTCTCGGATCCGTAGGACTGCACAAAAGCCTTGCGCTCTGCGCTGTATCCCTTCTCCATTATCTCCTCGTAAATCTCATCTCGCACCTCGCTCCACCGCTCCTTGTCTGAGGGGAAGGAGCGCTTATCCGCGAGTCGGATTCCCCGGTCCAGGGCGACCCAGGCCATCAGTTTGGAGTAGGTGAAATGGCGTTGGCCCCCGCGGACTTCCCACACCCCCTCGTCGGTTTTGCGCCAGTTCTCGGCGATCCAGTTAATGAGCTTTCGCAGCTGTTGCCAGAGATCAAAGGAGATCGGGGCGCCGTACTTGTTAAAAAGATAGACCGAGTCGAGGAGCTCTCCGTAGATGTCGAGCTGCAGCTGATCGTAGGCGCCGTTTCCGATCCTTACCGGCTTGGACCCGCGGTACCCTTCCAGGTGGTCCAGGGTCTCCTCGGTAAGCTCATGCCGACCGTCGATGCCGTACATGATCTGCAGGGAGCCGTCGGGGTTGAGCTCGTGGCAACGAGCTTCGATCCATTCCATAAATCGGCTCGCCTCTTCGGTAAAGCCGATGCGCATCAACCCGTAGATGGTAAAGGCCGCGTCCCGTATCCAGGTGAATCGGTAATCCCAGTTTCGCTCTCCGCCGACCCCTTCGGGAAGGCTCGTGGTGGCGGCGGCGACGATCGCTCCGGTGGGCTCGTAGGTGAGAAGCTTGAGAATCAATGCCGAGCGCTCCACCATTTCTCGCCATCTCCCCTTGTAGGTGCACTGGCTGAGCCAGTTGCGCCAGTAGTTGACGGTCCGGCGAAAGAGCTCCTCACTGGAGGACTCGGAAAGGGAGACTCCACAATCCGGAGCGTTGCCGATCTGTTGGAGAACAAAGGTAGTGGAATCGCATTCTCCGAGGCTGAACTCCGCTACCGCTCCCGGGCCGCCGGGAACGGAGCCGCCCTCGATCTTCAGGTCGATATCCGTGGCGAGGCCGAGGTTCATTTCTTCGGAGAGAAAGGCGGCGCCGTCCTTACGGATCTCCGCGGTGTGTTCCGTCCGGCCGTAGTCGAAGGAGGGAAAGCACTCGAGGCGGAAGTGCATGGTTCCGCGGACCACGTTGAGGCGCCGGACGACCTGGTGTGGCTTGTAGGCGCCCTCGATGCCTCCCACAGGCATGTAATCAATGAGCTCTGCCACCCCCTCGGGGGACAAGAACCGCGTGACCAGTACGTTTGTCTCCGGCCAGTAGAGTTGCTTTTCACTGACACCGTCCTGAGCCGGTCGGATCTGGAACCAGCCACCTTTCTTCTCGTCCAGAATGGAGGCGAAGACGGATGGAGCGTCGAAGCGCGGCAGGCAGAGCCAATCAATCGAACCGTTTGTGCCTACCAGGGCTACGGTGTGCAGATCTCCGATAATGCCGTAGTTTTCGATCGGTAGGTAACTCATCAATGCTCCTTTAGAAGAAAAATAGCGGGGCCGACGGCGTTGCGGCGAACGCCGGGACGATGCGACCCGGCCCCGGGAGCCGCAGCTTAGAGGAATGCCACGCTTATTAGCATGAAGACTCCAACAACCCCGAAAACGCCGGATATTACGACCTTCATGAGTTCCGGAGGCGCGACTTTTTGCACGTAGGGACCGAGCTGGCCCCCAATCACCACACCCGGGGCGGTGAACATGGCGATGGAAAGAACCTGCTCCATCACCGCCGGTCCCTGAGCGACAAAAGAGACCACATGGCCCACTGAGGCGGCGGCGACTGTAATCACCACCATGAAGATCGATGTTGCCACTGCCACCGGCGGCGGTATGCGGCACTTGGCGACCATCTGGTATTCCATGAGCTCCGCGAGTCCGACGGAAATCATGCCGAGAAAGGCGCCACCGATAGATGAATAGACCGCGGCCACGGGCTTGTTGAAAACGTTGTATCGAAACTCCCGGCCGCTTCTGTCGGTGACAACGTGTTGGGCGTAGCCTCCACTCAACGAGAGCTGCTCCGCCTCGATCTTCCGTCCCATCTCTTCCCGACGCTCACCGTACCAGGCGACAAAAATCTGGCTCCCCACGAAGAGGATGCCCACACCGAAAATCGCCTTGAGTATGTCGTCCGGAACGTGCTCGGCGACGCTTGCTCCAAAGATCGCGGCGGGCACCGCGAACATGAGCACCTGCAATCCCATCTTGTAGTCGACAAGTCGCTGCCGTACGTAGGCAACCAGGCCAGAGGTAAAGCCGAAGAGCTCGGTAATCAGCGCCGTGCCGATAGCTACCGCCGGGTCGAGGCCGAGGACAAGCAGGAATATGGGGGAGAAGAATATCGCCCCTCCAATGCCGGTGGACATTGCGATCGTCGCCACCGCGATGGCGATGGGAAACATGAACCAGAACTCGAGTGTCATGGGTAATCTCCTAAGCGTCGTGGAATCAGCCGCCGGTAGCGAAGCCCGGGTAGAGCATCATTCCGCCGTCGACGTATATGGTTGTACCGACTACATAGTCCGCCTGATCCGAGGCGAGCCACGCGACGGTTTTGCCGATATCCGAGGGTTCCCCGATTCGGTTGTAGGGGACCAGCTCCATGAGCTTGTCGTACGCTTCTTCAGTCTCCCAGGCGTCTCTGTTAATCGGTGTCCGTACAGCCCCGGGGGCCACACTGTTAACCCGGATACGGTCCGGGGCGACCTCCTGGGCGAGAGACTTGCTCAGGAGCATTACCCCGCCTTTGCTCGCTGCATAGTTGACGTGTCCCGCCCAGGGGATCGCCTCATGGACCGAGCTCATGCAGATAATCTTTCCCGCCGAGCAGGAGACCGCTTTTTGCACGCCCCGACGCCGGAACTCACGAATCGCCGCCCGGGAGCAGAGAAACTGTCCGGTGAGGTTTACGCCGATGACCTTCTGCCACTGCTCGAGTGTCATCTCACCGATCATGGCATCCTGCTGGATCCCTGCGTTGTTTACGAGAATGTCCACGGTCCCGAACCGATCGACTACCTCGGAGAACATAGCTTCCACTTCGTTCTCCACTGAGACGTCGGCTTTCACGGCCATTCCCTGCCTGCCGCTCTCGGCGATCCGGGAGACGACCTCGTCGGCTTTCGCCTTGTTTCCCACGTAGTTGACCGCCACGTCTGCCCCGGCCTCGGCGAGGGCGATCGCGCAGGCGCGGCCGATGCCGGAGCTGCCTCCGGTGACCAGAGCTTTCTGCCCGGTTAAGAGCTGCGGTGCCTTGGGATCGGGCATTGGTGGCATTTTGCGTTCTTGTTTACTCATACGTTCATCCTTATTTGGTCCATGCAAATTAGTTGTATGCACATGCAACTGTCAACAGGAGGATGACTAATCA
>CAYZHV010000334.1:0-3481 GCA_964478055.1 uncultured Spirochaetaceae bacterium | reverse complement strand
ACCGAGAACTCTCGCAGGTTCCGGGCGATCGCCTCGCCTATCCCCCGCTCCTCAGCGGAGACGCCGGGAAAGGCGCCGGGAGTGTCTATGAGGGAGAGAATAGGTCTACCAAAGCGCTCTGCCTGCTGGGCGAGGCGGAGCGCCTTGCGATACCCCTCGGGGTGCGCCATGCCGTAGTTCCGCCGAAGGTTCTCCTTCATGTTCTTTCCCTTCTGATGACCGAGAAAGGTGAAAGGAATGCCCTCGATGGTACAAATGCCGCCTACCAGGGCGGGATCGTCGGAATACGCCCGGTCCCCGTGGAGCTCCAGATACTGCTCGCTCATGAGCTCGATGTACTTGAGCGTCGTTGGTCTGTCCGGATGTCGGGCGAGCTCGACCCGACGCCAAGCGTCGTTGACCTGGGGAGACTGCTCCCCGCCGAGCTTTGATTGGAGACGGGTGAGATCGGCGTGAATGTCTATGTTCTCTCTTTGGGCGAGCTCCCGGAGCTCGTGGATCTTCTTCTGAATCTCGTTGGCGGTCATCGTCGTACCCCCTTGGTATGGGTGTCGATTAGAAACGCCAGGGTCGACTTAAGCTCACTCCGGGGTACCACGGCGTCCACGAACCCCTTCTCCAGCTGAAATTCCGAGCGCTGGAATCCGGGAGGAAGCTTCTGCTTAATGGTGCCCTCGATGACTCGGGGGCCCGCAAAGCCGATAAGCGCCCCGGGCTCCGCCAGGGTTACGTCTCCGAGCATGGCGAAACTGGCAGTGACCCCGCCGGTGGTGGGATCGGTGAGCACAACAAACAGCGGTAGTTGCGCCTTTTCGAGGAGGGCGATGGCGTGGGAGGTCTTGGCCATTTGCATGAGGGAGTAAATGCCCTCCTGCATTCTGGCGCCTCCGGAGGCGGCAAAGAGAATGCAGGGGAGCTCCCGATCCACGGCGTAGAGGATCGCCCGGGCGACCTTTTCACCCACCACGGAACCCATACTCCCGCCGAGGAACTGAAAGGACATGATCGCCAGGACAGCCTCCCTGCTCAGGATCGACCCGGTGCCGATGGTGACCGCCTCGTCGAGGCTCGACTTTTCCCGGGCCTGACGGATGCGATCGTCGTAACCGGGAAAATCTATCGGGTTGAGGGTCTGCAGGTTCGCCGAGAACTCGTGAAACTCCCCGTTGTCCAGGAGGAATCGAATACGCTCCCAGGCGTTGATGCGAAAGTGGTAGCCGCACTGAGGGCAGACAAAGAGATTCCGCGCCAGATCCGCTTCTTCGATGTGGTGCTGGCAGGAGGGGCAACTATGCTTTTTCTCTAGAAAGGAACGGTCGTCCATCTGGAGACGGCGCCGCTCTCCGAGGCGTCGCGGGATGACGCCCTTCACGATGCGTTTGAATGTTCCGCCGATGGTCATTTACTCCTCCTGGAGGATGGTCTGGAGGATGCCGGTGCCAAACTTGCCCGACTGAAAGATCTTGTGGTTTACGATCTGTCGCTGAATATCGATGTTCGTCGGGATCCCCTGAATTTCGAACTCAGAGAGGGCTCGGTCCATTCTCCGGAGCCCTTCCTTTCGGTTTTCTCCCCAACAGAGGAGCTTTACCACTAAGGAGTCGTAGTAGGGGGGCACGTTGTATCCATTGTATAGAAAGCTGTCCACCCGAACCCCGTAACCTCCCGGGGGCAGATAGTTGGTGATCTTTCCTGGGGCCTTGGCGTTAATCCGGCACTCCACGGCGTAGCCGTTGATGTGGATTTCCTCTTGGGTATGGGCGAGGTGATCTCCCGAGGCTGCTCGAATCTGTTCCTTTATGACGTCCACGCCGGTAACCAGCTCCGTCACGGGGTGCTCTACCTGGACCCGAGCGTTTACCTCCATGAAGTAGTACCGCCCCTCCTCTACGAGAAACTCGATAGTCCCGGCGCCGACATAGTTCAGGGCAGTGAACAGGCGAACCGCGTCGCCTCCCATGGACTCCCGCATCCGTTGGGTGACGATGGGAGAGGGGCTCTCCTCGATGAGCTTCTGGTGGTTCTCCTGAACCGAGCAGTCCCGCTCCCCGAGATGGATGACATTGCCGTGACTGTCTCCAAGAATCTGAACCTCTACGTGCCGCGGATTCTCGAGGTACTTCTCCACGTAGACCGTTCCGTCGGAGAACGCCTTTTCCGCCTCGGCGGAGGCTATCTTGAGAACCCCGGCAAAGTCTTCTCGTCGCCGGACGATCCGCATACCCTTGCCGCCGCCCCCGGCGGCGGCCTTGATAATCACGGGGTAGCCGATCTCGTCTACCTTCTCCTGCGCCGCTTCCACGTTATCCACGGAACCTTCCAGCCCCGGAATAACAGGGACTCCGTGCTTGAGAGCGGTCTTCTTGGCGGCCACTTTGTCGCCGAGGAGGCTGATGGTCTCGGCCTTAGGCCCGATAAAGATGAGTCCTGCGTCCACCACCTCTCGGGCGAAGCCGGCGTTCTCACTCAAGAAGCCGACTCCCGGATGGACCGCGTCACATCCTTTGAGAACCGCCGCGGAGATGATATTTGGGATATTGAGGTAGCTCTCCTTGGAACTCGCCGGTCCGATACAGACCGAGTCGTCCGCCAGGTGCACTCCCAGGGAGTGGCGATCCGCCTCAGAGTACGCCACAACGCTGCGGATTCCCATCTCCCGGCAGGCGCGGACGATCCGGACCGCGATCTCACCCCGGTTCGCGATGAGAATAGAAGAGATCATACCCGGCGGACCTCGAATAGCGGTGTTCCGAAGTCGACCATGTCGCCGTTCTTGGCAAGGATTGCGACGATTTCCATGTTGAACTCCGCCTCGAGCTCGTTCATGACTTTCATCGCCTCTAAGATACAGAGTGTCTGGCCGCTTTCCACCACGTCACCCTCATGGACGAAGGGAGGGGAGTCCGGAGATGCGGAGCGGTAGAAGGTACCGACAATGGGTGAGGTAATCTGCTCGACTCCGGAGGCGCTCTCGGTTCCGGAGATCTCGGCAGCGGCGCCGGACTCAGCCGCGGGAGCTCCTCCCGCAGGAACCGCCGCCGCCTGAGGCACCGTCGCGTGGGGCTGTACCATCACAGGCTGGGTGTAGTATGGAAGGGAGGACTCCTGTTGCGCCGTCTCCCGCTTGAGAACAACCTTCTCCTCCGCGTGCTCGTAACGAAACTCGCTCAGGCTACTCTCTTCGAATTTATCAATGAGGTCGAATAATTCATTCAGCTCCATGGAGACCCCCCTCCGAATTCTACTGTCACGACCGACAAATCGTACGAAACCGACTGTTTATCGGTCGAGGACCGACAAACAGCCTGCGAAGCCACGATTTGTCGGTCAGGGACCGACAAACCGTCTTGTCGAAGCTACCACACTAGGGTTACGGTGTCAAATGACGCGGCACCAATGGTGCCGTAGCCCTAGTGGAGGTAGGATAGTACCCAATGGACGACAAAGTTACAAAGCTTCTTCCCCACCGGCCACCATTCCT
>CAYZHV010000333.1:0-3505 GCA_964478055.1 uncultured Spirochaetaceae bacterium | reverse complement strand
CCGGAAGCCGCACGAATTGGGAGACGTCCGTTCTGACGACCCTAAGATTGTCGATTTGGCCGTTAATGAAAGATTGAGCTCCGGTGTCTTCCCTAAACCCGCCAATTGATAAGGTGCCAAACGCGGTGTTTGTACGAACAATATCGTTCCCGGATGGCCCGTCCTGAACGGAGCTCGTCGGGCCCGGAAACTCGGCGGTCTGTCCAGCGATGCTACCTATTACCCGCGAATAATCTACCGCCGCTGTTCCGCTTCCGTCGTTCAGCTCCAGAAGAAAAGAATTGCTTCCGTTCAGGAAATCGAAGAGAACGCCGTACCGGGCATCCACGACGAATCCGTCGGCCATTCCTGCGGCAAGATCGATGTCTATTCGGGTTCCCTGGGGTTGTTGGATATTGAGCGTTTGGGTGCTGTTGAAGCCAGAGCCGTTGATGGTCGTTGAGGCAGTACCTGTCGGCGTCCATATTGCGATGTCCGCAGTCTCGAAGTCGCCATTTGAAAGCAAATTGTTAGCTTCCAACCGATACACCGGTCCACTCACACCCCCCGGGGGAGTCACGGAGCCTGCCTCCTCCCAGGTCATGTAGGTATTGGAGGCGTCCGTTTGCCACAAAGCAGTGCCGGTTTCGTCAGTGGCGTCAAAGTCCCGGGATTCTATGAGATTGACCCCGCGGTACTCGTCAAAGCCCTCAGCCGGGCGGCAGCCGGTTATAGTAAGCACTGCGGCGGCGGCGACCAGAAGCGCCCCGAGACGAAGAGAGGTCATGGTTGTTGAAGTGCCGGAAAAGGTTCTCATCGCGATCGTATAGCTGAATATATGCCAAATGAGGGCAGATTTCTACGGGTCCGGCGTTGGGCTGGGGAAACAGAGACACAGCGGCCCGGGAAGCTCAGGCTCCCGGCACCGATCAGGTCATCCCGAGGGACCAGACAACAGGGGGCCAGGTAACGGGCGTTTCGGCTGCCGAGAACTACCCCAGGGCGACATCAAGAATCATCATCACCGTAAAGCCGCCGAGGGTTCCGATGGTGGCGATATCGGTGTTCTTGTTGCGCTGAGACTCGGGGATGAGCTCTTCGATAACTACGAAGATCATCGCTCCTGCGGCAAAGGCGAGGGCGAAAGGGAGCAGGGGGCGCATGAGGAGTACTGCTGCCGCCCCAACGACCGCCGAGATCGGCTCGACCGATCCGGAGAGCTGGCCGTACCAGAACGCCTTGCCCCGGTGCATACCCTCTCGGCGGAGGGGTACGGAGACGGAGGTTCCCTCGGGCATGTTCTGGAGGCCTATACCGAGGGCGAGGGCCATGGCTCCGCCGATGGAGGCGCCGGGTATGCCGGCGGCGACGGCGCCAAAGGAGACGCCGATGGCGAGCCCTTCCGGGATATTGTGAATGGTGATAGCGAGCACCAACAGCACCGAACGCTGCCAGCTGGTGGAAGGGCCTTCGGCGCTTTCCACGGGCATGCCGATATGGAGGTGAGGCAGCGCCTTGTCTATGAGGAGCATGAAGACGCCCCCCGCAAAGAAGCCGACCGCCGCGGGGATCCAGGCGATGGCGTACTCTTCTTCCGCAAGGCTAATGGCAGGCGCTAGGAGGGACCAGAAACTTGCGGCGATCATGACTCCCGCGGCAAATCCCATCATGGTATCGAGGACAGTCTTGCTGACGTTCTTGAAGGGAAAGACGAAGGCTGCTCCGACGGCGGTCACGCCCCAGGTGAAGAGCGTGGCAAGAAACGCTTGGAGAACGGGATTGAGAGTGACGAACCATTCCATTACTACCGACCTTTAGCTATGAGCTAGATGAGATTGTACTACGCATAGTTTAACTAAGAACTATGAGTAGTCAAAGTCCGTGCCTGCTCCGAGGGTCTTCTTCGGGTAGCGAGGCGACAAGAGTTGGGTTACGCTATCGGTATTATGCGGCTACTGCGTGTAATCAACGTTGTTTGGATTCTAATTGCCCTGGCGGGGACTGCCGTCGCGGAGCCCCGGGAGCTAACTGTCGGGGCGGTGCAGTTTCAGGTTTCCGAGGAGATCTTCGCCTCGGAGGCCCGATTCGCCGCGGAGGTCTCCTCCCACGTAGCGGAAGCCGTGGCCGCCGGCAGCGAGCTCGTGGTCTTTCCGGAGTACTCCGGGGTTTTTCTCGCCGCCATACCCTTTTCCCCGCAGATCTCGCGGTCGGAGACAGTACAGGGGGCGATGCGCAGGATCGCCGAGGCTCGGGGCAAACCGGTGGAGCTGCGCCGGCTCTTCTCGAACGCTGGGCCCCAGGTCTCGGAATATATGGATCGGATCTTCGGCACTCTCGCGGCACGGCACGGCGTTTACATCCTCGCGGGAACCTACTTTCACGCGGCCCGGGACGAAGCGGGGATTCCGCGCCTTAGGAACCGGGCGGTTCTCTATGGTCCTGAGGGGAACCGGGTCTACGAACAGGACAAGGTGTTTCTCACTGCCTTCGAGCGGGACCTGATCGGGCTCGACCCGGGCTCGGTTCACGAGGCGGAAGGGTTCACCATCGATGGCGTGGAAATCGGCCTGACCATCTGTCGGGATACCTTTTTCGGAGTCTGGGACAGAGCATATGAGGGTAAGGAGCTCTGGATCGACATCAAGGCCGATGGCGTTGCCTACGATGATGAAGCCCGCCGCCGGTACTTCAAGACAATACCCGAGCGTCTCGAAGAGACTAACGTCCCCTACGGCGTCACCGTCAGCCTGGTTGGCCGCTATCTGGAGCTCTTCTGGGAGGGACGGACTTCCGTGGTCGCCTGGGACGGGCAGCACCTGAGGGCCTTGGACCGGTCGAACCGGACGCGTAGTCGAGACCTGGTGGTGGAGAGCTTCAGGGACCCGAAGTGAGGCCATGACGGTGGGCCCGTAGTTAAAGGCCCGGCCGAGGCAGGCAAGCCCGGCCCGAGGCAATCACAGAATTCCGAGTAACTCCTCCCCGTGCTCGGCGGTCTTCACCTTCTCAAAGGCCTTTTCGACCTTACCGTCGGCGCCGATGACATAGGTGTAGCGCATGATTCCTTCATACTCCTTGCCGTACATCTTCTTGGTGCCCCAGGCGCCGTACGCCTTGATGACCTCTTTCTCCGGGTCGCTGAGGAGGGTGAAGGGGAGGTCGAACTTTTCTTTGAACTTCCTGTGACTCTCTACGCTGTCCGCGCTGATGCCGAAGACGACGGCGTCTTTCTCGCTCAGGGCGGGAAAGTTGTCCCGAATGCTACACGCCTCTTTGGTGCATCCCGGGGTGTCGTCTTTGGGGTAGAAGTAGACGATGACGCGCTTTCCGGCGTAATCCTTCAAACTGACCTCTTCACCCTCCTGATTGGGGAGGGTGAAGTCCGGCGCCTTATCTCCAACCTGTAACATGCTTCGCTCCTCGGTTTCTCGATTGTCGGCTGGAAATATACGAAGCCCAGGGAACCCGGGCAATCGGTTTCGTCCCCGTGGATCCAACGCACCGAGGCACAAGAACCCAATTGCGCCAC
>CAYZHV010000332.1:0-3527 GCA_964478055.1 uncultured Spirochaetaceae bacterium | reverse complement strand
CCACCAAGAAGCTCCGCAAGCTCGGATTTCAGTTCGATCGAAGCGCCCGGGGGGGGGCCGAAAGGCCGAGGCACTGTACGTTGCCCGATGTCCGCGGGGGTGGTTTAACGGCTACACCCAGATAGAGGGAGAAGAGTGCCGCCGAGACCGGTTGAGTATCGGCCTAGGGGAGTGGAGTGAGCCTGTCCGCTCAAGTGGGCGCGGTGGGCTTGAGGGGATTCACGACCAGCAGCTTTCCAAACTGCTGACCATCGTTGAGGTCTTCAGTCCAGAGAATGTCTGCATCAGCTTTTTCCGCAGCGGCGACAATCATAGAGTCCCACCACGACAGCGTGAGTCTCTTCATCACTTCCGTGGCACGAATTACAAGAGCTGTGTCGGCATCGATGACTCTCCAGACGGAGTAGTCAATCATCGTCTGGATCGCTTCGTCAGCGTCATCAAGCTTCCGCAGTAGGTTCACAACTAGCTCCTGGAGAACCTGGACACTGATAACCGGTCGCACCTCTTCATTCCAAGCTCCGAGAAGCAGCTTTGCCGCCTCCTTGTGCTTCTCTCCAGAATCAAGGTCATGGGCATAGATGAGAACGTTCGTGTCAATGAATACTGTTGGAACGCTCATGAACACCGTCTCGTTCCAGAGGCGCGCCACCGAGATGGTAGCCTTTCTGAATTCGTCTCTTGGCGCGCTCTCTTGCTATCTCGAACGCTTCAGCGCTTCGAACGTGCTCAGAAAGCGTATCCGCAACCCACTGAGAGAGAGACTTATCCTCTTCCAGAGCCTCGAACCGACAGAGTTTGAGAAGCTCCTCGTCAAGTTTCAGCGTCACGTTCTTCTTCATATCATCTCCGTCACATTTGCACAGTAGCACTGTAGCACAGGAATCGTGCATTCTCAAGCGCCTTATTGGTGATGCCCTTCCGCAGATATGTCAAGCGGGCAGCACATCGTACTAACCACTACCAGCCAGACTTCCTGCTCATTCAGGTTCTGTTCATTCAGCGGAAAAAGCCGCTCGCGGATACACCCATGCCCAAAAAAAAGGCGCGGGGCGAGTGAGAGATCACCACACCCCGCGCCGGGAGACAGAACGTTTCTTAATTACTCGGGAAGGATAACGGTATCGATCACGTGGATAACACCGTTGGTTGCAAGAATGTCCGTAGCAGAGACGGTAGCCGAGTCGTTGAGCATGACGCCACCCATACCGGTCTCAATAGAGATCTCCTGTCCCTGAACCGTCGGTGCTGATGCAAGGTTCACGACGTCACCGGAGAAAACACGGCCTGGTACGACGTGATAGGTAAGAATCTGCGTGAGAGCAGGAATATCAGCCAGCAAGTTGCTTACGGTCCCGTCAGGGAGTTTCGCGAACGCTTCGTCGGTAGGGGCAAAGACCGTGAAAGGGCCCTCCCCCTGCAGGGTCTCAACAAGGCCCGCTGCCTGCAACGCGGTAACGAGGGTACTAAAGCTACCGGCGGATGCCGCTATTTCGACTATGTCATTGGCCGGAGGGATCAGTACCGAATCGATGACGTGGATGATGCCGTTGGAGCCGCGAATGTCCGTCTCGATTACATTGGCGTCGTTAATGGAAACGCCGCCGGAGCTTCCAACTACGACCGGCTGCCCCTGAATCGTCTCTGCGTTCGACAGCCCAGTTACCTGATTGGCGGATACAGCCCCGGCAACGACATGATAGGTAAGAACCTGCGTTAGAGCGTCCCTGTCCTGTAGCAGCGCCTCAACGGTACCTTCCGGGAGCGCGGCAAAGGCGTCGTTTGTCGGAGCAAAGAGCGTAAACGGCCCCTCACTGCTGAGCGTCTCGACAAGCCCTGCCGTCTGGACGGCGGTCACAAGGGTGCTGAATCGGTCGTCACCCACAGCGATATCTACTATAGTCTGATCCGGCTCTTCTTCTACCGTTGTCTCGGGGACAGCCCTGGCATGGAGCCCAACAACCACAAATACCACGAGAAGTAGCATAACAATCTTTCGCATCGCGTCCTCCTTGGTGCGAATTCAAATCTCCTCGGAAGATAGGTCTTTGTCTAAGTAATGTCTATCTTTTTCCGAATATATTTCCATCAGATGCCGAATCATGGGCATCCTTGTTGATTTTTTGTCTAACACATGTTTAAATAACGATTGGATATGAAATACCCGATTCAGATTGTGGCCAAACAAACCGGGCTTACACCCGCGACTATCAGAGCCTGGGAAAAACGGTATGCAGCAATCGTCCCTGACCGAACGGACACCGGGCGACGCCTCTACTCCGAAGATCTTCTTGCCAAGCTACAACTTCTCGCTCGGCTGGTAGGAGAAGGGTACCGGATTAGCGACATCGCCAACCTCGACCTTCAGGAGTTATCTGGCTTAGAGCGAAAGCTCTCTCCCCCGGAGTCCTCCCACGTCGAATCGGAGTTCACACAAACGGTGAAGGCCGCCGCCGCCGCAGTTACACGCATGGATGTGCCTGAGCTCAATCGGCTTCTCGAGAGCGCGGTGGCTTACCATGGCCACCTGGAATTGGCGGACAACCTTGTCTTCCCACTTATCTCGATGGTCGAGGCTTCGGAAGTGACGCGCCCCGTCCACCGGTCGATGCTATACGCTACCCTTTCCGCTTTTCTCTCCGCCCAGCTACCTCCCTTGAGAGACGTACCGGAAGAGCGGTTGGTGGCGGTTGCCGCCCCCAGGGGATCACGGGGGATGCTCGGCGCAATAGCGTCAATGAGCCACGTTGTCGCTGCAGGCTCCTATCCCCTCCTCCTCGGTCAGGAGTTGACCGGCCCGGATATCACGATCGCTCTCAGGGATAGCGGCGCCTCGATGCTTCTTCTATCGATTGTCAGTGAAGAACTCAACCTTGAGCTCCGGGAGACGCTTATGACCGTGGCCGAAGCTCCCGGCGCGTCCAGGCACCTAATGTTCGGCGGCAAAATGCCGGAATCCGTTATCCATGAAATTGAGTCTCTCGGTTTTCGGTATCTCCACAGCATGAGCTCCCTTAGAAAAGAGCTGCTAACGTCCGCCGTCTGACGCTACACTGAAGTTCCGCGCCGGTAGTCATGGGATTCCTAAAAGCCTGGCAACCTCTGCGGGAGTTATTCGCCTATGCGGGTACAAAAGAAGCAAAGGGTGCGGCCAAGGCAACGATCATCCAGCACTGCTCTTCCGACGGCTCCATAATCGATCAGGTCTCCTTATCTTGGACTATCGATACCGAGGCAACCGCGACAACTCCGCATTGCTGAGGAGCGAGTCGACGCGAAACGGCCGATTTGACCGCAAGAGAACCGGCGAGTAGGTTCGTCCGAATGGCCCATGCGCAAAGTGGTGACACCGCCGTCGGTTATGGAAACCGAACGCTTGTCGGAGTCGCCGGAACTGTCATCCTGGCAACCCGCATCGTGACGAGCGCCTTCAACTTCCTACTCTTCCACTCCCTTGCAGAGATGGCGAGCATCGTTATCGCTTGCGCGCTCTTCTTTGTTGCGCTTCATACCCGCCGCTATGCGGA
>CAYZHV010000331.1:0-3587 GCA_964478055.1 uncultured Spirochaetaceae bacterium | reverse complement strand
AGAGTCGCTACTGCGACACCTCTCAAAACCACTAAAAACCTACTCATACCACTCCTCCTTGGGACTGCTGGGTTACTACCTCTCACGACATAACGAGTATGTCGGGGCGTCCGAATGTATATCCACCAACCTCCATTTCGAGCACAGGGAACACCTGCGGCTTCGTTAGGAGCATCGGGCCTTCCTTGGTAGCAAGGATCACATCCTCGCTCTTGCTTCCGGTGATCGAGGGGTTCCAGGTAAACGCCTGGTTCTCTTGCACGATCTCTTTCGTGTCGAAGTTTACCTTGTAGTCGCGGCCGGCGTAGCCAATGGCGCCTCCCTGATGATGGAGCTTGTACTCCTCACCAAAGCCCTGCTCCCGGTAGTCCTCGATACCTTTGTTGAAGGCTTCCACCACCGGTCGGCCGGGTATCGTGTTCGCCATGAGCGTGCAATCTATATGAACATTTGCGTTGTACTTGCGGCGCAGCTCATCAGATACCGGGTCGAATTGAACAAATCTCGTAAGCGAGACGATAAGGCCCCATTTGCGCGCGTTGACGCAGAGCATCGCTCGTTTACGGATGGGCTTCTCCGTAGCAATCGGGTGCCGAAACTCCGCGATTCGTTCGTCCGCCGCGCAGAAGGTCGTGATGTAGTCAACACGGTCGGCCCAGAGTCGGTCTGCGAGGCGTCCTATGATCTCGCACTCCTTGTCTCCCGGTCTCACGGTGAGCGCGGCCTCCTCCGTTGCCCGTGAGGCGAGTTCTCCGAGCTCTTCGTACCGACCAATCTCCGAGGCGGTCAGAGAGTACCGGAGCGGAGCGATTGCGGAAGCGATGTTCTCGGCCCCGGGAAACCCGAAGTCTGCACCAAGCCGTCCGGACCCCACGAGTTCCCGGACCGTTTCGACCTCGCGATCGGCGTACCAGGGATAGGAGTGCAGCTCGAAGCCCTTCTCCTCTACTCTCTCCTCCCGCTCCATGCGCGGTGCCTCGATGTTGTTACATATCGCGTATTCCCGATCCCGAGTTACAAGAAGCCCGGCGACGCCGAGTTCCATAGTAATGCCGACAACGTTCAGGCCACCGGCGGTTAGCCAGGAGAAGTTGCTCTGGGTCTTCAGGTACACCGCATCGAGGCCGCGCTCCTCGAGGAGTCCCCGTAACCGCGTCTTCTTCACCTCAATCTCTTTCTGTATGTCCATGCGCTTTCCGCTCCCACTCTTCTTGAGGTCCCGTCAACGTAACACGTCTGACGTCTGTTGTCAACTCATAGTTTCTTGAAGGTGGGGTGGGCAAAGCTGGTCGGTTTTCAGAGTGAGAAATCGTGAGACGGGTAGCGATCCTCTACTCTCGAGGAAGGGACTGAGTAAGAAAGACGTGGGTTTTGATTAGGGGGGCCGACGTGGTTCAATACCACCTGTATGCGGCGAGGGGGAACGCCTCGGGCACCGCCTAGGCGCTACTCCCGCCGCGCCACGGTCACCTGCGAGGGAACGCCTGCGGCGGTGACGACCTTGGTCTCCTCGATTTCCCAGAAGGGCTCGGGGAGATACTGCGTGATGTCGATCGGGCGGCAGCCGCCGACGGCCACTGGGGCGAGGCGCTGCAGCCGGGACCAGAGACCGCTTATGGCTCGAGAGAGGTTGGTCTGGCCATGGGTGAGATTGACGACGCAGAGGAGGCCGCCTTTGGCAAGAAGGCGGTGTGCTTCGGAGAGTCCCTGGCGGATCTGCTCCTGGGGAAGGAGATCTAAGACGTAGCTCGCAACAAAGCGGTCATAGAATCCTTCTGGCTCGCTGAAGGTAAGCTCCCCGTCAGTCCGCACCAACCGGGCGCGCCGGGGCAGGTCACCGAGCTTCTCCTTGGCGAGTTCCACCATGGTGGTACTCAGGTCGACGCCTAGATAACGGGTGGTGGTGGGAAAGCTATCGTCGAAGAGCTTCCTGGCGAAGCTTCCGGTGCCGCAGCCGAGTTCGAAGACGTTGCAGGCTGAGTCAAACTTACCGAGACGCTGGAGCTCCTCTCTCGCCACATCTTCGTGGCGGTGGCCATCCTGCCGGGCTCCGTAGCGGTCGTAGAATCGTCGAGCCTCCCCTGGGGTTATTCCTTTTCCGGATGGGCTCATACTTCCAAGGTAAGGCGAAGGCGGCCCACTTGTCAGGCCCTTGCTCGTCAGGCCCCCTGTTCCAACCAGCGTCGAGCGAGGGAAGCCAGTTTCTCCACATCGAAGGAGCCTTCTTCAACAAAACCTTTGACTCTCCGAAATCGGAGGTCGAGGTACTCGTGCGCTAGCACGTTACGAAGGGGTGCGAGCTCTTTCAACCGTCCCTGGAGCTCATCGAAGGGCGTGACCCCTTCGAGCTCCTCGAGGATCTGGCCGTAGGTCTGCGGCACGCCTCTGTGCTCTGAGGCGAGGACTATCTTACCGATGTCGATGGCGGAGTTTATGAGGGTCTCGGCCCACCGGTCGAGGCTTCGCCGGAATCCTCTATCGGTCTGGTACCGGCGGAGATCCGCTTCCTGGAACTCACTGCGGTCCTGGAGCTCGTCGTCGATGAAATCAAGGATGCGCTCCAACCGGGCACGGTCTACCGGGGCGAGAGAGCCGCTTCGGTCGCGGATTTGTCTAAACTCCTCCTCAGTCCCGAGAAAGCTGGCGGCCACATCCGTAACGGCCAAGGCGTATCGGCGATACAAGCCTCCATTGCGGAGAAGCACGACCCGGCCGGTCTCCACCGCGGAAGCACAGACGGTAGCCGGGGCTCGATTGAGGAGAAGAATCTCAACGTTACGCCCGAGGGCACGCTCGAGGGCGATCTGGATCTCCGCCTCCTCCGGAAACTCACGCTCTTCTTCCACTTCGAGCTGTCCTTTGGAGTCGAGGTAAACGGCGACGTCGATGTCAGAATCTTCCCGCAGCCTGCCGGTCACCGCGGAGCCAAAAAGCAGAGCAAACTCAAGGGTCGGGAACTCCTCGAGGACCGCGGCGACCGCCGCTTCAAGCTCGGGCAACTCGGAAGCAGGTTCCATAGGTGTATGATAGCACAAACCGCCGGTGCCGGCCCGAGGGCACGACCGGCGGGGGCGAGGGTCAAATGGCGCCGCAGGGCAACTGGCGCCGCAGCCAGGGATAACGGCCCCCGGGGGGTTAGATCCTGCCGGAGAGCGAAGCTCCGACCGCGATCAGACGACCTTGACCTGCGGCTTCAGCTCCACCTCAGCCTTGAGGGAGTTCGATATGAAGCAGTTCTCCTCCGCCTTCTGAAGAAGGCGCTCGCCCTTGCTTACGGCGCTCTCATCGGCGACACCGAGATCAACGGTGACCTCGACCTTGGTGAACTCGTAGCGCTTCTCGATTCGCTCGATGGTTCCCACTGCTTTGGACTCGTAGCCCTCAAAGCTGAACTTCGACGCCTCGGCGATGGCGAGAAAGGTGGTCATAATACAGCTTGCAACGCTGGAGACGAGGAGGTGCTCCGGGGACCAGCGTCCTTCGGGCCCGCCGAACTCCGGGGGTGTGGATATGTCTACGGAGGGGAGGCCGTCAGATTCGGCGGTTCCCTTCTTCTCTCCGATCCAGTTTACGTTTGCGGTGTAGGT
>CAYZHV010000330.1:0-3597 GCA_964478055.1 uncultured Spirochaetaceae bacterium | reverse complement strand
ATCTAACGTAGGTCGCTGTACTTTTACGGCGAAGTAATGTTTTAAGCAAAGGAGTAGGTAATGAGAAAGGGAAGAGTTCTATTGTTGGGCTTAGTCATCTTGGTTCTCCTGGGCGGTCCGCTTTTCGCTCAGTCCCTCAAGGGGATGTCCTTTAACGGGTCCACCGGGCTCATGAGCATCCCTTCGGGGCGAATCGGGTGGGAGCGTACTGCGGACTTCGGGATAGACCTCGGCTACCACGCAATCTTTGACGACGGTGACAACACCCACATTCCAAAGGCGAGCGTGAGTCTCTTCAAGCTGCTCGAGGTTTCCTTTGCCTACGACGCGCAGCCGGAAGAGGACAATGAGGACATCATTATCGGCGGGAAGATTCAGCTTCCCACGGACCGGACCTCCGTAGCGGTGGGGGCGAACTTTCAGATGCTCCAAGTAGCTGGTGTGGACGAGAATCACCAGCAGATCTACATCGCCGCAACCTATCCCGGGGAGTTTTTCAACATGCCCGCCGAGACTACCTTTGTTGTTGGAAAGTCCTTTGGTGAGTGGGTTGAAGATGAGTGGATCGACTTCGGGATGGGCTTCGACCTGCTCCTCTTCCCCGATGTGTTTCAGGGATACGTCCACTGGATCAACGACTTCTCGAACTTTGCCTACAGCTGGAATCCCTACCCTGCGGATACTCTCAGTCGAGCGGTGTTCAACAGCGGTATCCGGATAGACATTGCCGCCAACCCAAGCCTCTCGAAGTACAAGTTTGTTATCGACGCGATCATGACCGACGCCCTCGATGAGGCTCGAAGTCTCGCCCTCGGCGTCGCCTTTGGCGCTCCGATTCAGTAGTGCTCCGACAAGCAGATCTCGAAGGCCGCCTTGCTCTGTGGAAGGAGCAGGCGGCCTTTTTTGGTTGAGAGAGGAAAGGGGCTCCGGTATAGTGGTCGTTATGGAACAGGACAAGAGCCATGTCGTCCTCCACGCCTCAGACCTCGATGGCTACCTAACCGAAAAGGATCGCAAGTCCCTGGAGGCGATGGATGAGCTCTACTCCCGCTCTCTGGAGGTGATGCGTGTCCTCGACAGCTCACAGAACGAAACTCGGCTGAAGCAGGAGAAACGCAACCTCATCGATCTCTACACGGAGATGGGTGAGCGCATGCAGGAGGTTACCGGTAGCGAACCGGCGATCAAGGTGTACTCCTTTCAGACACCGCGTGCGGTCCACGGCGAGGCGTCTCGGCTAATCGCCAAGCTGCGAGATGTCCGAACCAGAAACAGCGAGTTCGTCTACTACATTCAGCGAGCATACGAGCTGCTCTTCAATCTAGCCTTTGCGGAGCCGGATAATCATAAGAAGAACCACCTGATCGTTCGCACCCCCGTGGATATGCCGGTCCAGAACTTCGCGGTTCACAAGATTCCTGATGTGGACGAGCGGCTGGAAAACACCGTGATGTGCGTGATGCTCAGGGGTGCGCTTCTTCCTTCAATGATCATGTCGAAGGAGATCCAGGAGTATACTTCCACCGGCTACGTGACCCCCTTCGCTCTTTTCCGGATCAGGCGGAACGACACCAAGAAGGAACAGGATATGGAATACCTCCTGGACCTGGAGAAGTCCTTCTTCAACCTCCCGGATCTGGAAGGAAAGGACCTCATCTTTGCGGATCCCATGAACGCCACCGGCGGAAGCCTGGTAACCATCGTTAACTATCTCCACAGCCAGGGGATTCATCCTCGGTCGGTAAGTTTTTTTAACGTCATTTCTGCTCTGAAAGGGGCACTACGCATTGTCCGGGCGATCGAGCATGTTACCGTGTATACTCTCTGGATGGATCCGGTGCTCAACGATCTCGCCTACATTCTCCCGGGCCTGGGAGATGCGGGGGATCGGCTTAACGGACCGGATTTAGATGAGTCTCCGAGGAACATTATTCAGCTCATTGCCGACTACGGCTCAACCATCTCGAATCTCTATAGGGCACAGGTGCGTGAAATCGAGCGAACCGTTCTACAGAATCGACCGATCGAAGAGTAGCGCTCCGCAGAGGCGTCTCACTCTTTGCTGCCGGGAGCCTCGCCGAAGTTGCCCCCCCTGGGTACTGATTCTCGCGGCGGGACTCTTGTTCACGAGCTGCGCCACGGATCCCCGAGTCTCGGAGATTGCCCAGGAGTACTACAATCTCGGGAATATCTACTACGAGATGGGGGAGTACGAGCGATCCTACCAGTTCTACACTCGGGCCCAGGAACTCGACCCCGATGTCCCGGCCTCGAGCTATAACCTCGCCCGCCTCGAGCTGGAGCGCGGCAACCTCCAACGGGCGGTGGAGGTCCTAACGGAGTTGAGAGAAGAGGAGCCTGAGAACCTCATTATTCTGGAAACCCTCGCCTACGCCCGAAACAAACAGGGACGGAGGCAGCGGGCGATCGAGCTCTATCGCTCCATCCTGGAGCAGGATCCCGGGCGAGTTACATCTCTCTACAACCTATCGGTTCTCGTCGGGACGCCGAGTGAGGCGATTACGCTCCTGCAGCGGGCGAACGACCTGGAACCGGAGGATGAGGAGGTGCTGCGGCGACTGGTATCTCTTCTGGCGGCGGAAGAGCGTCCCGAAGAGGCGGTGGTCTACCTGGAGCGTCTTCGAAGACTTGTCTCGGAGGATCGAGAAGCCCTGGAGCTCGTGGCCGAGCGCTATGAGGAGCTTGATTATCCCCAGGAGGCCGTGGAGACCTACGACATCCTCCTAGAGATTGCTCCCGGCGAGGCGCGGTACCACTTCTCCCAGGCCCGACTCCTCCTCACGACCATTGGCGATGACCGGCGCGGCCTTACGGCCTTGGAGGAGGCTCTTCAGCGGGGCTTTGCGGAGGAAGAGGCGATCCGGGAACTCCTGGAGAGCGAGGAGCTCGTTGCGCCGGTGGAGGTGGAAGAGCTCCTGGATGAGCGTGGGCTCATGCCAGAAGACGAGTCGGCGGAGGATGGGGAACAGAACGAAGATGACGATGCCGCGGAGGATGAGTCCCCAGGGGATGAGGGCTCGGGAGTGACTACTACCCAGAGTGCGGAAGAAGAGTAACTGCAAAAAGAAAGACGCCGACCGCAAGGATCGGCGTCTACCGCTTCACTTTGACTCGCTCAGGAACGAAGCTTCTCTATGACCTTTGTGAGCTCCTCGAAAACCTTGTCCGGTTTCGGGCTCGCGTCTATGGTGGTGAGAAGGTCTCGCTTCTCGTAGAACTCGATAAGGGGCTGAGTCTGGCGCTTGTACACTTCCAGGCGGTTGCGAATCGCGTCAACCTCGTCGTCCGGCCGTATTACCAAGTCCTCTCCGGTGACGTCGTCTTTTCCTTCAACCTTTGGGGGATTGAACATCACATGATACGTGCGACCCGAGCCAGGATGAACGCGACGCCCCGATAGTCGTTTGACGATCTCCTCGTCAGCGAGGGAGAAGTTGATCGCCCCGTCGATTTCGGTAAACTCAGAAAGCGCTTCCGCCTGGGGAATCGTCCGGGGAAAGCCGTCGAGGATAAAACCTTTTTTGGTGTCATCGTGTTGAAGCCTATCCTTGACCAGGTCGATCGTTAGCTCGTCGG
>CAYZHV010000329.1:0-3649 GCA_964478055.1 uncultured Spirochaetaceae bacterium | reverse complement strand
ATGAGCGGTATCAGCATCTCGTGGGCAAGGAGGTGGAGCTCCCTCTCACCGGCCGGACCATCCCTATAGTGGCGGACAGTTACGTGGACCGCGAGTTTGGAAGCGGCGCGGTTAAGGTTACCCCGGCGCACGACCAGAACGACTGGGAAATCGGCCTTCGCCACGACCTCGAACGAATTAACATTCTCAACCCTGACGGCACCCTGAACGAGAACGTCCCTGAGCGCTACCGGGGCATGACCGCCCGGGCCGCCCGAGCGGCAGTGGTGGAAGACATCAAGGAGACCGGGCTCTTCGTCGGTGAACAGGAGCACACCCATCAGATCGGTCACTGCTACCGGTGTGACACGGTAATCGAGCCGTACAAGTCGAAGCAGTGGTTCGTCCGGATGAAGCCTCTGGCCGAAAAGGCCCTGGAGACATGGCGAAAGGGTGAGATCGTTTTCTACCCGAAAAAGTGGGAGAACACCTACACGCACTGGCTCAATAACATCAGGGACTGGTGTATATCCCGGCAGCTCTGGTGGGGGCACCGTATTCCGGCGTGGTACGACGACGCCACCGGAGAGGTTATTGTCTCCGCGACCGATCCGACGGAAGACCCGAAGTACGCGGGCCACGAACTACGACAGGACCCGGACGTTCTGGACACCTGGTTCAGCTCCTGGCTCTGGCCCTTCTCGACCCTCGGCTGGCCCGAGGAGACCAAGGATCTCGAGACCTTCTATCCGACTACCGCCCTCGTCACGGGCTACGATATTATCTTCTTCTGGGTTTCCCGGATGATCATGGCGGGGCTCGAGTTTACCGGTAAGGCGCCCTTCCGAGACATTTACATCACGAGCTTGGTCCGGGACAAACAGGGCAGAAAGATGTCCAAGAGTCTCGGCAACGGCATAGATCCCCTGGATATCGTCGATGAGTACGGTGCCGACGCCCATCGCTTCACCCTCTCCTTTATGGCGAGCCAGGGGCAGGATATACTCATCGACTCGAACTCCTTTCAATTCGGAAGCAAGTTTGCAAACAAGATCTGGAACGCCTCCCGCTATCTCCTCATGAACCTCGACGGGCGCAGGCTCATACCCTTCGAACAGATCGAGCTGGAGCCCGTGGACCGGTGGCTCTATCACCGACTCAACGAGACCGTAAAAGGGGTGGAAGAGGCGTTTAGAAACTACCGGTTCGACGACGCCTCGAGCCGGGTCTACGAGTTCTTCTGGAGCGATTTTTGTGACTGGTATATCGAGGCGTCCAAACTCCACCTCTATGCAGAAGACGACGCCGAGAAGGACCGCGCCGCCTCCCTCCTCGTTTACGCTTTGGAGGAAGCAATGCGACTCCTCCACCCCTTTGTCTCTTTCGTGACCGAGGAGATATACCAGAAGCTTCCGGATATCACCCCCGCCGACGGCTCCGAGCGAGCGGAGGCTGCGATCGTCGGCCGTTACCCGCAGGTTAGCTCCCGCCGGGAGGCGCCGAAAGAGGCGGCTGCCTTTTCCGCGCTTCAGGAGGCGGTTCGCTCCGTTCGCACCCTACGCAGCGAGTTCACCATTCCTCCCTCTATGAAGCTTCGCTTTCACGTTCGCATTGACGAAGGATTCGCCCACGGTGATTTCTTTCGGCAGAGCGAAGAGCTCCTGAAGCTCCTCACCGGGTCGGAGATCGTGAGCTTCGGAACCGAGGCTCCCGAGCAGGGGGGCTCCATCCCCGTGGTCGCCACTGGCTTCGAAGTGTACGTCTTTATTAAGGACGTCATAGACGTGGCCGAGGAGATCAAACGGATCGAGAAGTCCATCGAAAAGGCCGAAAAGCAGCTCGGCGGAACGCAGAAGAAACTAGGCAATCCCAATTTTGTCGAGAAGGCGAAGCCCGAGGCCGTCGAGCGGGAACGGGAGAAGGAGCAGGAACTCACCACTCGGTTGTCGAAAATGAAAGGTTTCCTCGAGGAGCTCCGGTCGGAGTAACGCGAGAGTAGGTCAGGAGCCTGAGCTAATCTCGTCGAGTTCCTGACGAAAGGTCTCTCGGTAGAGAGCCACGAGCTGCACGAAGACAGCCATCACGATGGGGCCGATTATGAAGCCGAAGATACCGAAGACCAGTATGCCCCCAATGACGCCGAAGAGGATGAGCACCTTGTGGATCTGAAGATCCTCGCCGATCAGATAGGGGCGGAGGAACGTGTCGACGATTCCCACAGGCCCGATCCCGACCAACAGCAGGAGAATGCCGCCGAGGATTCTGTCGGAGATAAAGAGAGCGATACTCGCGGGCAAGTAGACGAGGACCGGACCAATGCCGGGAATGAGTGCGAGAAAGACCAGGAGCACTCCCCAGAGCACCGCCCCGGGTATGCCGAGAAGAGACATGGCTACACCGATTAGAAGACCCTCGATGATTCCCACGAGGAGGCTGCCTTTCAGAACCCCCCGGGTGACGGAGGTGAGCTTCTCGATGACTTCTTCTCTTATGCGACGTTCCAGGGGGATGAGGCTAATGAGGGAGGAGAGGATCCTCCGGCCGTCCTTGAAAAAGTAGTAGAGGCAGTAGAGGTAGACGAACACCAGAAACAGAGTCTGCGGAGTCTCCCGAGCAAACGCCGTCGCCTCCCCGGCGGCTCGAGACATCACTGTCTCGAGGGAACCGGCCAGACCGTCTCCGCCCAGGAGGAAGCTCACCCCTTGACCGACAAGGGGTATGCGAGCGAGGCGGTCGCCGAGGTTGTCAAAGATTCCCTGGACCTGATCAAGGCTTGCCGTGAATCGCGGCGCTAGGTCCACGAGGGCGTCGACGGCCAGATAGGCAACGCCTGAGAGAGGAATCAGCAGGAGAAGCACCACAACCAAGGTTGAGATACCGGCAGTGAGCCACCGAGGCGTCCTGAGGGCGGAGCCGATTCTTTCTTCTAGGGGACGAAGGAGGCCCACGGTGAGGGCTGCCAGGAAGGCTGGAAGTATGAAGCGACGAATTACGAGAAGAAAAACCGCCGCTACCGCCAAGAGCACGAAGATGAAGCCCCGGCGACTGAGCTTTCGACCGGCGCTCTCCTTTTGACCATCAGCCATCATGTCAGACGATAGTCAAGTGGGCGCCTCGAGGTCAACGGCGCGCTTGGTTAATGCCCGCTTCGAGCCAGCCGAGGGTCATGGCACCAAAGCGGCGGCGGACGATCTCGCCCTCCCGATCTATGATCACCGTGGTCGGGGTTCCCCGAACGCCGATGAGGGAGGCGAGCTGCCCGTCCCGGTCGAGAACCACGGGATAGGTGATGCCGTGTTGTTCCACGTAGCTTCTTACCGCGGGAATTCCGGTCTCGCCGGTGGTCAGATTAACTCCGAGAAGGGTGAATTGATCTCCATACCGCTGGAGGGCTTCGAGTTTTACCGGGAGCTCCGCCTTGCAGGGGGTGCACCAGGTCGCCCAGACGTTGAGGACTACCGGAGCGTCGAACTCTCTGAGTTGCTTTGTCTCTCCGGAGAGGAGCTCCAGTTCCATATTTGGAAGCCGTTCGTACTGGGCACCGCCGGCGGAAAGAAAGGAGGTCGCCAGACCCGCTCCGGCGACGAGGACGATCAGATACGCTCCCGCCGCCGCGAAGAGCACCGGTCTGCCGTGGGGCTTGCGGTAGAGGCTCGCGGCGGCTACGCCA
>CAYZHV010000328.1:2267-3704 GCA_964478055.1 uncultured Spirochaetaceae bacterium | reverse complement strand
GTTGAGGCCCAGGGGCTTGAGGAAGTCTTTCAGGCGACTTTTCCGATCGAGAGCCAGAACGGGGACATGCGGCTCGAGTATGACCACTATATTCTCGATGAGGAGAACATCAAGTTTTCCGAGAAAGAGTGTAAGCAGAAGGGGCACACCTTCGCCGTTCCCATTAAGGCTCGCATTAACCTCATATTCCTGGAAACCGGCGAGATCCGGCAGAAAGACATATACATGGGAGATATTCCCCTGATGACCGACCGGGGCACCTTTATTATTAACGGTGCCGAGCGCGTCGTGGTCTCTCAGATCCACCGTAGCCCCGGTGTGATCTTTTCTCACGAGAAGGGAATCTATTCCTCCCGGATTATACCATACCGCGGCTCATGGCTCGAGTTCGAAATTGATCAGAAAAAAGAGCTCATTTACGCCAAGATCGACCGAAAGAAGCGTATTCTCGGCACGCTCTTTTTGCGGGCCCTCGGGTATGAGTCCCGGGAGCAGATCATAGACCTCTTCTACCAGCGAGAGACGGTAAAGCTCGTTGACGACCGGGAGTTCAAGGAGACCATTATCGGGCGCGTCCTTGCCCGGGCGGTCTACCTCACCGAAGAGGAGCAGGAGCGCAAGCTCTATCGCGCGGGCGACAAAATCCATCCCCACGACGTGGATGAACTGATTCATACCGGTGTGGCGGAGATCGAGCTCATCAAGGATGACATCGAGACCAATTCTCTCCACTCGGACATCATACTCAACTGTTTCGAGCGGGAGGAGGCTAAGTTTACCTCCGACGATCCGGAGGTCGACGAGCCGACAAAAGAAGACGCGCTTACCGCCATCTACGCGGTACTACAGCCCGGGGAGCCGATTACGCTCGAGAGCGCGGACAAGGACTTCCAGAGCATCTTTTTTACCGCTCGGCGCTATGACCTCGGTCGGGTGGGGCGGTACAAGCTCAACAAGAAATTCGACTACGAGAATCCTCCGGAGGAGCATGTTCTCTCCAAGGAGGACATCGTCAACACGATGCGCTTCCTCATAAAGGTGTACATCGGTGAGCAGAATGTTGATGACATCGACCATCTCGGAAACCGGCGGGTCCGTTCGGTTGGGGAGCTTCTCGCCAACCAGCTCAAGACAGCCTTTAGTCGCATGGAGCGCATTGCCAAGGAGCGGATGTCCCTCAAAGAGACGGACACGATCAAGCCCCAGGATCTCATTTCCATTAAACCGATCGTCGCGGCGATCAAGGAGTTCTACGGCTCGAGTCAGCTCTCCCAGTTTATGGACCAAGTTAACCCGCTCTCGGAGCTTACCCATAAGCGGCGGCTCAACGCTCTTGGTCCCGGTGGTTTGAGCCGGGATCGAGCGGGCTTCGAGGTCCGGGACGTTCACTATACCCACTACGGTCGGATGTGCCCGATCGAGACGCCGGAAGGACCG
>CAYZHV010000328.1:0-2257 GCA_964478055.1 uncultured Spirochaetaceae bacterium | reverse complement strand
CATCGGACTTATCGTCTCCCTGGCCAACTATACCCGGGTCAACGACTACGGCTTCCTGGAGACGCCGTACCGAAAGGTTTCCAAGGGAAAGGTTAGCCGGGATATCGAGTATCTCTCCGCCATGGACGAGGAGAAGTTCTTTATCGCTCAGGCGAACGCGGAGCTCGACAAGAACGGTAAGTTCGTAAGCAATCTCGTCTCTACCCGCAAGTCCGGTGACTATACCACCAAGGATCCCGGTGACATCCAGTACATGGACGTTTCACCAAAGCAGATCATCTCGGTTTCAGCCTCGCTTATTCCTTTTCTCGAGCACGATGACGCAAACCGTGCCCTCATGGGATCGAACATGCAGCGCCAGGCAGTACCGCTTGTTTCGCCGGAGCCGCCGCGGGTTGGCACCGGTATGGAGAGCAAGACAGCCTACGACTCCGGTGTTCTCTCCAAGGTTAAGCGTGACGGGGTGGTTAGCTATGTCTCCGCCACGAAGGTGCTCGTTGAGCCCGAAGGCGGCGCCAAGGATGAGGTGGATGAGTACGAAATGGTCAAGTACCAGCGGACGAACCAGGACACCTGCTACCTCCAGAAGCCCGTGGTAACCCTCGGGCAGAAGGTGAAGAAGGGAGACGTCATTGCCGACGGTCCCGCCACCTTTAAGGGAGAGCTCGCCTTGGGACGGAACGTTCTGGTCGGTTTCGTGCCCTGGAACGGGTACAACTACGAGGACGCCATTCTCGTCTCCGAGAAGATCGTCAAAGAGGACATCTTCACTTCCGTGCACATCAAGGAGTTCACCATCGATGTCCGGGAGACGAAGCTCGGCCCAGAGAAGATTACCAACGATATCCCCAACGTCTCCGAGAAGGCCCTCGCCAAGCTCGACGCCGAGGGAATTATCCGGGTAGGGGCGAAGGTCTCCTCCGGTGACATCCTCGTGGGTAAGGTGACGCCCAAGACCGATACCGAGACCACTCCGGAGTTTCGCCTCCTTAACCAGATTTTCGGTGAGAAGGCGAAAGAGGTCCGGGATACATCCCTTAAAGTGCCCCACGGCGTGGAGGGGACGGTTATTGATATTCAGCGGCTCAAGCGGAGCGAGGGAGACGATCTCTCCCCTGGCGTCGATGAGGTGGTAAAAGTCCTCATCGCCACCAAGCGGAAGCTCCGGGAGGGCGACAAGATGGCCGGCCGTCACGGCAACAAGGGTGTTATCGCCCGGGTGCTCCCGGAAGAGGATATGCCCTACATGGGCGACGGTACACCCCTGGAGATCTGCCTCAATCCTCTTGGTGTTCCTTCTCGAATGAACCTGGGACAGATTCTCGAGTGTGAGCTCGGTTGGGCGGCGGTAGGACTGGATGAGTGGTACTCCACTCCGGTCTTCGAGTCTGCCACCAACGAACAAATAGAAGAGAAGCTCAAGAGCGCCGGCCTGCCGGATAACTCCAAGATCGCGCTCTACGACGGTCGAACGGGGGAATCCTTCGAGAACACCGTCATGGTCGGCTACATGTACATGCTCAAGCTCCACCACCTCGTGGACGACAAAATGCACGCCCGCTCCACCGGTCCCTACTCCCTCGTTACGCAGCAGCCTCTGGGCGGAAAGGCTCAGTTCGGCGGTCAGCGTCTCGGTGAGATGGAAGTCTGGGCCCTGGAGGCGTACGGCGCTGCCAACACCTTGCAGGAGCTTCTCACGATCAAGTCCGACGACATGAATGGCCGGGCCAAGATCTACGAAAGTATCGTGAAGGGTAATCCTTCAACCAACGCCGGCGTGCCGGAGTCCTTCAATGTTCTAGTGCAGGAGCTCCGAGGCCTGGGCCTCGATATGTCTATTCAGGACTCCAAGGGCAAGCCGGTACCGCTGACCGAGCGGGATGAAGAGCTCATCAACCGCCAGGGAAGCAATTTCTAAGGAGGCCGTATGCGCGAGATTCAAGATTTCGATAGTATTACAATTAAGCTCGCCTCGCCGGAGCAGATCCGGGCCTGGAGCTACGGCGAGGTCAAGAAGCCGGAGACAATCAACTACCGGACACTCCGGCCCGAGAAAGACGGCCTCTTTTGCGAGCGAATCTTCGGTACCACCAAAGAGTGGGAGTGTTACTGCGGCAAGTTCAAGTCGATTCGCTACAAGGGGGTCATTTGTGACCGCTGTGGCGTCGAGGTAACCCACCCGAAAGTGCGCCGGGAGCGGATGGGCCATATCGAGCTCGCCTCGCCGGTCTCCCACATCTGGTACTACCGATCGGTC
>CAYZHV010000327.1:0-3729 GCA_964478055.1 uncultured Spirochaetaceae bacterium | reverse complement strand
CGCCGCGTCGGCAGGAAGCTCAAGGAGATTATCCAAATGTAGCATTGATAGCATTCTCACTTTGAGATATCATACGCGCACCCCCCGCGGGTACGACCAGCGCGGCGCCGAGCACCACGGACGGCAGGGGCGAAAGCTTCTGCTCCTGGTCGAGTTCCACCATGCGGTTCTGGAGCCGCGTGGTCAGCTCGTCGGCCCGCTGCCGGGCCAGGCCGGAATTGAGCCGCGCGAGCGTGCGGCCCGCCAACTCCTGCTCCTTCAACTGCACGGCCCGATGGTCCCAGTAGTTGATCTCCTTGGTGAGCCGCTCGTAAACCGCCGCCCGCGTCTTCTCGATGAGCGACTCCTTCCGCAGACGCACCTCGGCCAGGTGCGAAGGGACAAGGTGCTCGGCGGCATACTCCAGCACGCGCGATTCGAGTTCGTTGCGCGTTGTATGCAAAGGGGACAGTCCCCCGAGCACACCATGTTCCTCTTCCGAAGGCGGCCGGTAGTTGAGGTACGGGGCATAGCCGGCGGCCGAGGTGTTGCCGGTGTTGTCGATTTCGACGAACTGCATCTGCTTCGACACGACGCGGCGCTGGCCGGCGCGATCGACCCGGGCGTCCTGGACGGCGTGTTCCAGGTACACGAGCGTGCGGGGTTCCTGGCCGGGATCGGTCTCGTCGACGAGGATTGCGCCCCGTTTGAGCAAGTCGCGATGCCGTTCGGTCACCAGATCGATGGTGGCTTCCAGCAGGGGGTGGCCCGGGCAGATGAACGCGGCGAGCGGCTTGCCCGGGATGGTGATGGAGTCCTTCTCGAACGTGATGCGCTCGTAACGCTGGAGCACGGCGTCGCCGCGGCCGATTTGCCGGTCGCGGTTGCGGATGAGCGCCGGGACGTGGGAAATTTCGTACCGGTTGGGCTCCCGCGGGTGGACCTTGCCCCCGAGCAGCTTGAAGGCTTCGAGGAAGAACGCGGCGATGAAATGCGGCTGGAGCCGGCGTGCGTCGGCCCGCTCCATCTCTTCCCGGATGGCCCGAACGCGAGTGACGTCCATCGTGTTGTCGGTCAGGGCGCGGCCTTCGATCAGGTCGCGCAGGTGCTCGCGGTCGAAGGCGTTCTCAACTACCTCGTTGAGCTTCGCACGCACTTCCGGCCGGTCGCCGTAGCGGACGGCCTCCAGGAGTAAGTCGCGCAAGGGGCGGTTCTCGAAGGTGAGCCGGCCCAGGACGTCGAACACCTGCCCGCCCAGGGCCCGGCGTTCTTCCTCGATCTTCTCCAGGAGCCGCTGGTACACCTCGCCCTCGCGGGTTTCCTTGGCCACCAGGTTCCACAGGTGGCATACCTCGGTCTGGCCGATGCGGTGGATGCGGCCGAAACGCTGCTCCAGGCGGTTCGGGTTCCAGGGCAGGTCGTAGTTGACCATCAGGTGGGCGCGCTGCAGGTTGATGCCTTCGCTGGCGGCGTCGGTGGCGACGAGGATTTCGACGTTCTTGTCCTGCGTGAAGGCGTCCTGGGCCTTGCGTCGTTCCTCGCGGCCCATTCCCCCGTGGATGATCACCAGCGCCTCGGGCCGGCCCAGCAGGGCGCCGATCATTTCCTCCAGATAGCTGAGCGTATCGCGGTGCTCGGTGAAAATGACCAGCTTGCGGCGGTGCCCGTGGGCGTCGAACATCTCGGTGTTGTTCTGCAACAGCTTCGAGAGTTCATCCCACTTGCGGTCGGTGCCGGAGCGGCGGACGGCCAGCGCCAGCTTTTCCAGCCGCTTGAGCATGCCGATTTCGACTTCAAGCTCGGCGATGGTGCGTGCCGCCGAGGCCTGGTCGACGACACTCTCCTCGGGCTTCTCGACTTCCGAGTCGGGGGCGTCGTCGAGTTCCTCCAGGTCGTCCATGGTGTACAGTGGCAGGCCGGCCGCCGGTTGGAGCCCCGCCTCGGCGCCGCGCTTGAGAATCTGTTCCTCGCGCACCCGCTTTTCGAGCCGCTCGCGCCGGCGGCGGATGGATTGATAGATGGCCTCCGGCGACGAGGCCAGGCGACGCTGGAGGATCGTCAGCGCGAAGCCGACGGTGCCCTTGCGGCCCTCGTTCTCCAGGGCCTCGGCCCGGTTGAACTCTTCGCGAACGTAATCGGTCACTTCCTTATAGAGGTTCGCCTCGGCGTCGGACAGGTCGTAACTGACCGAGTAGGCGATCCGCTCGGGGAACAGCGGCGTGCCGTCGAACTTCAGCAGCTTTTCCTTGACCAGCCGCTGCATCATATCGGAGGCGTCGACCGAGTGGACCCCGTCGCGGAACTTGCCCTCGAAGCGGTCGCCGTCCAGCAAGGCCATGAAAAGCTGGAAGTCCTCCTCCTTGCCGTTGTGCGGCGTGGCGGTCATCAGCAGGAAGTTTCGGGTAAGGCTCGCCAGGAGTTGCCCCAGCCGGTAGCGCTTCGTGGCCTTCACCTCGCCTCCGTAGAACGAGGCCGACATCTTGTGGGCTTCGTCGCAGACGATCAGGTCCCAGTCGGTTTGCCGGAGCTTCTCCTGCAACTCTTCGTTGCGGCTGAGCTTGTCGAGCCGGCAGATGACCAGGTCGTTCTCCTGGAGCCAGTTGCCGGTCCGGGCCGACTCCAGCTTGTCGTTCGTCATGATTTCGAACGGGAGCTGGAAGCGGCTGTACAGTTCGTCCTGCCACTGCTCGGCCAGGTTGCCGGGGCAGACGATCATGCACCGGTGCAAGTCGCCCCGGACGCGGAGTTCCTTCGCCAGCCGGCCGCACATGATGGTCTTGCCGGCCCCGGGATCGTCGGCCAGCAGGAAGCGCAGCGGCTGCCTGGGGAGCATCTCCTCGTAAACGGCCGTGATCTGGTGCGGCAGCGGCTCGACCAGCGACGTGTGGACGGCCAGCAACGGGTCGAACAGGTAGGCCAGCCCGATGCGGTGGGCCTCGGATACCAGGCGGAACAGATGACCGTCTCCGTCGAAGCTCCACGGGCGGCCGGCGGCGACCACTTCGAGGCTCGCCTCGCGGTCGCGATACAGCAGTTCGTTCCCCAGGCGGCCGGCCGTATCCTTATAGGTCAACTCGACGGCCACCGTGCCGATCCACTTCACGTCCACCACGGTGAGCCCCCCACGAACGTCAGACAGAACAAAATTGCCTATATTGACATGCAAAAATGCTCCTCCGTCCACGCGGTGACGTCCTCGGCTGACGTGCGAGCGAAGGCCGCCGTCACGCGCTGCGGTGTTGGCGGTTTTGGTAACGCCGGTAAGCATGCTAACAAGCTTGTGGACCCGCTCTTCGAATGCTAGCCTTCCAGTTGCTTGTACAGCCCGAAACTCGATTTCAGAATCTCCGTACTCATCGGCAAACGCTCGCTCTCGCGAAGGGGCTCCTCCGACTCCGCCACGAAGTCGATCAATCGGTGGACCAATTCCTTGGTTGGCCGAAGCCTGCGGCCGATCAGGCCAGCGCGGCCCGCCGCGGCCGTTGAGGCACCACCGGCACATTCCGGCGGAGTTCGACCAGGTCCCAGTCGAGGATCCGGTCCTCGATTTCCCGGAGATCCCCGGGTTTCCACGGTTCGGGATCGAAACGCACCTGCTCGGGATCGGCTACGGAGAAGCCCATCTGGCCGATGGTACCGACCGATTCGCCGGTGGCCTTCGCCACGGCGCGATTCAACTGACATTGGGTCATCGCTTGTTCCTTCGGGTCAAAAGGGAAAGCGACCGCCCCGGCTCGGGGCGATCGTGAA
>CAYZHV010000326.1:0-3734 GCA_964478055.1 uncultured Spirochaetaceae bacterium | reverse complement strand
CCTACGCCCGGGTTGTCTTCGTTCTCGTTTAGGGCATCGAGACTCTCGATGACGTGTACCTCGATTCCGAAGACCGAGATCTGCTCTCTCAGACCCGTGGGAACACCCTTGTCGTTCTCCACCACAACGACATAACTGAGAAGGCTAGTCTCGTCTGAAAAGCGGGATACATCATGGTCGAGCACTTCTTCCCCCAGCTCGCCCTCTTCCACTTCCTCTTCGACTCCTTCTTCCTCCGCTACCTCCGCAGTGCTCCCACCTAGCTGCCCCACGAGTTCCCGCAGTCGATCCATCTCCTCGGAGGTGGGTACTCGGCCGGTGATGGTGAGCTTGTCAACTTCCTCTTCAATGAGGTGAGAAACAGTGCTCAACTCGCCATACCCGAAGGTTGCGGCGGATCCGGCGAGGCGGTGAGCAGCACCGCGCATCTCACTGAGAGCAAGGGGAACGTTGTCCTCCCGCTCCACACGACGCATCGCCGCCTCAATGAGACTAATCCTGTTGGGAACGTCCTGGTCGAAACGCTCCTTCAGCTCAGCCAGTCGTCGCTTCATCGCGTCGGAAAACACAGAATACCCCTTAATCATCTCTACCCTTCAGAATATCGACACTCTTAGGGACGAAGTTGAGCCTTCGGTCTGGTGACACCGGTCTGGAGCGTGATACGATCCTGCTGCGCCATGAAACAGTTGCACCCCCTGGTCATAGAGAATCGAACAGTAGCGACCGGCTACTACCAGCTGCGTTTTAGCTGGGAGTCCGAAGAGACCCCCCAACCGGGACAGTTCGTCACATTGAGGGTCGCTGAGCGGCCGGCGCCCCTCCTGCGGCGCCCTTTCGCTTTCAGCTCCTTCGATCTCCAACGCCGGGAGGCGGCGGTTATCTATCAAGAGCGCGGCAAGGGTACCCGAGAAATGGTCGGATATCGTCCCGGAGACCGTCTCGACCTTCTCGGGCCTCTCGGTCACGGCTTTCCGGAAGCCCCGGCAGATGCGACGGTGTATCTTGTTGCCGGAGGTGTTGGAATGGGGCCGATCTTCTTCACCGCCGAGGAGAGAGCCCGGGGTGGAGATGACTCAACCCTGATTCTCGGTGCTCGAAGCCGGGTACATCTTCCGGAGATGGAGTTCTCCCAGGGCGTGCGCTACTACCCCTGCACCGATGACGGTTCCTCGGGATTTGCGGGAACCTCGGTGGATCGGTTCGAAGCTCTCCTCGAGGAGGAGTCCCCGGCCCATCCGGTCATCTACACCTGCGGGCCAGAACCGATGATGCGCCGTTTGACAGAGATAGCCGAGGCACGGGAAATACCGATCTGGGTATCCATGGAACAAAACATGGGATGTGCTGTCGGTGCGTGTCTCGGTTGCGCCGTCCGGGTGAAGGGTCCCATGCAGTACGCCAGGGTCTGTACCGAGGGGCCGGTCTTTGACGGGAAGGAGATCCTGTGGACCTGAGCGTAACGATCGGCGGGCGGATCTTGCAGAATCCCGTGGGCGTGGCATCCGGTACCTTCGGCTACGGAAGCGAGTATGAAGAGCTCATAGACCTCGCCGGTCTCGGGGCCCTGTACACCAAAGCGGTTACTCCGGAGCCGCGGCCGGGCAACGACGTCCCCCGGATCATCGAAACTCCCGGAGGACTGCTCAATAGCATCGGCCTCGCCAACGCCGGCTGCGACGCCTTTATCGAGAAGAAACTCCCCTACCTCGAGACCGTCCCCTGTAGCGTCATCGTAAACGTCGCCGGAAACGTCGGCGAGGACTACCGCTTCGTAGTCGAGCGTCTCGAAGAGGCGGACGGGGAGGATACGATCTGGGGCTATGAGATCAACCTCTCCTGCCCCAACGTGAAGGTTGGGGGGATGGCCCTTGGTACGAGCCCGGAGGAGGTCGAGCGGGTAACCAAGCTCCTGCGAAAGGTGACTGAGCGCCCTTTGATCGTAAAGCTCTCGCCGAACGTAACCGACATCGGCGAGATTGCCCGGGGAGCCGAGGCCGGAGGAGCCGACGCGGTCTCCTGCATAAATACCCTCGTTGGTATGCTCATAGATACAAAGGAGCTTCGAACCGTTCTCCCCGGCGGCACCGGTGGATTGTCCGGACCGGCAATACTGCCGGTGGGGCTCGCGATGGTATACAAAGTAAGCAGAACGGTCTCAATCCCGGTAATCGGTCTCGGTGGCATCTTTGAGCCGGACCACGCGGTTCAGTATCTCCTGGCCGGGGCGGCGGCGGTTCAAATCGGGACGGCGAACTTCGTGGACCCAACGCTTACCGGCAGGGTTCTCGAGGAAATCGTACGTTTCGCGGAGCAGCACGGCTTGTCTCGAATGGATGAGTTTTCCGGGCTAATTGAAGGAAAACGCTGAAGGACAGAGTCCTGATAAGGGGCAGCGGTCGCACTCCGGCTTGCGCGCGGTGCAGCAGTAGCGCCCGTGGTAGTTGAGCACCATCGAGGCCTCCGCCCATAGCCCTCTCGGCATCTGCTCCGCGCAGTCCCGTTCAATACGGTTCGGATCTTTGGACTCCGTGTAGCCAAGTCTCCTCGTCACCCGCCCGAAGTGGGTGTCTACTATGAGGGCGGGCTCGTCGTAGAGATGGGTCAGGAGGACACCCGCGGACTTCCGGCCGATACCGGGAAGCTTCACCAAATCGTCGATATGCTGAGGCAAGACCCCGTCGAAGTCACGGACAAGCATTGCCGCCGCGGCGACTATGTTCTTCGCTTTGCTCCGAAAGAAGCCGACGGAGTGGATAATCCGTTCCACCTCCGCAGGGTCCGCTTCCATCAGGGAGACCGGATCCGGGAAGGAGCGAAAGAGCTCGGGAGTTATCGCATTCACCTGGGCGTCCGTGGTCTGGGCCGATAGCGCCACAGCCACCATAAGCTGATAGGAGTTCTCGTACCGGAGAAGGGGCTTTGGGTCGGGATAGATCGGTCGCAGAAGCTCGAGAACTGTGGTGATAGCTGGAGCTTCTTCTGCCATTTACCGTTCCGACTCCAGCTCTTCGTCGTCGCTCTCGTCGAGCTCTTCCGTCCAGGATATTATGCCGTCACGCAGGTTGAACACATGCTCAAAGCCAAGGGTGGCGAGGAGTTGGCACGCCGTAAGGCTGCGGGCACCGCTCCGACAGTAGACAAAGTAGGCCCGCTCTCGAGGTAGATCCTGCAGCCAGCGGGGAAAGTCGGGATGAGATATGTCGAAGTTCTCCGCGCCCGGGATGTGCCCCTCCTCAAACTCTTTGGGTGTGCGCACATCAAGGATTCGAGGGTCCTTCTCCTGACGTAGTGCTTCCAGAAAGGCGAAGTGATCGAGGTCTTTGAAGAGTTCGTTTATCAGGCGCACAACACCTTAAACTATTGCTCACTGTGCAGTTCGTCAAGATTACAACTGTTACCCCGATGCCTTCAGTGGTTCGTGCCTCTGACCGAGCAAGAACCCCTTCTCCACGCCGCAGCAACGAATCTTGACCATGAAGTAGCTCGAAAGCTATACTCAACTGGAATTTTGCGGGATGTAGCCTAGTGGCTAAGGCGCCTGCTTTGGGAGCAGGAGACCGCCGGTTCGAGTCCGGCCATCCCGAAACGGACCGCAACGAGAGGTCCGTTGGCGCGGTCCTCCTTTAGGGCTGCGCATCCCGAGCCTGCAGTCGAATCTTACCCAGGATGTTCGTTCACGGTGCGGTGCTCCTAAAACGAAGACTCCGTCCTGAGCTCGTGAAGACTGCAGG
>CAYZHV010000325.1:0-3737 GCA_964478055.1 uncultured Spirochaetaceae bacterium | reverse complement strand
CAATCTAACCGCTCTGATCGAGCTCACCCACCTCGCGCTCCCGGAGATGTACGAGGCGAATAACGGGATCGTGGTCAACATCTCTTCCGCCGCGGGTACTCTCGGCGTGGCGGGGATGGTCGCTTACTCCACCTCCAAGTGGGGTGTCTGGGGCTTCACCGAGGCTCTTCGGCACGAGGCATGGAACGCGGGCAAGCGGGGCGTACACTTTGCATCGGTTCATCCGAGTTTTATCCGCCACGGTCTCTTTGCGGGCGCCAGGATCCGACGCGTCGGCGGCCTCTTAGTGCCGCGAATAAGGGACCACGACGTTATCGCGGAGGCGATCGTTGAGTCCGCTATCCGTCGCAAGAAAACCGTGGTAATGCGGCCCCGAACGGTACGGATCACGCCCTTTCTCCGGGGAGTTCTTCCGGACCGGGTCTTTCAGTGGCTGATTCGGGCGATGGGAGTGGACGAGGCGATGGGTAGCTGGCGGGGCCCCGAGGCCGGATAGAGGCGACCGCGCGGCCGGGCAGGGCTCAGCCGCCGGCGCGGGCGGTAAGGTGCTCCAGGAGCTCCGCGCCCCGAAGACGCATCTCCTCGTCCCCTTCATCCGTTGAGACTTCGGGGATGGAAATGAGGTGCTCCAGGAACATGGCCGCCGCCCCAAAGGCGACAGACATTTCTCCGAGACGGCTGAAAGTAATCTCGCACTCCACATTGTTCGGGTAGGCCCAGTTCCGCTGAATGGTCCGCCGAAGGATCGGGACGATCGTCTCTTTAAGGGTTTCTATGGGGCCGCCGAGGACAACCTTGCTCAGATTGAGAGTGTTTACGAGAAAGGCGATATTCTGGGATAGCTCGTTAATTATCTTCTCGTCAACCTCCGGGTCCGAGAGGAAGTGCCTCGCCTCCTCGTCGGTTATGGAGAACTGGTTCACGTTCTCCTCGTGATGCATCACGCTACGGAACTCTCCGGCGGAATAGTCGGTTCCGTAGTGCACTTCCCCGTTGAGGACAATGCCCAGGCCTATCGCCATGATCCGGTAGTTGTCGAGTTTGATGCTGTGCTTGCGTAGCTCTCCGAGGACGAAGACGAAATTCTCGTGTCGTTCCGCCGGCTGAAACACCAGCTCTCCGAAGCAGCAGCAGTTGGCGTCGTTTTCGATTATCACCGGCACATCTATGTCCATCTTTCGGGTCACCTCGTCGTAGAGATGGAGAGGCTGAAAGAGCTCCAGGGGGTTCGAGGCGTAGATAACTCCTTTTGCGGAGTTTACGATACCCGAGAGACCCACTCCCACACCGATAAGGGGCATCCCGAAGGATTCCAGGCGGGAGCGAAAGCGTTGGTAGATAGTGATAAAGGCGTTAACCACACTCTGGCTCGTAAGGTCGACCAGCTCCGAATGAGAGAAGAAGACCTCTCCCCGGAGATTGATTCCCACAACCGTGAACGCCTCGGTCTGAATCTCGACCCCCATAATGCAGCCCCACTCCTTGTTAATGGTGAGATGCATCGGTTTGCGGCCTCCCATGGGGCTCGCGTCTCCCACGGAGCGTATTTGAATGAGCTCCATGTCCAGGAGGTCCGAGACGATCTTGGAAATGGTGGACTTGTTGAGGTTCAGGTGTCGTGCAATTTCGACCCGGCTTATACCGGGGTTGAGGAATATTGACCGAATGACTCGGCTGATATTAACGTTACTTATACGCCCTTGCACTCCGCCCTGCCAAAATGAGTTGGTTAGTATCCCCAACCAATCTACACCCCCTCCGGGGAGCTGTCAAACCTTCATTTATCCAGTACGAAGCATCCCTCTCAGACGTTTTAGAGAGAGAATAATTCGTTGACAGCGCAGTCTAGCCATGCTACGCTCTTAGTTGGTTGCGCTGGGCAACCAATTCTGGTCGAGGTGTGCTCGGCCTTATGTTCTACTTTAAGGAGGAACTATGCAGAGGAATCGCGTTTTCTTTGTTCTGATTGCGCTTCTCGCATCCATGGTCCTCGTCCTCGCCGGTTGCGGCGGTGACGGTGGCGAAGAAGAGGGAGAAGAGGCTGCGGCGGCGGAGCCCGCACAGGAGTCCTACGTAAACAATCCGTATACCGACGGGGAAGATCTCTCTGGCCGAACGGTCAACATCTTTGGTGCCTTCGTGGACACCGATGCTGAGCGGTTCAACGCCGCAATGGCTCCCTTCGAAGAAGAGACCGGCATCGACATTCAGTATGAAGGCTCCGGAGACTTCGAGTCTCTTATCACCGTTCGAACCGAGGGCGGCGACCCGCCTGACGTGGCGGCATGGCCTCAGCCTGGTCTCATGCAGGACATAGCTGACCGTGGCCACATTCTCGATCTAACGCAGTGGATGGACATGGAGTACCTGCAGCAGCAGTACGACCAGAGCTGGCTCGACCTGGCGACCTACAACGGCATCATGGCCGGTGTCTGGTACCGCGCGAGCGTTAAGTCCCTCGTCTGGTATCCCGTACCTGAGTTCTCCGAAGCGGGTTATGAGATCCCCGAGACCTGGGAAGAGATGCTCCAGCTCAGCCAGCAGATGGTTGAGGACGGCAACACTCCCTGGTCCATCGGTATCGAGAGCTCCGGCGCTACCGGCTGGGTAGCCACGGACTGGCTCGAGGACGTCATGCTTCGCATTCATCCCCCGGAAGTCTATGACCGGTGGGTAACTGGTGAGCTCGCCTTCGACTCTCCCGAGGTTCGCGAGGCGATGGGCATTATCGAGGAGATCTGGAAGAATCCCGATTTTGTTCGTGGAGGAACCCAGTCTATCCTGACCGTGCCCTTTGGTGACGCGGCGAACCCGCTCTTCAACGATCCGCCCCGAGCGTGGCTCCATCGACAGGCGAGCTTCATTCCCGCCTTCTTCCCCGATGGCGCTCAGGTCGGCGAGGATGTTGACTACTTCTACCTGCCTCCGATCATGGAAGAAAACGGCGGTGTAGATGGGCAGCCCGTACTTGGTGCCGGCGACATGTTCAGCGCCATGCAGGACAAACCGGAAGTCGCGGCGGTTATGCGCTGGCTTACCACCGGTGAGTCCACTCGCGGCTGGCTCGAGCAGGGAGGATTTGTCTCTCCCCATAAGGACACTCCCCTCGACTGGTATCCCACAGACGTTGACCGTGGCTACGCGGAGATTCTGCAGAACGCAACGGTCTTCCGTTTTGACGCTTCGGACTTGATGCCTGGTCAGGTCGGTACCGGCGCCTTCTGGACCGGTATGGTTGACTGGGTCAATGGAGATCCTCTCGACGAGGTTCTTCCGGCGATCGACGAGGCTTGGCCCGAAGAGGAGTAATCCTAAGCTGTGAGTTTGATTTGGATCGGGGCGCCCTCAGGGCGCTCCGATCGGCTTAGAAAAGCAGGGCAACGGAGGTAGTGCCCTGCTTTTCTATTCCCAATAGGCAGGAACAAATAGGTGGGGAGGCTTATGAGCAATCAAAGTAGCGGGGCTCTGGATTTTCTCCAGACCAAGCCGGCTAAACTGGCCATTGGCATTATCGCCCCGGTAGCGGTACTCCTGGTGTTCTACTGGAGTTTCCTCTTCATGCGGGATGCCGAGGCGTCCAAGTGGTCCATAGCCGTCATCGCCCTGATTATCGGGGTCGGTGGTATTTGGGCCCTTTTTGCTTCACTTACGAACCTGGTTGAGGTGATGCCCCAGCGTGTCACCTACGCGCTCCGTCCCTGGGTCTAGATCTGATTCAAGGCTTAAAGAAAATGTTG
>CAYZHV010000324.1:0-3740 GCA_964478055.1 uncultured Spirochaetaceae bacterium | reverse complement strand
GACGATGATTCCGGAAATGGGACCGGCGGCGGCGTTGAGCCCTCGTCCTGGATCCTCGAAAGCGACACGCCGCTGCAGCATCCCTTTAACGGCACATATGACGTTGCCATTATCGATGTCGCCGAAGACGAGTCCCAGATGACCATCACCTTCTACCAAGAAACCGGAGACGGGGTGGTCCAAGTTGCCGGGGGTGTCCTCCCGTACGAGGTTAATGGCGAGGACATCACCTTTGTGTGGTCTCACGCCTGGTTCGACGAAGATCCCGGCGTGCAAGGTATAACCTATAACGGTAAGGATTGGTACGAGATTCCCGCGGGTGCGGCAGATTTCCCCACCGGAGGGACAGCGCAAATAGCCGGCGATACCCTCACCGTCGAAGGGGGGGCTGGAGCGCAGGCGTTCACCAAAATAGCCTTCGGGCTGCCCGCGGATATGGTCGACACCTGGGGTTCCGATGACGGGGACCTGGTACTCGGAGCGACCAGCGATGCCCCGGTGCCGGGATGGGGTAGCCTCTCTTTCACCTTCGGTACCCAGGAGGGTTCGGGATACTGGAAGATCTCAGGCACGACGGAAGGATACTACCGGCAAATCTATACTCAAATTAGCGATGACCCGGACCTCAAGTATTGGGGTCATCTGAACCCCTATGAGCTCACCGAGGATACCTTGACCTTATACTGGGATCTGGACGGTGGTGGCGCCTACGACTACGTCCGCCAATAAGCCATCACGCCCGTGCCGGACTGTTCCGCTTCCGGCACGGGTTTTTGAGCGATCTGACTGACCTCACCTCCCAATTGGGTATACTCTAGTGATAAGCAACTCTCAGCTTTTTGGCACCGAACTATCACCGGGAGGAAAAGATGACACGAACAGTGATTGCAATACTCCTTGCGGCATTTCTGGTCCTTGGATGTGATGGTCTCAACAGCGCCAGCAGAACGGACCTTCACTGACGGCTTGTCCCTCTTCTACTACGGCGCCGGAGTCCCCGCGGGCAACCAGGCGCACTATCCGAGAATCCTCGCGGCCCTGCCGGCGACCTTTTCCGGAGGTGAGAGCTTTACGGTAGATTGGAATGTCTACGGGCCTGTCGACTACACCGGGAGCGGCTATGCGATTCTCGCGCCGGGAGTCGGAATCGTGGAGAGCTCCTTTACTCGAGGTGACGGGAGCCTGAACAGCTATGTATATCAGGAAACGCAAGATTTCGTGCTCAACACGATCTCCGGAACGGTCACCACCGACGGTGAGGCGGCGGCAGGATACGTGATCGCTCTGAGGACCTTCAACATCACCTCCTGGGATGTTACCGACTCGAGCGGCAACTTTTCTTTAGAGGCCTACGGCCCGGATGTGCCGGTCTTTATCGGGGTAGACAACGACGGGGACTCCTCCATCGACTACGACAAGCCGACAGGCGACCATCCGAAACGATACACGATCCGAAACGTCACCGGAGACAGAACGGGGGCTTCGATCAACCTGTCCGAGATCCAGCCATAGTCGCGTTGCTTCCTCCCGGGCAGACTTGACGGCCAACTACTCAGTCGTGGATTATAGTCCTATCGGGGGCCCCGTGAAACGCATACGCAACGTAGTAACGCTCCTATTTCTGGCCCTGGCGCTTCTTCTCACTGCTATTGATATCTTTACCTATTTTGGTCTCGCCGAATCCCATGAGCAGACAATCACCCGGCAGCTCACGGTGGTGGCAGAAGCGGTCCGTCTTCGAACTGACGCCCTCCTTTCGGAGGCGGGACAAGTGCTGAAGGCGCTCTCAGCAACGGTCGATCTAAGCTCCCGGGAACTCGAGGAGTTCTCCCCCCTTCTAGAGCGCGTTCATGAGAGGTACGATCGCTACACGAACTTCTCCTTGGTCAATACCGAAGGAATGATCGTCGCGAGCTCCACCCCCATGGACGCTCCCGTGGACGTTTCCGATGCCCCGAACATACAAAATGCGATCGAGGAGGAACGCCTCTCCTTCAGCAGTTTCGTTCTCGGGCCCATAACCGAAATGCCGGTCATTGTCGCCTCCCTGCCGATCCTCGACGAAGCCGGCGAGGTTGAGGCGGTGATCAACAATGGCCTGAGCCTGGACTGGCTCGAAGGATTTATCGAGGAGCTTTCCGCATCCGGAGAGCAGATGATTCTTCTGGTGGACGACGAGGGGACAGCCCTGGCGCGGTACCCGGCGGAGACGATAGAGATTGGACGCAGTGTTGCCGATCATCCGGTGGTCCTCGCCGTTCTCGTCGATGGTGTCGGCGAAGGGGAAACGGACCTGAACGGAGACTCCGTACTCTTTGGAAGCGCCAGCTCACCGGAGATACCCGGAGGCTTTCACGCAATTTCCATTATCGAACGGAGCACCGCTCTGGCGTCGGTAAACCAGCGGAGTAGAATGCTACTTCTTCTGCAAGTCCTTGCCGTGGCGTTGGGGCTCGGTTTCGCCGCTTGGTCCGCCCACACGCTCCTCGTGGCTCCTCTGCTCTCACTGACCGAACGAACCCGTCGGGTCTCCCTGGGAGAGTTTGAGACCGCCATTCCCATGGCTGGAGGGGTAGCTGAGATCAGCACCCTGATCGATAGCTTTAACCGCATGACCGAAAGCCTCCGGAGCTATCAGGAACGGCAGCACCGAACCCAGGAGGAGCTAGAACGCCGAGTCAGGGAGCGCACCGAAGAACTAGAAGAGGCATTGACGGCGAAGACGAGCCTCATGGAGGAGCTCAACCATCGCGTCAAGAACAACCTCAGCATGGTCTCCGCCCTCATCACCCTGAAAGAAGAGAGCCTCGAGGGAGAGGCGGACCTATCAGATATACGGAGCCACGTGCAGGCGATCAGCGCCGTCCACGACAAGCTCAACCAGTCCGGTGACCTCGACCAAATAGACTTCGGCGCTTATGCGGAGGACCTGCTGGACGCGGTCTTTTCCTTTTACTCCGGCCCGGAAGTGAGAATCGAGAACCATATCTCCGGAGTGAGGTTGCCCAGCAAGACGGTAACCAGCCTTGGACTTATCGTGAACGAGCTCGCCACGAACGCGATCAAATACGGCTTCCGTCCAGACCTCGAGCCGCCCCGGTTCTACCTTGCCCTCGAGACGGACCACGCCCGGGAGGAGCAGGTGCTCACCATTTGGAACAACGGGAATCCGTTTCCGGACAATGTGGAACTTCAGAACCCGGATAGCCTTGGACTACAACTCATATCCGCCCTGGTCGCGCAGCTCGACGGCACCGTTCAGCTAGAACGGAGACCGTCTCCGAGCTTTACCATTCGCTTTCCGACTCAATAGGCGCCCCCCTCCAAAACTGCGTATATTCTACCTAGATCGTACCAGCACAAGGAGGGCCGGAATGAACGATACACCAGCCCCTAATAGTCGGCTTCAACAGGCCCTCAGTAGCCTTGTCGATCTCGCGAGATCCTACGGTGACGCCTTCAAGGACGCCATACACGAGTACGTTGAGTCTGAAGCATGGACTACACCTGCCTGGGGTCGGACTCTCTACTCAACCCGTACGAACTCCCGCGTCTGCCCGTCGTCGAAAACTACACTCAACGTGTCGCCAGATACTTCAAACTGGCTGGAGTAGTTCTCCGCCGGGATCTCGAACCAGCTCGAGCCGTCGTATACCTCGTTTATGGTAATCTCGACGGTATCGCCACTAACGGTGTAGCTACCTCTGTCGCCGCTAGGGTTTGCTTGGTCAACGCCGCTC
>CAYZHV010000323.1:0-3754 GCA_964478055.1 uncultured Spirochaetaceae bacterium | reverse complement strand
GGCGAAGCAACCCGACCTGGAGCCCTCCCTGCGTCCCCGCGGACGCCCACAGAACGAGCCGGAAACGTAGAATGGCAGCTTTTTCTCCCCTTCAGAGTCAGCCACGGCGAATCCCGAATGAACGACAGGAGGTGGCAGATGCAGCGTGCAACCCAGGAGACGTGGCGCCCCCGTGGGCGCGTGCCTTGCCCTCGGTGGCTTATCAGATTGACAGCCATCATCCTTTTGTTATCTCTTCAATCTACCGCAACCGCGGAGGAGGGCCGGGACACTGGGAGTTACGAACACGCATCGACCAATCACTGCGACAGGACAACCCAATTGCCAAGGTTTGCGACGGCGAGGCTGGGGACAATAAGACTGCGGCCGTCTACCCTCTCTTCCCGGATTGCCTTTACAGCGGACGGTAGTACGCTGATTTCATCGGGCCCCGACATTTCGGGCGGTACGATCCTCGAGTTCTGGGATGTGTCGAGCGGCCGTTTGCAGGATAGCATCCGCGTAGATCAACAGGTTTCGATCCCAGGTTTTGATACGCGGCATTTCGCCATTGGACCAGATGGTGTCCTCGCGGTACTGAGGTCGAACGACGTCTTCTCATGCAATATACGACAACCTGACAAAGGATCGATCTGGCCACGCCCGGGACGGCCGATTGCCGGCGTTGCGCTGTCGCCTGATGGCAAGCTCCTGGCGTTAGCAGTTGGCGCCACATCGGCCTCCTCGGGTGGCGTCTTGATTTACGACCGAGCTTCCAGGCAACAGGTGCGCCACATCGAAATGCGCTCCGCCCCTCAGTCTTTGCAGTTCGCACTAGACAGTGCGGGCATTGCGACAATCAATGAAGAGGGGCAAGTGGAACTTTGGGCCTCCAGGTCAGGTAAACGGCTTCGAACGATAGATGCTGACGATACGGCGAACATCGCCTTCTCCCCAGACGGCACTTTCCTGGCTACCGCTGGACAGTCCGGGCCCATCCGGGTCTGGAGTATCTCAACGGGAAAACCCGTCTGCAGGATCGACATCCCTACCGGTGAGGTTTGCGACTTCGCCTATACCCCCAAAGGGACGTCGATTGCCGCGATCCTCCGCTACAATCATTCGGGCCCTGACGGAGTCCCTGCAGTCACGGCTTGGGAAGATCCAAACCTTCTGCTCTGGGACGCCAATACGGGAAAGCGTATGCGGAGCCATCGGACTCCGTACGGCGATGACACACTAGCGTTCTCTTGCGACGGCGCACTGTTGGCCACCGCCGGAGGCGGCCGTTCTATCAGTTTGATGTCATTTCCGAGCCTGGAGCCCTCTTTGGACCTGAAAGGACACGCCAGGGCCGTCCATTTCGTGAAGTTGTTTGCCGACGGGAAGTCGGCGTTAACGTGCGGCCACGATGGCAAGATTCTCATGTGGAATGTAGGCCAAGGCCTGCCGGTGTGGGATGCTCCGCTCAATGGCCACGCAACGCTCGCGGCCGTTTCACCCGACTGCAAACAACTTGCCGTCGGCATATTCGGCCGAGGCTTGGAAGTGTGGGATCTCATCGAGCGAAGACGCATAGGTTTAGTCCGGACGGACTCTGCCCGACTGCCCACGGCTCTCGCGTTCTCGCCGGAGGGCCAGCGACTGGCGTGTGGTGACTTTCGCGGGCGGGTCGCGGTATTTGACTCCAAGACGGGAAAGCCTATTCGCACCTGGGGTGACCAAAGAGGCAACGATGAGACAGGCGCTGAGATTCAATCGCTTGCTTGGCTACCGGACGGTCAGACGATCGTGGTTGCGGACGGATTCGCGATGTGGTGGCTGAATATCACACCCGGAAGTGTTGATCATGACTTGCAACTTTCATCGGAGTATCAGTCGCGTCAACTGTGTCTCGCGCCAAGCGGCACGCTCCTCGCGGATTTGACTCCGGATACATGTATCGTCCGTCGCCCAGCCGACGGGTTTGAGGTCGCCAAACTGGATTGCCCTTTGTCAAGCACGATGGCATTTTCCCCAAACAGTGGCCTTCTGGCGATCGGACGTCACGGAAGCAGCCGCTCCCCTGAAATCGTGTTCTTTGACGTTGTTTCGAAAAAGCACAACGCTGTTACGCTTGCCGGGGCCGACACGATCACGTCCTTAGCATTTTCCGCAGACGGGCGCCTCCTCGCGTCTGGCGGCACAGATACCGCTGTGCTGGTATGGGACGTGGGTCGCCTGGTTGTTGAGGCGAAAGAACCAAGCCGAGGAGTTCGACCTACTATGGGAAACAGATGACATCAAGGGGCGGCCGGGGACGGTTTTGGGTAAGCAACGCGTCCGCCGCTGGATGTCGGGCCTGTACCGCGCGGCGCCGACTGGTTATCCTGGGGGAATGAGCGTTGACCGCGGTCGAGTTGGCGGCCCTACACGAGAATCTGCCGCGGGGTCGCCCTTTCGGCACATCGGCTTGGCAAGCGGCCACGGCAAAGCAACCCGACCTGGAGCTGCCCCTGCGACCCCGCGGACGCCCACGGAAGAGGCCGGAAAAGTCAAATGTCCCCCGTACAATGAACCCTTTCCAAGTGCAATGGGTACCGCCAAGAGATTGAAACCCATACGGTGGGCTGTCTTGCTCGTCGCGGTTGTTGCCGTCGGCTGGTCGATTGCTTTCGTTGCCGCCTGGCAATATTATCGGCACGTATTGCTTCTTGGAGGTCAATATGTAACCGAGCCCGGTGAACTCCTTGACCTTCACCGGACCGATGCGACTACCAGTGATTTGGAGAGGGCTATCCCCGACTGCACGGCCGTTCGCTACCTTTCGCTCCGTGGCAATCCACGAATATCGGATGACGCCATGAAGGTCGTGGCCAAGATGCCAAATTTGGTTGGCCTCAATGTACGCAATTGTCGTGTATCCGATTCAGGAATCGTGCATTTGGCCACCTTGCAGCACCTGAATGAGCTATACATCAGCGGAAACCCAGTTACTGACTCATGCACGTCGGCCATTGCAGCCATTGACTCCCTGCGGGTGCTGCACGTCGATCGTACGAGGATCAGTGACATGGGGGTCCGAGATCTCATGAACCTGAACTACTTGCGAGAATTGTCGCTTGCTCACACCGCCGTGACTGACAGTAGCATGGATACGATTTCTTCGCACGGTGGTCTCTTCACTCTCGATTTGAGTTGGACCGCTGTCGGTGACACGGGCATAACAGCCTTGGGTCGTCTTCAACAGCTTGAGCGACTCTCACTCGAAGGCACCTCCGTATCTGATCGTGGTGCCGTGGCGATTGGTTCGATCAGCTCTCTTGCGTCTATTAGCCTTTCGGATACCCATGTTGGTGACCGTGGGGTCAAGCATCTCGCGACACTACCGAACCTCTACTACCTCAGCTTGCGCAACACAAGCGTAACCAACCGCGTCTTGCGGTCATTGGCATCCAATCGGCAACTCCACCGTATTGACGTGACTGACACAGACATAAACAGCCAGGGTATCCGTTGGTTGAAGCGGCAACGTCCCGATATGGACGTTGATTGGGGCCCAAGTGCCAAAGACTCTCAGGAAGGTGAGCAAGGAAAGGGGAGCGGACATTCTACTTGTCTCGGTTTCGTTTCGTGCGGAGAAGCATCCGCCGCTGGACGCCGGACCTGTCCCGCGTGGCGCCGAATGGGTATCCTCGGTGAATGCCCCGTTGACCGCGGCCGAGCTGGCGGCGCTGCATCAGAGCCTGCTGCGAGGTCGCCCTTTCGGCACACCGGCTTGGCAAGCGGCCACGGC
>CAYZHV010000322.1:0-3772 GCA_964478055.1 uncultured Spirochaetaceae bacterium | reverse complement strand
TCCAGTCCGAAACGAACTGGCCGAGAAACTCCTGAGCTCCCAGGATTACCGTCTTGGTCCGGTCGCTGGGAGCAAGAATCAGGGGAAACCAGAGGTCGTTCCAAATCGGGATCATCGTAAAAACCGCCACCGTCGCCAGGGCGGGACGCACCATTGGCAGGACCATGCCGAAAATGCGGTACTCGCTGGCCCCGTCGACCCGGGCTGCGTCCTTGAGGTCCCTGGGGACCTGGGACATGAACTGAGTGAGGATGAAGATCGTCAACGCCAGCCCTTGAGCGGTGTATACAAAGATCAGCGACCAGAGGGTGTTTACCAGGCCCAGGCTCACCATGAGACGGAGGATACTCACCGTGCCGATACGGATCGGGATCATGATGCCGATGGCCAGATAGAGCGCCATCTGCTTGTTTCCCTTGAAGTCGTACTCCGAGAGGGCCCAGGCGGCCATGGCGCCGAAAAAGACCACAAAGCCGATGGCAACCACCACGACGATCACACTGTTGAGGTAGTAGAGAGGAAAGTTCGACCGCGAGAACACCGTCTCGAAGCCGACCCAGCTAAAGGTCTCGCCGTTCGGCAGCGCCAGAGGCGCCCCAAAAATCGCCCGCCGGGACTTGAGGGCGTTCATAAAGATCAGGAGCACCGGAAACGCCGCCAGGGCGATAAAAGAAAGAATAATTAGATGGGTGAAGACCCTGCCCGCTCGCAACCGTGCGAGGGGCCTGCTGCCGTAGGTTGCCGCCATATCGCGCCCCCTCACATCTCGTAGGTTTGGACCCGGCGACGCCAGGTGAACATGTAGGTGAGAACTCCCGCCAGGATGATGAGAAACATCATCGTCGCCACCGTGGCGCCCATGGTGGGATTACCCAGTCTCAGCTGATTACCGAAAAAGACCCGGAAGAAGAAGGTGCCCATAATGTCGGTGGAGTAGTTTGGTCCGGCCAGGGTCCCCTGGGTCGTGTAGATCAGGTCGAAGGCGTTGAAGTTGCCCACAAAAGTCAGCACCGTAACGATGCCGAGAACCGGAAGGATCAGGGGAAACTTGATCCGCCAGAAGATTTTCCATCCCCCGGCGCCGTCCACGTAGGCGCTTTCAACAAGCTCTTCCGGGATGCCGATAAGCCCTGTGTAGAAGAGCATCATCGGGATACCGTAGAACTGCCAGACCGAAATGAGCGAGAGCGTCGTAAGCGCCGTCTCCTCCAGGCCAAGCCAGGGCTGAAAGAAATCGCCCATACCGAGAGACGTCAGGAACCCTTCGGCCACGCCCCAGATCGGGGAGAGTATCAGCTGCCAGATAAATCCGACGATCACCACGGAAAGCATGGTCGGCATAAAGAGAATCGTCCGGTAGGTGTTGCGCGCCCGCAGCCGCCCGGCAGTCAGAAGCGACGCCAGGAGCAGGCCAATCGGGTTCTGTACCAGAGAGTGAATGACGAAGAAGTAGATATTGTTGCGAAAGGCGTTCCAGAACCCCGGCGCCCAGTTCTGATTGGTCAGGAGCCGCTTGAAATTATCAAACCCTACAAACCCCGTCACACCCTGCTGTCCGCCACCGAAGAAGCTCAAGCCAAGAGAGCCGAGGAGCGGATAGATCAAAAAGAGGGTGTAGACCACCGTCGCCGGAAGCAGAAAGACGATGATGTAGCCGCGAAACTTATTGCCTGTTACGGTCACGTCGCTTGGTACCTCTCCTTACAAAAAGCGATGATACCACACCGCCTTGGCAGAGGCCACCGGGAAGTCACGCATCAAACAGGAAGCTGTCGCGGTCTCTCGCTCTCCGCCGGCCCGGGAAACACTGACCCGGGAAGCGCAGCGCCGGGCCTCTGGCTCGTGAAACGCCGCTCCAGAGCGGCGACCCGAGCAGCCCTACCCCTGCTCGATCCACTCCGCAAGCTCCATGATGCGCACCGTCCACTCGAGGGTAGTGGGTAGCTCGCCCTTCCCCTGGAGCGCCTCCAGGAAGCGCCGGTACTCACCGCGATAGCCGTCGTGGAGGAGCACGTCCTCTCGCGGGAAAGGCACGAGCTCCCGCTGCGCCTCGCCGTCATCGCCAACGGACCATATCTCGAGAGCACTCTCCTCGTCCCTGGCGTAGTGCTGCTTCATGGTGATGTAGATCGATCGGTCGCGCCCGTGGAACTGGTACCGCTCCACGGCGTGGCCGGCAAAGGGAAGAAAGTGAAGTTCCGTTCGGCAGCCGCCGTCGTGGTCGAGACGGGCGTGCCAAGCCGGGAAGCCCGGTGGGGGGGCCGATCGGGGGCCTGAGTCCGAGCCCGAGTCCGAGCCCGAGTCCGGGCCGGCGGCACCCGGCGCCCTGGTTCGAACATCTGAGAGGGTGCCGGGCCCCAGAAGGGAGTCGAGAAAGGCGAGGGCGTGGATGCCGGTCTCAGTGACGTATTTCGGATCGTCCCGGCGACGTCTGAGAAAATGACACTCCGCGAAGCGTACCTCCGTCTCCCCGAGGAGCGACCGCAGTCGATCGTACAGAGGCGTGTAGTTGCGATTAAAGGCGACCATCACCGGCTGCTTCAAAAGGCGCGCAAGCTCTCTCGCCTCGGCGGATCCGGAAGCGGGAGGCTTTTCCACCAGGATCGGGAGCCCTCGAGGAGCGAGCTTTCTAAGCACCGGCCCTACGGACTCTTTGGTGAGCGCGACAACAAAGACGTCGATCTCGGGATCCACGATGAGCGAGTCGAGGTCCTGGTGAACCCGGGAGATGCCGAACTCTTCGGCCAGGGCCTTCGCCTTCTCGGTGGTGCGATTCCATATCGCGGCGAGAGAGACCTCACCCTCCTCGGCCAGCCGCCGGGCCGTGGGAAGGTGATAGGTGCGCATCCAGAGCCCCGCACCGATGAACGCGAGCCGTGTCATCAGCTCGACTCCGCCGGCAGAAGAGCGTCGATCTCCTCCGCGGAGAGGCGCAGATACCGAATGGCGTACCGGTTGTCGGTAAAGGTGATGTGCAGGTTCTCCTCTTCATCCTGAAAGAGGCAGGGATAGGAGTACTCCACCTCCCCTTTCGCCAGGAGAGCGATGGGAGTCCAGGTCGCCCCGCGGTCGCGGGAAGCGGCGAGCTGGAGCTCGTCGCGCTGGGTCGCCGAGGGGTTATAGCAGAGAAGCAGGGTCCCCCGGTGAGAGACCACATCCACCGCGCTGTCCGGGTTCGGCAGAGTCGTGGGCCTGAGAATGCTCCAGCTCAAGCCCTCGTTAAAGGAGAGGCTCCGCCATACCGTCCCCTGGTTGCTCCTACAGAGCATGAGAAGGTTCTTCTCGTCGATTCTGCAAATCGAGGGCTGAATCGCCTTGTTACGAGCCATGGTCTCGGCGATGAGGGTGCCCGCCCGCGGGTCCTCCATGTCATCCACGATGGCGACGTAGGGGCAGTACTCCGCCTCGTGGTAGAGGGGAAAGAGCAACTCCCCGGAGCTCGAGGGGATCGGCTGGGTCTTGGCCATAAATCCTTTTTTCGGGAGAAAGAGAGAGGGACGGGACCAGGTTCTCCCAAAGTCCCTTGAGGTGGCGTAGAAAAGCAGGCTCGAGACCCAGCTCTCCTCGGTCAGTACCGAAAAGACCACGTGCACCGTATCCCCGGACTCCCGCCAGAGGACGGGATTACCCAATGGCGCGCCGTGGAAGTCGAAAAGCAGCTCACTCTTGCCCCACTTCTGCCCCTCGCCCGAGGCGCCGTCGTCAGCCCGGCGAGATAGCTTGAGCACCGTGTCCCCGGAGGTCTCGTAGGAGCCCTCGTACCAGACCGTGA
>CAYZHV010000321.1:0-3806 GCA_964478055.1 uncultured Spirochaetaceae bacterium | reverse complement strand
TCGAAGCCGATCTTCCACGTCTGCGAGTAGATTCTCCACTCATCTCCTTGCTTTCGGAATCGGAAGACATTCGAGGAGAAATCCTCGCCCTCATAGAGCTCAGTAACGAACAGCTTTGCCTCCGTCGATTCCTCGCAGGGAATATGAGCTTTGGGGCTGAGGGAAAGGAGAGAGTAGTCAAACTCCAGGTCCTGCTCAAAGGCTCCGAGGTGTTCCTCCGGAGTCTCGACAACTACGAGATCGTCCTCGGGGTTCAGAGTCACATATTCCGCGTCGCCCCAGTAGAGGCCCTGCCAGTCGGAGGAGGTTCCCATGATCACGTCCCACCACTGATCGACCATGCTCTCGAGCGTAGCCTGGTCATAGGGCAGAGTGGAGGTGCTCTCTGCCTCGGGGAGAACAGGTATGGAATAGACCCGGGAGTTCTCCGGCAGGTCCTCATTGAGCCCTTCCCAGGTGACCTCGCCCAAGAAAGATGCCACAGATGTGTCGAAACGGTAGAGCCGCACCGTCGTTGCGCCGAGGTGGCCCCGCTCGATCCTAACCGGGAAGCTGCCCGATGTAGGCAGGAGAACCCGAACGATTGCCTCCATGGAAACCTCAGTTCCTGCTTCTGCCTCCGTGTAGGTCTGGTTCAAACCCAACCGTTCTTCGTTGAGCGACGTTCCGCAGGTGGTTGTGGGGGAGTACCAGGTTACCATACCCCGGATGATCGACGGTTCTATCCCTATCACGAGGTCCGTCCAGTCCGAAGTGGTCTCCATCTCCACGTAGAGTAAGACTTCCTCGGTCTGGGCGGCGGCGCCATTTCCTCCGTCGGTTGGGCAGCCGACGGTGAGTGCCAGTGTGAACAGGATAACAATGGCGAGAGATAAGCTCCTCATAAGATCCTCCTTTGTGCGAGAGTTCTGATCCTAAGAAGAAGCAGAGCTAATGGTGCAAATCCTATCGATATGATACTCCCGGTTTCCGGAGCGTGCAATGACGCCGATTCCTCCTGCAAGTGTGGTTGAGGATATGTTGTTGACATACAAGTTCTATCTTGGTATTATAGGTGTACAGTTGCACGATAACGCAACTGTACATTAGAAGGAGGCCAACATGAACCATTGGGAACACCTGGCCATGCATGAAGCTCGTCTTCATGATTTGAGCGAAGCGGCCCAGCGACGGACTTCGGGACAGTCCGAAGGGCGGGCCCTGCCGCGGCGTCCGCTTATCAGTTGGGTCGCCAAGCTGCATAAAGAATGGCGAAGCTCAGTCGCTCGAATGCTCCGCCGTTCAGCGGATCTCCTGGAAAACTACACCGACGGCTGCGTTGAAGGCCGTTTCGAGTGCCGATAGATAGCAGGGAAGGGGCCATATGCATTCACCAACAGCTGCTCAAACCGATCCTTTGACCAATATGTCCCGGGTCATCGTCTCACCCTCATTGGAGATGCTTGCGGAGCTCCAGGCGCTGATGCAGCCGGCGGAGGACTATCCGGACTCGGGAAGAGTACGAGACGTGCTCGGGGAAGCGTTTGTTCGGGAGCTGCAGTCGGTATACCGTTTCTTTCACGGAGGCAACGACTTTGTTGAGTTCGTGATTGATCAGTCCGTTGAGATCGAACCGGAGGCGCTCATCGAATCCCTTCGGGCAATGTCGAATCGCCATTTTCTATGGCTCGTACTGGGCCGCATTTATCCTGAGAGCGATCTCCCCGAGCCTGACAGCCGCGGAACTGTGGAGACCTTCGTGCGAGATCAAGGAGGTCAGTTTCAGTACCAACTAATTGGATCTGACCTCTCCTGGTGCGATCAGGCCACGGAAACAAGAGAGAAGGTTGCCGACCTCTGGGCACGATACTTTGACCACGTCTTTCAGCCGCGGAAGGACAAAACCGTCGCGAACCTCGAGGCGGCAAGAATGCGCAAAGAGGAGCAGCTCGCTGCTCTCGGCGGCAAAGAGTTATACAGGCGGGTCTCCGGCTGCGATGATCTCCCCGAGGAGGTTCCGCAGGGTCACCCGTACGAGACGATTCTCTATGTTCCGGTAAGCTTTGCAAGAGGGGTTTCCAGCGCGTTCTTCGGCTACGGGACAATCCTTCTTCCCTTTGATATTCGCAAGGATGACGGGGCGTCAGAGCGCAACAAGAGAATCGTCTCGGAGCTTTCCAGAACACTGAAGGTGCTCGCCGATCCTCGGAGGCTGCGAATTCTTCAGATTATCGCAGCCAACGACTACAAGTTTAACGGGCAACGGGTGGCGGACTATATGGAGCTATCAACTTCGGTGGTGAGTCGACACCTTTCCCAACTCCGGGACGCAGGGCTTATAGAAGAGCACTCCCCTGACAACCGAAACATCCTCTATCGTGTTCGCCGGGATGCCCTCGAGCAGATCGGCCCTCGCCTTCTCGATTACATCCGGGACAATGCCTAGGAGCGAGAAGGCCGGCAGGTATAGGTACGCCCGCGCCTCAATCCATGCCGAGTACGTTTATAAGAAGCGTCTGCAGCCGTCTCCGTAGGATTGAATAACTATAGTAGCGGTTGGCCAACCTGAAGTTATGTTCAACCATCTCCTGCCGAAGCCCCCGGTCCGCGAGAATCTCCCGAACCGTCTTTATCAACTCCGGGGTGACGTAGCCGTCCATGGAAATCGTCTTGAAGCCTTTCGGCTCTATATCCTGTATAAAGATACTGTATCGATTAATCAGGACTGGCACACGGTAGTAGAACGCTTCGAGAAGAGCGTTTCCAAACCCCTCGTACAAACTTGGGTATGTTACGAGATCCGCGGCGCCGTATAGCTCCCAGAGCCCCAAAGAGCCATCAGGGATCGGTTGCTCCTTCCCGTTGACCACATCCGGCAGAACCGTGGCCACCAATCGGAGGTCCACGTTCGCCGCATGGGCGGAGTCCATGAGTGCATTCAGATAAGCCTCCCCCTCGTCGCCACTCTCGTGGCTGATAACCAATTTGCACCGGGGATCATTTAGTCGCGCCACTACGGTGATTGCGTGCTCAATCCCCTTTCTCGGCACTACCCGGGTAGGCTGGAGAATGAGGATATCATCCTCCGTCAGACCTATCTTCTGACGGATCTGAGCCGGATTGACGTCAGGCAGGGGCGAGTCGAAGTCAATCACATTCGGCACAATGATCGACGAAACTCCTTTGCGCCAGGCCAGTTGGTCCCGGGCCGCGGAGTTGATGACCGCGTGCTGGATCTGTGGCAGCACCGGTGGAAACGCCATCTCCAGGTAGTCCCGAATAGCGCTAATCAGGAAGCGCGTTCGCTCCCAATAGAAATCGTGGTGGTGAGCGATGGTGGGGATGTTTGCTTCCGCGATGAAATCCGTGAGGGCGATACCCAAGGGAACCTGCATGGGAATGGTGAGAGCGTTCTCGGCAACCATGATATCCACGCCGAAAGACTCCACGAACTCGTAGAGTCTCGAGCGTAAGAGCTCGACTTGAGCCTTTATCAGGTCATTGATCTCTTTCGAGCGGTGCAGGCGACCCCAGATACTGCCGTTGATGCGGATCGACTCGGGATGGTTGAAGTGGGCCTCCGGCACCAACATACTCTCGGCAGGCGGTCTGTCCAGTTCCCCGGCAAACCATCGAACCTGGTGGCCTTCCTCTTCGAAGATCCGGGCCCATTTGGCACTTTCCAGACTTACGCCGTCGCTTCCGGCGAACCTGGTTGAGACAAATCCGATCCTAGCCACGAAGCCCCTCCACTGCCCGGGCGTCGGTTGCGATCACACGGGCCCGGGCTACTTCTAAGTATAAGGTATATGGGGTGGAGCGAAGGG
>CAYZHV010000320.1:0-3838 GCA_964478055.1 uncultured Spirochaetaceae bacterium | reverse complement strand
TCAATACCTCCCGTGCCTTCTCGTCAGCTCAAACATCGCCTCGATATTCTCAGGCGGGATGTCCGCCTGCATATGGTTGGCGGAGGTGAGGATATAGCCCCCACCCTCACCGAAGGTCTCGATACAGCGGATTACATCCCGCTCTACGTCCTCCACCGTCCCGGTAAGCGCCTGTTTGAGATCGACCCCGCCCATAAAGGAGAGTTGGTCCCCGTACTCCTTTTTGATTGCGGCCCAGTCGGTAGCGGGGAGTGGCTCCAGGGGGTTGATTACGTCGATACCGATCTCGATAAAGTCCGGAATAATCTTGGAGATCGCGCCATCGGTGTGAAAGACTACCGGCAGGTCCGGGCGAATCTCCTTGACGCTCCGGACGATCCGTTCGAGGGCGGGTTTGAACATTGCGCGGAAGTGGTCAGGCGAGATCATGAGGTCCTCGGTTCCGCCGTAGTCGTCACCTGGAATCTCGAAGAAGTCGATTTTGTCGGCGATTCGTTCTAAGTAGAGCTGCTGCCCCCGGACGATGATGTCGGTCACCTTTTCGACGATTGCCGTGGAGAGCTCCGGCTCCGCGATCATGTCCATGTAAAAGGACTCTCGCCCCCGGAGCACCGAGGCCTGCTCAAAGGGGCCGTAGGAGTTGATCGCCCTGGCGCCGATCGCCCGGTCGGGATACTTTTCCTCGAGCTCATCGAGCCGCGCCTCGATGAGCTCGAAGTCAATATACGTCTCCGGGTCCGGCCACTCGTAGTCCGCGACCTCCTCAGGCTCTTCCGCCTCCCCCAAAGGAGGCTGCTCACTCACGATGTGGGGGCCTGAGCGCTTCCAGCCAACGCCCCAAGCATCCTTTCGGTCGCCATCCATCCGGGCGCCACCGAGATCGGTAAAGCCGCTCCAGATGTAGCGGACGTCGGTGTCAAAGGCGTCTAGAATCCGGTCGTCATAGTAGTTGGAGTTGCGGGGCTTCTTTTTTCGAAACGGGGCAACCGGCTCTCCCAGCTTCAGGTACTCTAAGGTGTTGAAGTAGGTGTCATCGTTTAGGGTGTAGTAGCTACCCCAGAGCGCCGTGGGGACGCGGTCCGGGAGCTCCCGCCGTAGTGTTAGCTGAACGCGTTCTTTTGAGGTCATACGTGCTCCTGCATAAATGTGCTTATTCTTCAAACCGTGACGACTTCTATCCCGAGCTCTCCTAAGAGCTCCAGCTGACCGGGGTCGGCGTCGCTGTCCGTTACGAGGATGTCCACCTCCGAGAGCTGGCAGAAGGAGACGAGGGCGCGGCGACCGAGCTTGCTCGAGTCGGCGAGGAGTACCACCCGCTGGGAGATGCCGATGAGTCCCTGCTTGACCTCAGCCTCCATTCGGTTGGGAGTCATGAGCCCGCGCTCGATGCTCACGGCGTTGGCGGCAAGAAAGAGCGTCGTCGCTTGAAACCGGTTGAGCATGGTGACGGCGTCGGGACCGACGGCGCTATAGGTGTTCCGCCGGACGATACCGCCGAGCATGATGCAGTTGAGCTCCCCGGCGTCCACGGCGGCTCGGGCAACGTCGAGACTGTAGGTGAGAATGGTGAGCTCCGGGATCTCCGAGAGGAAGGGAATGGTCTCAATGGCAGTGGTGCCAGCGTCTACGCCGACGGTCTCCCCTTCTCCAACCAGTCCGGCGGCGTATCTGCCGATACGCATCTTTTCCTCGCGGTGGAGGATCTCTCGACTGACCCGCGGGCTGTCGAAGGTGAACTGCTCGGCCAGAAGAACTCCACCGTGGGTCCGGCGCACAAGGCCTTCGTCCGAGAGCTTCCGGAAGTCCCGGCGAATGGTGTCCGGAGAGACACCGCAAAGCTCCGCCGCCTCTTCCACCTCTAGGGAGCGGTCTACTTTTAGTCTGTCAAGAATCGCTCGATGTCGCTCTTCAACCAGCATATCTCTTACAAGAGTCTACCCGAGCTTTCGCTTTTCGGCAACAAAGGGCGCGATCCGTGTCACTGGGAGTATAAAGTGTGCCTGCATATGCCTACTTATGCCGAGTATTGACGATTTACTGCCGAAGTGTTATCCTCAGGATTGAAACAAACCATAACACCATTCCATTAGGAGGCCTCAATGGAGGTAACTAAGACGGCAAGATGGATAGAAGAGGCAAAGCGCGTGGCTCACGGCATTCGAAAGCGTGCGGTGGAGCTCACCCTCGCCAAGAACGGATGTTACTTGAGCCAGGCACTCTCATCGGCGGAAATTCTTTCCGTTCTCTATACCAAGGTCCTCAATATCGGGGAGAGCGTCGCACCAAGAGTTCCGGGCCCCTTCCCGGGAGTTCCCGGGCCGGGTAAGCACGACCTCGGGGCGGGGTACAACGGCCCGCGAACGCCGGAGCATGACCGACTCCTCCTCTCAGCGGCGCACTACGCGGTGGCAGTTTACGCGGCCCTGGTCGAGACCGGCCGCCTGGCTCCGGAGGCGCTTTTCTCCTTTAACGACGACGGTAGCTCCGTTGAGATGATCGGCGCTGAGCACTCCCCGGGAATGGAGCTCACCACAGGCTCCTTCGGGCAGGCGCTGAGCCAGGCGGCGGGGATCGCCCTGGCAAGACGACTAGACAAAGAGAGCGGGAAGAACTGGGTCTTTATGTCCGACGGTGAGTTCGAGGAGGGACAAACCTACGAGGCGATTCAGGCGATGTGTCACTACGAGCTCGACACCGTCGGTGTCTACGTAGATGTAAACGGCCAGCAAGTGGACGGCGCTACCAAAGAGGTCATGAATATCGAGCCCCTATCGGACCGACTCACCGGCTTCGGCGCCCACGTTGAGGTGGTCGACGGCCACGATATAGAGGCGCTCTACAACGCCTCGCAAGTAGATCACACGGGCAAGCCGCTCTTGATACTCTGCTATACCGATACCGCCAAGGGAGTACCGGTTCTCGAGAGTCGCAAGCCCTATCTTCACTTTGTCAGATTCAAGAATGAAGCGGAAAAGCAGGAGCTCCAGGCGTTCCTCGAGGAGATGTAGGAGGCGATATGCAGACAGTTACCAACGCACATATGCACAACCTTGTGGAATGGGCCAAAGACAAGCCGGAGGTGTTGGTATTTTCCGGGGACCTCACCGGCTCGACGGAGATCAAGCTCTTTCGAGAGAGCTACCCGGACCGTTTCTTCTCTCTCGGCATGGCGGAACAGAACATGATGAGCTTCGCCGGGGGCATGGCGCGGCAGGGGTACACGCCCTTCGTTCACACCTTCGCGGTCTTTATGTATCGTCGCGCCCTCGATCAGATCGAATTGTCCATCGCCTACCCTAACCTGCGGGTGCGGATGTTCGGCTTTCTTCCGGGGATCACCACCCCCGGCGGCGTGAGCCATCAGGCGATAAACGACATAGGCGTGCTCCGGTCGGTCCCGAACATGCGAATCCTCGAAATGGGCGACGCCACGGACGTGGAGTCGATGCTCGACGTGGCCCAGGGAATAGATGGGCCGGTCTACGTCCGGATGATCCGCAAGGAGATTCCGCGCCTCTTTCCCAAGAGCGAGCCAATGGAGTTTGGAAAGGTTCGGAGAGTCGCCAAGGGTGCGGACCTCACTCTCCTGAGCACCGGCATCTGCACCGAGGAGGCGATGCGTGCGACCAAGACGCTCCAGGAGCGCGGGCTCTCCATCGATCACCTCCACGCAACGACCCTCAAGCCTTTCGACGACCCTGCGGTTGTGGAATCCGCGGCCTACTCCAAGTACGGCGTTATCACGATGGAGAACCACAACGTTCTCGGGGGCCTTGCCACCGCCACGGCGGAGCTTCTCAGCTTGAACGGCGTCGGCGCTCGGATCACTCCTATCGGT
>CAYZHV010000319.1:0-3856 GCA_964478055.1 uncultured Spirochaetaceae bacterium | reverse complement strand
GAAGAAGTGGATGCCGATGTTCATGGCCAACCCCCCCGACTTCTGTTCATCGCCTTTCCATGAGTGCTGGTACCACCGGCCGCGGCGCGTAACGTACGTCAGGCACACGTCGCGGCGGCAGCGGTTCGATTCGGCGGCCAGCGATGCCCGCAGCGCTTGCACCGCCGGATGCCGCCGGAGTTGCAGCACGGTGAACACCTTGCGCTCGTATTGGTCGCGCAACTCTTCGAGTTGTTCAAGATTCCAGGGGTTGATGACCAGCGGCTTTTCGCAAATGGCATGCGCGCCGACACGCAGCGCCAAGCGCACGTGGGCGTCGTGCAGGTAGTTGGGCGAGCACACCGTAACGTAGTCGATGGGCTTTGGCGACGGTCCGCGGCGCTGCTTCTCCAAGAAGCGGTCGAACCTTTCGATCTCGGTGAAGAAACTGGCGTCGGGGAAGTAGCCATCGAGCACGCCGACGGCATCGTGCGGGTCGACGGCGCCGAGGAGCACGCTGCCCGTCTCGCGAATCGCATTCAGATGCTTCGGCGCGACGAATCCCGCCACGCCAATCAGCGCGAAGTTGCGCGGCGCGACTGGTGGGGCCGCTCGCGATTCGTGCGTCACAACAGGTTCGAGTGTGGCGGTCATGGTAGGGCGGAGGATGTTGGAGTTCACGCTTTGGCGTGCAAGTCCGGGATGGCACAACGCTGGAGTTCACGCTTCAGCGTGCCGGGGTCCGCATCTCCTCAGTTTGCACGCGTAAGCGCGAACTCCAACAGGACGTGGCAGGCCAAGTCGGCGCGCACTCCGTTCTCGTGGGTTGCACGCTACCCAAGGAAAACGCGGGCGGGTTGTCGGCGTTGGCAGCCGCGGGCGATGGGGTGCTTTTCGGCGGGCACAGCCCGCCGTACGGAGCCAAGACACGCCGCAGGGCGGACTGTGCCGCCAAACAACCCAACGCCACCCGAGGTGGACACCGATAGCGATGTCCCAAGAATGCCAATGTCGCGCGCGAATGTTAGGGGAAGATGAGCGTTGTGTTAGCTTTCGGTAAAATCCTCGAGGCAGTGCCCAAGCGAAACGCGCCAATGGGGCAGTTCGAGGCCGAAAGTGCGGCATAGGTGGCTGGTGTCGAGCACCGAATAGTGGGGGCGTCGGGCGGGCGTCGGGTAGTCGGACGTGGCAACAGCGGCGATATCGGCCGACAGACCGGCTGCCTCGCAAATGGCGGCCGCAAAGCCGTGCCAGCTTACCTGGCCGCCTCCGCAAACGTGGTAAACACCGCCGATCTTGCCTAAATCGCATTCGCCGCGCAGAACGCGGTACAGCACCAGCGCCGTAACTTCGGCGAGCAGACGGCTCCACGTGGGCGCGCCGATCTGATCGTCGACCACCCGAATGGGGCCGCCGGCCCGAAACAGTCTGAGCATCGTACGCAGGAAGTTCGCTCCTCGAAGTCCGTACACCCAACTGGTACGAAGCACCAAAGCCGGGGCGGTGGAGGCCAGCAGGGCCTGCTCGCCTGCGAGCTTCGTGCGACCGTATACGCTGAGCGGGCTCGGGGCGTCGTCTTCCGTATAGGGCCGGTCCGACCGGCCGGAGAAGACGAAATCGGTGGAGTAATGTACCACGGGCGTTCCGCGCTCGGCGGCCAGTGCGGCCAGTTCGGCCACCGCCTCGGAATTGATGCGTTCGGCCAGCGCGGCCTCGCGCTCGGCCCGATCGACCGCCGTGTACGCGGCGGCGTTGACGACGATTTCCGGCCGGACGGCGTCGAACAGCCGAACCAGGTCGCCGGGCCGCGCAAGGTCGACCTTCGTGCCGAACTCGCCCGCTCGCGAGGCCGCCACAACCCGGCCCAGCGGCGCCAGCGTCCGCCGCAACTCCCAGCCAACCTGCCCGCTGGCGCCAATGAGCAGGATGCAGGCGGTCATGGGGCTTCCTCGTAGGGGGGGAGCTTCTCGGGCGCGATGTCCTTGAGGAACGGGGCATCGCGGTCTTTGGCCGATAGCTCGGGCGGACTTTCCAGCGGCCAGTCGATCGCGAGGTCGGGGTCGTCCCACCGGACGGTGCATTCAGCGTGCGGCTCGTAGTAATCGCTGCATTTGTACACGAACAGGGCCGACTGCCCGGTAACCAGGAAGCCGTGTGCGACGCCGGGCGGGAGCCAGAACTGCCGCCGGTTGTCGCCCGACAGCAGCGCGCCGACCCATCGGCCGAAGGCAGGCGAACCGCGGCGCAGATCGACGGCCACGTCGAACACCTCGCCGGCCACCACCTGTACGAGCTTGCCCTGTGCGTGCGGCTGCTGCCAGTGCAGCCCGCGTAGGACCCCCCTGCCCGAAAACGACAGATTGTCCTGCACCAGCGGCAGCCCGATACCCATCTCGGCGTAGCGGTTCGCCCGATAGATTTCGAGCAGGAAACCACGTGCGTCGCCCCAAACCTTGGGTTCGAGGATGAGGGCGCCGGGAATAGCCGTTTTGCTTACGTTCATACTCGGCCTCGTTCGAGCAGTTCGAGCAGATATCGACCGTAGCCGCTTGCGTGCAACCGCCGGCCCATCGCCTCGAGTTGGCCGGCGTCGATCCAACCGTTGGAGAACGCGATTTCCTCGGGACAGCAGATTTTCAGCCCTTGGCGCACCTCGATGGTTTCGATGAACTGGCCCGCCTGCATGAGCGACTGATGCGTGCCCGTATCGAGCCAGGCAATGCCGCGTCCGAGCCGGCTGAGGTGCAATTCGCCGCGGCGGAGATAGCGTGTGTTGAGGTCGGTGATTTCCAGTTCGCCGCGGGCTGAGGGGCGGAGGTTCTCGGCCAGATCGCACACGTTTTCGTCGTAGAAATAGATGCCGGTTACCGCCCAGTTCGATTTTGGCTCGCGGGGCTTTTCTTCCAGCCCCACCACGTTGCCTGCGGCGTCGAACTCGACGACGCCATACCGCTGCGGATCGGCCACATAGTAGCCGAACACGGTAGCCCCTTGGCTCCGAACGGTGGCCTCGCGGAGTTGATCGACCAGGCCATGGCCGTAGAAGATATTGTCGCCCAACACAAGGCAGCAGGGCGATCGGTCGAGGAACTCCCTTCCAATGAGAAATGCCTGCGCCAGCCCGCCCGGGTGCGGTTGCTCGGCATATTGGAGTTCGATCCCCCACTGGGCCCCGTCGGCCAGGCAGGCCTGGTACAGCGGCAGATCGGTCGGCGTGGAGATGACCAGGATGTTGCGGATTCCGGCCAGCATGAGCGTGGCGAGGGGGTAGTAGATCATCGGCTTATCGTAGACGGGCAGCAACTGCTTGCTGATGGCCTGGGTAAGCGGATAGAGCCGCGTTCCCGCGCCTCCGGCCAGGATAATCCCTTTGCGTGTCATGAAACTCTCGCCTCGACCATGGTGCCGCGTGCTCCACCGGGCCGCTCGGCTCTTGGAACCCACGCTGTGCCGAGCCATCGAGACAGCGCGCACTTCTGGTTTCGAGCCTAGCGGCACCTTGTTAGGGCAGTGTTAGCGAGCCGTTAGCTTTCGGTAAGAAGTTTTGTGGCGGACATACCCAGGCCGCAGGGTGGGCTGCGCCCGCCGCAAAGCAGGGCATGGAAGCATTTCGCAAAGAAAAGCAGCGCAACGGGACGCCGATTGTTAGCATTCGGTTAGCATTTCCTCTCAACCGCTGCCGACGCTTGACAGCAGGCCCGGCGGCCATGTAGACAAAGATGAGACGCGGGCAACTCGAAGTTGGAAGCTGGGAGTTCGGAGCCCGAAGATGGGGAAACACTCTCGTGGCAGGCAAGCCGCAACACCGCGTTCTCAACTCCCAACTCCCAACTCCCAACTCCCAAGTCCCAACTCCCAACTCCCAACTTCTGACACC
>CAYZHV010000318.1:0-3876 GCA_964478055.1 uncultured Spirochaetaceae bacterium | reverse complement strand
AGTAGGGGCAAACAGTTCTGCTGCTTCAGCCAACACGGTTGTTGATACTTCTAAAGTTTCTTACCGCCCCGCGGGAAATCGTGCTAAAATTATAGATACTGACTGGATGACCGACGGGGCCAGGCGGATACGAGTGCCCACGGTCTTGAGCCCTGCGCACCTACCTGATTGCCGCATACACCCGTACCCGCAGACATCCAGTCCCGCCGGCCGTTGCACATCGCGAGTCAGAGGAGACGAGTGGTGATGCACCCGCGGCTGTTCAACTCGAACACTCTCATCTTCCTGCCTCGCTCGACCCACGAACGGAGGTGTAGATGATGCCGACTGAAGAACCTTGGAAAGCGTATCCACCGAAACGAGAGAACCTTCTCTCCATGCTCCACGCGGTGCAAGAGGCCCACGGTGAAACGAGCCACATACCTACGGAGGAACTGGCGGCGATCGCGGAGTATCTCGACATACCTCTGGCGGAGTTGGATGGGGTGACCAGCTTCTATCAAGCATTCTCACGAAAACCCCGGGGTCGACATGTAATACGCCTCTGCGACTCTCTGAGCTGCAGAGTCCGAGGATCGGTGGATGTCTATCGTCACATCAAGGAACGCCTCGGTATCCGCAAGGGAGAGACAACCGGGGATGGCCGCTATTCGCTGGAGATCGTTAACTGCCTCGGAAGCTGCGACACCGCTCCGAACGTAATGATAGACGACCTCCTACTCACCGAGGTGACTCCGGAACGCTTCGACAACGCACTCCGGGAAATCGAGGTCGCAGAGCTCGAGGAGGTGCGGTGATGCGCGTGACCAACTACCTTACATCTTTCGCGCAGGTGAAAGATCCTCTGAGCACCGAGGAGTACCGAAGCCTCGGCGGCTTCGACGGCCTCAAGGCTGCCCTTGGTATGGGCCCGGGAGATGTCATAACCAGAGTGAAGGAAGCACGGCTTGCCGGCCGGGGAGGAGCGGGCTTCGATACGGGAACCAAGTGGAGCACCGTTCCGGACGAGGAAGAGGTGTACGTGGTCTGTAACGCAGACGAGGGAGAGCCGGGGACTTTCAAGGACAGATATCTCCTGGAGCGCGCTCCCTTTCTCGTGATCGAAGGCTTGGCAATCGCTGCCTACGCCGTAGGGGCTCGCAAAGCGTTCGTCTACATTCGGGGGGAGTATCCGGTGGCGAGGGAGCGAATCCAAGCGGCTCTGGACGCTCTCAAAGAGGCAGGGTTCCCCGCCTCCCTCGGCCACAATGGAGACTTCCAGCTCGATATCAGCGTCAAGGTGGGCGGCGGTTCCTACGTCGTTGGAGACGAGACGGCCCTCCTCAACTCCCTCATGGGGAATCGTGGGTATCCTCTACTCAAGCCGCCCTTTCCTACGGAGCAGGGGCTCTGGGAAAAGCCGACGGTGGTCAACAACGTCGAGACCCTCGCCTGTGTACCTCTCATCATGTCCCGGGGTTCGGAGTGGTTTTCGAAGATCGGCTCTGAAAGAAATCCAGGGCCAAAGCTCTACTCAGTGAGCGGCCATGTGGTGAAACCGGGGGTCTACGAACTGCCCATGGGCTCTTCCGTCGCGGAGGTCCTCGAAGTCGCCGGAGGGCCCGCGGGTACGCTCAAGGCGGTCCAGATCGGTGGTACTGCCGGGCCTTTCTATACGCCCGCGGCCCTGGAGCTACCCCTGGACTTTGCCTCCATGCGAGCAGCCGGGGGGAGCCTCGGTTCAGGAGCGGTAGTGGTCATGAATAGCTCCGTCAGCATGATCCAGGTGCTCCAGGTAACGGCTCGGTTTTTCTCCGAGGAGTCCTGCGGCCAGTGTTTTGCCTGCCGTTACGGTACCCGGCAGCTCGAATACATGGCAAACGAAATCGCCGCGGGACGGGGCAAGCTGGACTACCTCAGACGCATACGGGAGACAGCGGAGGTGATGGATCAGTCCTCCTTCTGTCCCTTTGGTCAGTCGGTCAAGCTGCCGGTATACACGCTTCTCGACAATTTCGGCGAGGAGATCACAACGGCGATCAAGGAGCACGAGTTCCTCCGGGAGGTTAGCTGATGATCCATCTGACTGTAGACGGAATCGGAACCGCCGTCCCCGAGGGCGCCACGGTGTTGGAGGCGGCCCAGGCGGCGGGAGTTGAAATACCAACACTCTGTCGGCACGAAGACCTCGAGCCCACTGGGGCGTGTGGCATGTGCGTAGTCGAGATGAACGCGCAGGGCACCCTCAAGCGGGCCTGCGTCACCCCCGCCCAGGAGGGCATGGAAGTTCGCACGAATACAGCGGCCCTTCGGCGCATGCGGCGGACCCTACTCGAGTTGGTTCTCGCGGCCCATCCGAAGGATTGCCTGCAGTGTATCAAGCACGGCAAGTGCGAGCTCCAGGACCTGGCCGAGCGGCTGGAGGTTCGTGAGCTCTCCTACGACACTTACACTCGCGGCCTCCCGGTGGACCGCAGTTCTCCTGGTATCGTCCGGGACATGAACAAGTGCATCGGCTGCGGGAGGTGCGTGGAGGTGTGCAACGAGGTGCAGAGCGTGGGCTCTATCTTCTTTCGTGGTCGCGGCTCGGAGACGATTGTCGCTCCCCCGGAAGGCTTCGGCATGGGAGAGAGCGCCTGCGTAAACTGCGGCCAGTGCGTTGTCTACTGTCCTGTGGGGGCGCTCTACGAGCGGGAGTACATCGAGGAGGTGTGGTCCGCCATAGACGACCCGGAGCAGACCGTGGTGGCTCAGATTGCCCCGGCGGTCCGGGTGGCCTTGGGAGAGGAGTTCGGCATGGCCCCGGGGACCCTGTCCATCGGAAAGATCTACGCCGTCCTCCGGCGGCTGGGGGTCAACAAGGTTCTCGACACCAACTTTTCCGCGGATCTCACTATTATGGAGGAGGGGACTGAGTTCCTCGAGCGACTTCACAACGGTGGCCCCCTGCCGCTGATTACTTCCTGTTCCCCGGGTTGGATCAAGTTCGGGGAGACCTACTTTCCGGAGCTCATGGAAAACGTATCCTCCTGCAAGTCTCCGCAGCAAATGCTCGGGGCCCTCATCAAGGGTTACTACGCCGATACCCGGGGCTTGAATCCGGAAAAGGTTACCTCACTGTCGATTATGCCGTGCACCGCCAAGAAGTACGAGGCGAGCCGACCGGAGATGAACTCCTCGGGCTACCGAGACGTTGACTACGTGCTCACCACCCGAGAGCTCGCCCGAATGATACGGGAGGCGGGAATAGACTTCGCCGAGATCCCTGAGGAGTCTCCGGATCCCATGATGTCGAGCTACACCGGAGCGGCAACAATCTTCGGTGCAACCGGCGGTGTCATGGAGGCGGCGGTACGCACAGCCTACGAGATAGAGACCGGGACGCCTCTGGAGAGTCTTGATCTCCAGGCGGTGCGGGGACTCGATGGCGTCAAGGAGGCAACTCTCGACGTCAATGGCACCCCGGTTCGTGTCGCCGTAGCCCACGGCCTCGCCAACGCCAGAGGCATTCTGGAGCGCGTTCGCGCCGAGGCGGCTGAGGGAAGGCGAAGCTACGACTTTATCGAGATCATGGCGTGTACCGGCGGATGTGTCGGGGGCGGGGGCCAGCCGATACCGAACACCCTCTCTCAACGGCGAAGTCGAGCCCAGGGCCTCTACCGGGAGGACACAAGCCTCAAGAAGCGCAAGTCCCACGAGAATCCCGAGGTTCTGGCGCTCTACGAAAAGTTTCTCCGCAAGCCCGGTAGCGAGACGGCGCACCACCTGCTGCACACTGAGTATGAGCACCGCCGTCCCTACACCGAGAAGTTTCAGACCGTCAGGAGCTGAGCTCTCGGCGGTGAGCCGGGCAAGCTGAATCGGCCGGTGGCACCCCGGACGGGGTGCCACCGGCTC
>CAYZHV010000317.1:510-3887 GCA_964478055.1 uncultured Spirochaetaceae bacterium | reverse complement strand
GGAGTTCAGCCGGAACAGCTCCGATCGGTTGTATCCGACGTTTTGGTAGAGGAGAATCAGGTTATCCTCCGCTACGCCGACGGCGTGAGCGCCACGGTCAACGCTGCAATAGGGGAGGTCATCTGGTCCTCCGCGGCGGCAAAGCCGCAACCCCAGAGATAGACCACAGAGATAGAGTCCGCCGGCCATCAATGGCGGCCGTGCAAAGTGCGCTTCTTGGCCCCGGTGTCGAACAAGACGGCAGCCGCCGGGGCCAGATTTTCACGTTTCCCCTCACCTGATTTGGTAGTATCTTAAGCCCGCTATGGCCATGAATGTTCTCACTGTCCTCGTTAACGTTGCTGCTTTTGTGGCGGCGGCGGTCTCCATGGAGTTTGTCGCCAAGTTCATGCACAAGTATGTGATGCATGGATCCGGCTGGTGCCTTCACTATGACCACCACAACACCAGCGGTCACCGGCTGCAGAAGAATGACCTCTACTTCTTCTTTTTTGCGGGACTCTCTTTTCTGCTGATTTTCAACGGCCTCCGACTCGCCTGGTATCCGATGGCCTCGGCGGGTTTCGGTGTCGGCCTCTACGGCATAGGCTACGTGGTCTTTCACGACATCATGTACCACGGTCGTATCAAGGCGCTCAAATTCAAGCCGAAGCATCCCTACCTCCGCCGGATCCTGAATGCTCACCGGGTTCACCACGCGACGGTTACCAAAGACGGCGCACTGAGCTATCACTTTCTCTGGGCTCCCAAGAAGTACGACCCTCGAAACCAGCCGGAAGTAGACCGTCAGCTCGACGAGATCCGAAAGATGCAAATGGAGCTCAAGCGGCGGGAGAAGGAGCAGCAAAAGGCGGAGCAGGAGGACGCGGACGCCTGAGTGGGCGCGTCTCGCAGGGCCTGACTCGGCGGTGCGGAGCGCGTCTTGCTGCCCCGGAGACTCCTCCTTGGTGCTTTCTTCATCCTACCGGCGATTTGACGTTTCCTCACTCTAGGTCACAGGTTCTAACATGAAACTAGGCAGTAAGGAGGACACATATGCCTACACGAATCGCAAAAGCAGCATGGAAAGATACACTCTCACAAGGGAAGGGAGCGGTAGAGCTCGGTAGCGGCGCCTTTAAGGGTGCCTATTCCTACGGTTCTCGGTTCGAAGAAGAGAAGGGGACCAACCCCGAAGAGCTCATCGGTGCTGCCCACGCGGGCTGCTTTTCCATGGCCCTCTCTCTGGAGCTGGAAAACGCCGGGTACAAGCCAGTATCGATAGCCACCCAGGCAAAGGTGCACCTAAACACAGAAGAATTGGCGATCTCCCAGATCGACCTGATCACCGAGGCTCAGGTGGAAGGGATCGAAGAGACGGAGTTTCAGAAGATCGCCGAGGGAGCCAAGAATGGCTGTCCCGTGAGCAAAGCGCTGGCAGGTGTGAATACTAAACTGACGGCAAGACTACAGAAGTAAAGGCGTAACGGCTTGAACGAAAGCCGGAGTTCCGGCTGAGTTGAAGTGCAATGAGGTAGAGGCCGCCCTCCTGGGCGGCCTCTCTTATGTCCTGCGGCCGAGATCGGCAGGCCGGGCCCACATCCACCCGCCAGCAGCGCCGGCGACCGGTTCTCTATTGCCCCTGTCCGAGAGAAAAGCCGGGCTCCCCGTCAAAGGTATAGAGCTGCTCGCTCTTTATGATGTTGAAGCCGTGGTCATGGACCTTTTGCATGACGTCGAGAATATCCTGCTGATCCACCGCCTCCTGATTCGGGGCGGCACCGAAACGGCATCGCCAGTGGTCGGTGCAGAAAGTCTCAGGCGCCCCTTTGGGCCAAACTTTCAGGCCCCGGTTGGTTATCATCGTAAGGGGGAGTTTATCCGTCCCCGCCTTGGAGAGCTTCTCTCCCAGGGCGTTCGGGTCCCGGTCGTCCTCGACCCAGTCGAGAAAGATATCCACTCCCTGCAGCTCCTTCTTTTGCGGAGTTCGGTACTCCCAGCTCGCGGCGCCGGGGATACTGGCGGTCTCGGAATAGGTGACAGGCTCCAGGGTCTCTGGCTTCTGTCCCAGGCGATCTATGATGGCGTCGGCAAACTCTCTGGTTCCTACCTTCTGCTTGCTCACCCCCTCCCGGAAGATGTCGTAGGTGTGGATCCCCTCCTCGATCGTCCGTAGCCAGGCGTTGTGGACGCGCTCGGCAACTTCCGGCTGACCGATGTGGGCCATCATCATTATGCCTCCGTGTAGCAGTCCCGAGGGGTTGGCGAGGTTCTGTCCGGCCCGACGGGGAGCGGAGCCGTGTATCGCCTCGAACATCGCCGCGTGCTCACCGATGTTGGCGCTTCCTGCCATTCCGACGGAGCCAGCGATCTGGGCCGCCACGTCCGAGAGAACGTCCCCGTAGAGGTTGGGCAGGACGATGACGTCAAAATTCTCCGGCCGATCCGCCATCTTGGCTGCACCGATGTCGACGATCCAGTGCTCGTTCTCGATATCCGGGTACTCCTGGGCTACTTCGTCGAAGACCTTGTGGAAGAGCCCGTCGGTGAGCTTCATGATGTTGTCTTTGGTAAAGCAGGTTACCTTTTTCCGTTTGTTCGCCTTGGCGTACTCAAAGGCGTAGCGGATAACCCGCTCGCTTCCGGGGCGGGAGATGAGCTTGAGACATTGGTACACCTCGTCGGTCTGGCGATGTTCTATCCCTGCGTAGAGGTCTTCTTCATTCTCCCGAATTATTACGAGATCCTGTTCGGGATGCTTGGTCTCCACAAAGGGAGCGAGGGCCCTGGCCGGGCGAACGTTGGCGTAGAGACTCAAGGTTTTTCGGGTGGTAACGTTAATGCTCTTGAAGCCGCCGCCCTGAGGAGTGGTGAGTGGCGCCTTGTAAAAGACCTTGGTTCGACGGATCGAGTCCCAGAAATCCGGCTCTATTCCGGCGGTGTTGCCCTTGAGGTAGACCTTTTCCCCCACAGTGACCTCATCGATCTCCAGCTGTGCTCCTGCAGCTTCGAGAATTCGAAGAGAAGCCTCCATGATTTCCGGTCCGATTCCGTCTCCGTAGGCAACGGTTACAGGCGTCTTGCTCATACAACCTCCCAATGATGCATATCGGTGTTGACGAGTAAATTACTCAAGAACTCTGGGAATGGGAAGGGGTTGGTCGGCCAGGGGCCGATTTCCCCGTCTGGTCGAGATCGGTGACAAGAAATGCTTATAAAACTTGTAATAAACACCCCAAGGTTCTATCTTAGTTGGCAATACGGAGGTTTACTAGAATGAGACGAAGTGTAGCAATTTTGACGGTCGTACTTTTAGGTCTCCTATTGCTTGGCCTGCCAGGCTGCGACTCCGCCAGCGCGGGATCGGCCACGCGACGTGTCACCGGGGACGTGCGCGA
>CAYZHV010000317.1:0-500 GCA_964478055.1 uncultured Spirochaetaceae bacterium | reverse complement strand
ATTATAAAGGCACTTGACGACCAACAATCCGGCGCGAGGATATTTCAGGTCTATTTGACCGGCGGTGGCCTTACGGTAGATCAGTTCGGCCCTTCGGGTACCGGGGACGTCATCAATCTCAAGCTGCTTGTCAACGGGGACACATTGGCCGAGGGTACCTACCAGTACAATCAGAGTTCGCCCGCGGCCGGCGACCTCACAGGGTTGAACGTCTATGTCGACTATGACTTCTCTTCAAACGAGGGTGAGACCCATTTCATAGCCGGGGGGTCTGTTGTTGTCGGGCGTCCGAACACAGAGTACTCCTTCGACTTCGATCTTCAGACGAGTTCGGGGAACATCTCGGGAAGTTTCTCGGGACCGGCGGTTGACGTGATCGACCTGCAGCAACAGTAGGCTCTCAGCTGGGCTCCTCCAAAAAGGAGCGCCAGCCGTTCTCTTCGATGAGGTTCGCCTTTTCCAGCACTTTTTCCTCTTCTTGCACGGTCTGCTTCTGCAGT
>CAYZHV010000316.1:0-3894 GCA_964478055.1 uncultured Spirochaetaceae bacterium | reverse complement strand
CCTCGATCGCAGCGAAGCCACCCAGGAAGGCATTATGCACATGGCCCTGACCTAAAAACCGGAGAGTAACAAATGGCGGATACAAAAGTGACGTCCCCCTATACCATGACGTTCGGCCAGTTTCTGAAAAAGAATGTCCGAAGCTATTCGATGTTTATCATGCTGGCACTTATCTTCGTAGTGTTTGCCGTTCTTACTGGCGGGATAAACTTCTCGGCTCGGAACGTGTCGAACATTTTTATGCAAAATAGCTACATTCTCATCCTCGCCTGCGGGATGGTGTTGGTTATTATCATCGGCAATATCGACCTCTCCGTCGGATCAATTGCGGCGTTTACCGGCGCCATCGCGGCGATGTTGTACAACACCGGGATGGGCCTAATCCCGACGGTGATTTTCACAATGCTGATCGGCTCGGTTATCGGTATCTGGCAGGGTTTCTGGATCGCATTTATGCGCGTTCCATCCTTTATCGTGACCTTGTCTGGAATGCTCCTGTTTCGCGGGCTTACCTACGTAATAACAAACGTAAGTCCCATTTCCCTGCAAGATGACGGGTTCAGTGTGATTACCTCCGGTTTTATCTCCTCCGAGTCCTTGATGGTTGGGGAAACCCACCTGTTGCCGTGGATTGTCGGTGCTCTTCTTGCGGTTCTACTTGTTGCCTCGTCTCTGTCGACCCGGAATAACAAGAGGAGTAAGGGGTTTACCCTGGAGCCGGTGCCGGCGTTCGTTCTGCGGAACCTCTTTGTCATTGGCCTCATAGCCATCCTTGCGTGGAAGTTCGCCGATTTTCGCGGCCTGCCGATCGTAGGAATCGTCCTGGCGATCGTGATCACCATCCTGACCTTTGTGACCAATCGAACCGTATTCGGCCGCTATATTTACGCCGTCGGCGGCAACGCTCGCTCCGCGAAACTCTCGGGCATCAACGCTGAGCTCGTGGAGTTCTTTGTCTTTGTAGTTATGGGTAGTCTCGCCGGGCTTGCCGGGCTCGTGTTTGCCGGATACATGAACTCCGCACTGCCCCAGGCCGGTCAGCTCTTTGAGCTCGACGCAATTGCCGCGGTCTTTATCGGCGGCGCCTCTATGAGCGGCGGTATCGGCACCGTCATCGGCGCAATTATTGGTGGTCTCGTCATGGGTGTCATCAATAACGGGATGTCCCTCATGAACATTGGCGCCGACTGGCAGTACGTCGTCAAAGCTCTCGTTCTATTGCTTGCAGTGTTCTACGACATCTACACCAGGCGCAAGGCGGGCCTCGCCTGATAGTCAGGAGAACCCCGCAGCCTGACACAACCAAGAGCGGCGATTCGTACTCGTATGAGTCGGATCGCCGTTTTCTGAATCGTCTGATTGGGCCGGCGGTTCCCTCTCCGGTCCGCGCCGCTTACCTCACGGAGCAAAGAGCTCGAGGATCTCTTCGGAGGAAAGAGATGAGATGATTGTGGCCTCGTTGGGAAGTAAGTCGCCGGCGAGCTTTTTCTTGCGGGCCTGGAGTGCGGCAATGCGCTCCTCAACGGTGTCGGAGGCGATGAGACGGTACGCGGTTACTGGCTGAGTTTGCCCGATTCTGTGAGACCGATCGATGGCCTGATCCTCCACGGCGGGATTCCACCATGGATCCATGAGGATTACATAGTCCGCGGCGGTGAGGTTGATTCCAACGCCCCCAGCTCTGAGGCTTATGAAGAAGAGCGAGGGCCCGCCGGGCTCCTGAAATCGGGCGATCTCCTTTTTCCGGCGAGCCGGAGTCATAGAGCCATCGAGATAACAGTGCTCGTAACCGAGCTCCTTCGTCCAGTCGCGCAGAATCGTAAGGAGCGAAACGAACTGCGAGAAGATGAGCACTCGGTGCCCTTCCTCCGTGATTCGGGGCACGAGAAGCGTCAGGGCTGCGAGCTTTCCGGACTCCCCTGGCTGTCCGTTTCTACCTCCGCGTTCCGTACGGCCCTGGGCGGGTAGAAGGCGCGGGTCCACCGCCGCCTGCCTCAGCCGCGTGAGGCCCTCGAGAATTAGAAAGAGCCGCTTATGCGGCTTTAGCTCGGCCAGAGCGATGCGGATACGCTCCCGGTACTCCCTCCGAATCTTCTCGTAGATCCTCCGCTGAAACGGAGGGAGCGAGACGTAGAGCGGGATCTCATCCCGGGACGGGAGCTCCTTGACCACCTCCGACTTACGGCGGCGCAAGATGAGAGGAGTGAGCAACTCTCGCAGTCGGCCTCGCGCCTCCTTGTCACCGTCTCGTTCGATGGGGGACCCGAAGCGATTGAGAAAGGATGCCCGACTGCCCAGGATACCGGGGTTGAGAAGGTCCATCACCGCGTAGAGCTCGAGGGAGCTGTTTTCTACCGGTGTCCCACTGAGGGCGATGACGCGCTTAGCTCGAAGCTTGCGCGCCGCACGGTAGCTTTTGGTCTTGGCATTCTTGATCTGCTGCACCTCGTCAAAGATGATATGTTCCCACTCTACCTCCGCAAGCGCTTCTCCGTCCTTCAAGAGCGTCTGATAACTCGTAATGAGAAGCGGGGCACGACCGCAGGTCTCTGAGACTGCGTCCGATCTGAGGTTCCGGAGTAGTTGGGCTCTTTCCGCTCCGTGGTACACCAGGGGCGAGAGCGCCGGAGCAAAGGACCAAACCTCGTGGCGCCAGTTCTCAATTGTCGCGGGAGGAGCGACTACCAGGGAGATCGGCGCGCTGTCTCCCTCGCGGGAGTCGACCCGGCCGGTCACGTCTGCCTGCAGGAGCGCCAACGCCTGCACCGTCTTACCGAGCCCCATCTCGTCCGCCAGAAGGGCGCCGAACCCCTCCTCGGTGACCGCCAGAAGCCAGGCGAAACCGTAGCGCTGGTAGGGCCGGAGGGTTGTTCCAAAGCCCGGCGGCTCGCCGCGGTCGAGCAGATGCCTTCCCTCGGCGAGCCGAAGCCACGCATCCCGCCGCTCTCGAGCCCGGCGGATCAGCTCCTCCATTCGACTCGTGCCCCGGCTGGATTCCTCCGCCTCCTCTTGGATAAGCCCGTCGAGCTCCGCGAGCTGGAGAAACTCCCCCTCTCCGAGGCGAGCCGTCCCCTCTTCGGTAATATGGAGACGCTTTTTCAGTCTGGCCAACTCCTCCCGATTGCGGACGATAACTATCGAGCCGTCCGCGGCGTAGGCGAAGGAGCCGTCGGGAGAGGTTCGAACCGTTTCGTCCTCCGCTTTGGCGGTAAGGCCGATGGAAAACCAGTCTTCCCCGGAAGAGGTGACTCTGAACGCGAAAGAGAGCTCACCGGTCCGTGCGGGACGACCGGCAACCTGGAGGCGGGCGCCGGCGGCCACCATGGGCTCCGCGATCAGTTCCACGATCTCCGCTACGGATCCCTCGCAGAGAAGCGCGGCGCCCCCGGCGTGTATCGGATTCAGTGGCGCGAGTAACTCCTCGCAGAGGGCCGCCAGCCGGTGACGTTCCCGCTCCGCCTTATCGTTGTCGCAGAATTCGAGCAGGAACGAATCATCCTCGGGTACCTCCTCCATCTCCCGGGAGGGTGCCTCAGTTGTGATGGCCACCGCACCCGCTTCGATCTCGACCACCAGCTGCGCGGGAAGCTCCACGATCTGCGCCTCTGGCGGCGGTAGGAGAAGCTCGATCAAGCGCCCCGGGTCTATCTGATCGAGACGATCTCGAAGCGCCAGTATGTCGGGATAGGAGAGCTCCCGCTCGATCTCCGGGTCGAGCTCTCGCAGAACGCGGCGGTGAGTTAACTGGGAGCTCCAGAAAACGATACCCCTACCGCGGTCTACCAGCAGAGCCACGCCCTCTTCCACGCCTACCCAGTAGAGCTCCTCGTAGAGGACCTCCCCGCCCCGGCGACCAAGAGCGCCCCTGAGCAGCTCAATGCGCCGTTCCACCAG
>CAYZHV010000315.1:0-3906 GCA_964478055.1 uncultured Spirochaetaceae bacterium | reverse complement strand
GGGACGAGAGGGGCCCTGCATGGTCTGGGAAATGAGGTCCTGAAAGTTGACCCTTCCCTTTTTAAAACCGGTGGTGTTGACGTTCGAGATGTTGTTACCGATAACGTCCATCCGGGTCTGATGATTCTGAAGACCAGAGACGCCGGAATAGAGTGAACGCATCATAGACTATGCCCCCTTACTGCCAGATTCGCTGTACATCGTTAATGCTGAACTGTTGGCCGTTGACCTCTATTTGCGGCGAGGCCCCTCCCGTTACGGCGCTCACGAGCCCCTCGATGGTCTGTCCATCGGCGGCTATCGTTACCTGCTTACCGAGCATGGAAACCGCCCGGCTCGCGCTCAAGCCCTCTGCGAGGCTACCGAACTCCTCGCTCATATTGGTCATCTGCTCCAGGGTGGAGAATTGCGCCATCTGCGCGATGAACTCCTTGTCCTCCATCGGGGAGGTAGGATCCTGATTCTTCAACTGGGTGATCAGTATCTTGAGAAAGTCATCGCGACCGAGGGTGCGATTCACCTCCCGCCCACTATTCAGCGCCTTGTTAAAGGCGTCTGCCTGGGCGGCGGTCCTGGACTGTTCCTGTGCGCTCATTAAGGAGGAAAACTCCATAACTCCCTTTCCTCTACCTACGCCATAAGATTTACCTGAGCGTCCTCATAGAACGAATCAGGCAACCGCGCGGTATGCTCTTCGAATATCCGGGCCCCGTCGCCTCGGCCGGTCTCACCCCGGCCCCGGCGCTCTCGCCCGTCGCCTCGCTGCTCCACGGCTACTTCGAGCCGTCCGGTCTCGAGCCCCTGGGACTGAAACGCCCGCTGGAGCTGATCCAGGTTCTGCTCAAAGACTTCCCGTACAGTAGAATTTTCGACAATTATCCGCCCGGCTATATGAGAATCCTGCAATTGGAGCTGAACCCGCACGCTTCCGAGCTCTTTTGGCGAGAGATTGAGCCTCAGCTCACCGTTCCCGCCCTCTCGGAGCATAATCCGGGCGTTTCGAACGATCTCGCCGTATCCCTTCTCCTGGAGGAACCGATGAAGCTGCTGCTGTTGCTGCACGAGCCGTTGGGCTGCTCCCTCGCCGCGGTTGGGGGCTCCGAGATGCCGCGCAAAGGCGCTTTCTCCGCCATCGAAGCGAAGGGTGTTGCTCTCACTCCCCTCGAAGGAGCGGGTCTGGGCGGTCTCTTTGAGCCCGTTCCGGCCGGTTCCGTCGCTGTTCTGCTCAGAAGCGCCGTCTCCGCGGCCACGCCCTTCTCTGGGCGCCCGCAAGTCCACGACCCGAAGCTTCCGCTCATTTCCCTCGGAGCGCTCACGGCTCTCGAGATCCGATAGAGCCTTCTCTGCCTTCTGACGGATCTCATCGCTCGGCGTCTCATGGCCGCTGCTCACCCGGGCGAACTCCCGAAAGAGCGCCTTGCTGCCGGAGAGCTCAGTGGCCACGGCGCCTTCCCGGGCGTCGAGGTTGCCTTTGGCCGAGGAGTGGGTGGAACGGTCCTGGTTCTGGATACTCGCCTCCCGAAGCTTCTCGCTCTCTGTGGTGCTCTTTTCTGAAGAGCGGTTCCCCTCGCGGGCCAACTCGACAAGCTTCTTCTCGCCGGAACGCTTCCCCTCAGGTCGACCGCTCTCGGCCTCTTTGGGCGAAGACTCCGCCTGCTTACTCAGCGCCGGGAGCGCTTCGCCCACGGCGAGCTTCGAGAGCTCTTCGGCCTCAGTGCCTTCCGCGGGGATACTATCGCGCTCGTTTGAGGCCTCCACGAAGGCACCCTTCTCGGTTTCGCCACTGCCCCGGGCACCCTTCTCGTCAGCCTCTTCCGCTCGCCGCTGATTCGCCTCGTTCCGCTCTCGAGCGACCCGAGCTTCCGCGGACCGCTCCCCATCCTCTCGAGTCGCCTCGTCTCGATCCGCCTGCTCCCGGGCTGCGTCTGCGTTCTCCCGGTTCTCCCGGACCGCACGCTCGGAGTCGGCGGCTTCCCTGGACTCTCTCGAACGGTTTCCGCGGTTCTCTTCCATGGAGGAGTGTCGTTCTTCCGCACCCTCCGCTGGTCGCTCCGGCTCCGGCGGGCCGGCGCTCTGCTGCGAGCCGCCGGACTCCGGCGGGTTCTGCGGGGCGGTATCGATCCGGCTGTAGGCGGTTGTGTTGAATCGAGAGCGTTCGACCTGGCTCAGAAGGTCGCTAAAGGAGGGGCCGGTAGGTAGTTGCGGGGATTCAAACCGGCGGTTATCCGACTGTGTCCCTCGGATAATTCCGTCGATAAACGCGACTTCCCGCACTATGGCACCTCCTAGGGGATCATTCGTCCGGCTTTATCGTCATCTTTCGCTGTATTTCAGCGGCCCGATCCGCGGGCATTTGCGACAGCCAAAACGACACCAGAGAGACTTCTCCAGTCTCCTGGGCTAACTCCTCAGTCACTCTGAGGGTATCAATCAACAACTGATCGTCATAACTGACCAAAATCTCCACAGCCCGGTCCGGGGCCATGCTGGTCAGATTCCTCGAGTTCTCTTCGAGGACTGCTCTTCTATTTTCGTACCGGCTGACTCGTTCGTTTAGCGAATTCTCTCTATCCTCCAGCTCTTCTTCTCTGCTTTCGAGAGACTGGAGAAGCTCTTGAATCTCCTGCTGTCTGCTCTCGAGCTCCTGTCGCCGCTGGTCGAGTTGCGCTTCCCGGAGCGTTACCGCTTGTTGCTGCTTCTCGAGCCGAACGCGATCGAGAAGCATCACGTCCCCTGGATCACCGGTTCCCTGCCTCGGAGCGATTCCCAGAACTGAGAGAACCGGAGCAAAGGTGTCGTTGATATCGAGAATACCGAGATAGTCGAACCAGATGAGGCCTCCGATGATGAGACCGACGATCAAAAGCAGGAGAAGGACGATCTGCGGCATCGCCCCCAGGCGACTGTAACGATCAGCCATTTCTCTCTCTCCTCCATATGAGAGCGCTTACTTCGTCCAGAACGAGCTGGCGCTCCTTTTTAACCTCGTCGTGATAATGCTCCGCCTTTCGGTCTCTGAGGCGGCTCAGGACTTCTCTGAGCTTTCGCGCTTCCCGATAGCGGGTCCGAGCCTTTTCGAGCTCCTTTTCCCACTCCCTGAGCTCCCGACCGAGCTGCTCCGCCCGGCTACGAAGTCGCTGAATGTAGCGCTCCTCACCAAAGCGATAGCTCACATCAAAGGAACGGCTCCCGAGGTGAGAGCGGGCCGCCACGCGGCTCAGATCGCCGAGGGACGCGATCTCCCGGCGAAGACGCTCGCATTCACCGGTGACCCTACCGAGCTCCAGCTCCGCCTGTCGCTCCTCATACTCTCTGAGACGAAGAATCTGCTCCAGGGAGAAGGTAAAGCGCTTCATGCCTCAGCCTCCTCCGAGGGCGTCTCTTCCGGGGCGGGTTCGTAATCAGACTCCGCCGTCGAGGTGGGCTCGTATTCGCGGGGCTCTTCCGGGCCGGATTCCTCCGCTGCCGGCTCCGGTACGGGCACCTCCGCCACCTCACAGAGCAGGGAATGAGTCTCCTTTAGGGAGCTACGCTCCTCGATGCGTTGCCGCAGGAGCTGGTTTATCTGGGGCATTTTGTTAAGGGCCCGGTCGATTTCGTCGTTGCTGCCTCGGACGTAGACACCGGCGTTTATGAGGTCCTCGTTCTCGTTGTACGCCGCCAGGAGGCTTCTAATGTGTCCAGCCGCCTCCTGGACGTGGGGTGGCGTTACTCGCCGCTCGAGGCGGCTCACCGAGCCGAGGACGTCGATTGCGGGATAGTGGTAGCGCTGTGCGAGACGGCGGCTCAGGATAAGGTGGCCGTCGAGAATACCACGGACCGCGTCCGAGACGGGCTCGTCGATGTCGTCGCCCTCCACGAGGATGGTGTAGAACCCAGTGATCGTACCAGTGTCCGAGGTGCCGC
>CAYZHV010000314.1:0-3910 GCA_964478055.1 uncultured Spirochaetaceae bacterium | reverse complement strand
AAATCGCCGAGAAGCGAGGAGTCTTTCTCCGCGTAGACCGGCGTCTCCAGGGAGATAAGGTCCCGGGCGATGTTCACGAGATCCGCTACGTGATCCTCGCTCATATTCAGGGTCTCTGCAATCTGCCGCATCTCTGCAACCTCGCCCCTGGAGCCCTGAATCTCTTTCCGAACCTTCTCGATCTGAACGAGCTCATTGGCGCGATTGAGGGGAAGCCGGATCATTCGGGACTTTTCGCAAATCGCCTTGAGGATCGCCTGGCGAATCCACCAGACCGCGTAGGAGATAAAGTGGTATCCCTTGTCAACGTCGAAACGCTCGATGGCGTTCATGAGGCCGATGTTTCCCTCGCTGATGAGGTCAGAAAGGGGCAGCCCCTGGTTCTGATACTTCTTGGCTACGTTGACGACGAAGCGAAGATTTGACTTAATGAGAACTTCCTTGGAGTGCTCTTCGCCCTCTCGAGCTCTTCGGGCGTGATAGTTCTCCTCTTCCCTCGTGAGGAGGGGTATCTTGTTTATCTCTTTGAGATACATGGAAAGAACATTCTCGTCATCGTTGGTACGGGTCGTATGAATAGTCTTGGTCTGCTTCGTTTTCGTTGCTACTGCCATCAAATTCTCCCTTCCCCTATAGAGAAGCAAGTTACGTGCCAGTGTTCGCAACAAAACTTTTCCTTGGCTAATCCTTTGTGTTGTAGTACTTTAACCATGTAGGACAACGGAACGTCGGCAAGCCCTCGCCGGCGCTATAGAGTCAATATGGCCCAAAGGCGTCCAGTCTCGACAATTACGGGTCAAAATGACTCAGATAAGCGTTTTGGGCGTCCCATTCTGCCCACTCACACCACAGTAGGGAAATCCTTGACCCTCACCTAGTGAGCGCGTATATTTCGCGTAACCAAATCAACGCAACATACACTACTCTAAACGTGGTTCACAGGAGGATTGCAATGAAGGTACAGCCCCTCGGAGACCGAATTCTTATTAAGACCGAGAAGGAAGAAGAGAAGACCAGAGGTGGACTCTATATTCCCGAGACGGCCCAGGAAAAGACGCAGACCGGCCAGGTCGTAGCCATCGGTGACGACGAAGAGATCAAGGTCAAGGTCGGCGACAAAGTGATGTACGATAAGTACGCAGGAACGATGGTGAAAATCGAGGACGAGGACCATCTCATCCTGAGCGCAGGCGACGTTCTCGCCGTGGTTTCCTAAAACCTTTCTCGGGGCTCAACGCCCGGAGTATTGGAGGCTGTCCAAGTCGATTGGGCAGCCTTTTTTGTGCCCCCCTCAGGTGTAGAAGAAGCGTTCCAGCTCCCGCAGCAACGGCTGTGAATCCAAAAAGAGTCGTCGGGACTCCGGCAGGGAATCGAGAAACGCCTTGCCGTACCGTTTCGTAACGATCCTATTATCCGTGACAACAACCGCCCCACGATCCTCATGGTGACGCATGAGTCGTCCGAACCCCTGCTTGAGACGCATAGCCGCCTCCGGCAGGGCGAGCTCAAAGAAGGGGTTTCGCCCCTCATTCTCCAGCGCTTCCATCCTGGCGATGTGCACCGGGTCCGTCGGTACCCGAAAAGGGAGTCTACAGAGGATCACGAGCTTGAGAGTCTCACCCGGGGCATCCACCCCTTCCCAGAAACTGTCCGTAGCAAAAAGAACACTGGCCACATCCTGCTTGAATCGGGAAAGAAGCCGTGCTCGGTCGTCCTCTCCCTGCCGGTAGCTGCTTATTCCAGATTCCGAGAGGCGGGGCTTCAACTCCTCGTAGACGTCGTCGAGCATACCGTAGGAGGTAAAGAGCACCAGGGCGCCGCCCTCTGAGAGAGACAAGAGCTCCCAGACAAAGCTCTTGAGCCAGGTCAGGTAGGCGCCGGAGTCCGGGGGCGGAGCGTCAGTAGGAACCCCGAGGAGAACCTGCTCCCGATAGCGAAAGGGAGACTGAAAAAGCTCGGTGAAGCAGCGCTCCGATTCGGTCGGAAGACCGATCCGGCTACCCCAGAAGTCAAAGCTCTCCCTCACGGTGAGGGTAGCACTGGTGCAGACCACCGTGCGGAAGGGCTCGAAGACCGCTTCCTGCATCACCGGAGCTATTTCGAGGGGAGTCACAGTGAAGCGGACATTCCGGGCGCCGCTACGCAGCGTACGGCGGTCGAGCCAGAACACTTCCCCCGGTTCCTCCTCGGGGTGTCGGAACTGCTCGCACATGGCGCCGACCTCCTCGAAACGCCGCAGGATAGTGCGAAGCTCGTAGATCGGCGGAAGCTCTCGCTCCTCCTCCGAGAGCGACCGGATCGGCTTTGACACTAGCTCGCAGAGTCGCAGCAGCTCCTCCTGAGCGTCAAAGAGAGCCTCTCCGAGGGCTTCCCGAAACAGCGCGGCCCCTTCTCCGGCGACTCGAAAGCTCACCTCCGTGGATAGAAACGCCGTAGCCCGGCTGTTGAGGGTATCCAGCGCTTCCTGAACCCGGCTTATCGCTCCCGGGACCTCCGCCACCGCTTTGCCACCCTCCGGATGGAGTCGCTCGAGCTCTCTTAGGAGCCCCAGCCGGCGGGAACCCCGCATCCGCCAGACCCGGCCGAGCTGCTTCTTGAGAGAGAGCTCGCTGAAGCTTCTCGAAAAGAAAGAGGTGGCACTCTTCTCCAGGGCGTGAGCCTCGTCAAAGATGAGCCGGGTGAAGGGGGGTAGAATCGCGGTCCCCTCATAGCCTACACCGGCGAGACGGATCGAGAGATCGCTGAACAGAAGGTGGTGATTGACCACCAGGACGTCCGCCGTGGCTGCCTCTCGCCGAGCCCGGAGGATAAAGCAGCGCTCCTTGTTGGGGCACCGAGCGGGAGAACAGCTGTCCGTGTCAGAATTGACCCGGCTCCAGAGCTCATCGGAGGGGTAGAAGGAGAGGTCCGTGCGACTCCCCGTCTCGGTAAGGGCAGCCCATTTGGCGATCGCCTGGAGCTCCTCGTCCTCCTCCTCGAAGAGGTCCTGCTCCTCTAGAGCCTCCCGGAGTCTTCGCGGGCAGAGGTAGTTCCCCCGGCCCTTCATGAGGACCGCGCGAACTTCCACGCCCAGGGCTGCGGCCGCGGCGGGGATGTCCTTCTCCAGGAGCTGCTGCTGCAGGTTTATGGTCGCCGTGGATACCACCACCCGCTGCTGGTTCGTCTTAGCCCAGGCGATCGCCGGGATCAGGTAAGCGAGGGACTTGCCCACTCCGGTTCCCGCCTCGGCGGCACAGATCTCCTCGTCATTGAACACCCTCGCCACGAGGCGGAGCATCTCGATTTGCGGCGGCCGCGGCTCGAAACCGGGAAGCACCTCGGCAGCGGCTCCTCCGTCGTCGATGAGAGAGGCCAGCTCGTCGATCTCCAGAGGGACGATCTCCGGCAGCGCCATAGGCTCACCGATGACGTAGATCTCCTCCACCCCGTTGTCCACGATGGCGCTTCCGATGCCGCGGTTCGCCAGCTCCGCGGAGACAGCCAAGTCTGCGTCACTAGGTCGCAAAGTACCCGAAGGGTGGTTGTGAAGGATTACGACGCCGCTTTCCATCTGCACGAAGGGCGCCGGCACCTGGGTCAGATTACCCCGAGCGGCGACCCGGAAACGGTCAATGAGACCAGTTTCATCAACGTCGCAGACCACGAGAATCTCGCTGCCGTGAGCGTCTTCGATTTCTTCACGAATACGGGCTCGGACTTCGTCGCTGATGCGTTCGCTGGCTCTCATCGGGAAAGGGGATTGTACGCGCTCCTGCGCCCCTTCGCAACCGAGAGCCGCCGTGCGCTGGAAGGTTGACGACCGGGGCGGTGACGGATACAACTGTTGCAATTCTTATGCTTGTAATGAAGTTTGGCGGCTCCTCCGTGAGGGATGGAGCGTGGATCGATCGTGTCCTAGACATCGCGGAAG
>CAYZHV010000313.1:0-3910 GCA_964478055.1 uncultured Spirochaetaceae bacterium | reverse complement strand
TCCTTATATTAGGGATTTTTGTCAGACGAGACCTACCCACCATACGTCTGTCTGATTTGACGCCTATCCTATCATTAATATAACCTCACTTCAATAACGAAAAAGTATACCGTTTTTGTGAAAGAACATTCCGGGAGCGCCGCGTGCGAGTACATGAAATCGACTGGAAGAACTGGAAAGCCACCGACCAGGCGGTAATATGCTTTCTATTCGAAGATAATCAAATTCTACTGATAAACAAAAAACGGGGGCTCGGAGCAGGCAAAGTCAACGGTCCCGGCGGAAAGTGCGAAGCGGGAGAGACCCATGAATCCGCGGCAATCCGGGAGACCGAGGAGGAGATCGGCCTCAGGCCCCGTTCGGTAGAAGAGCGAGGAAGACTTTTCTTTCAATTTCTCGATGGATACGCCCTGGAAGTGGCCCTCTTCACTTCCGACGAGTTCGATGGAGAGCTGCGAGAGACTCCGGAAGCCGCTCCGTTCTGGGTTTCTACCGACGCGATACCCTACGAGAAGATGTGGGCGGACGACATTCTCTGGCTTCCGAGACTCCTGGAGGGAAGAAACGTCAGAGGCCGCTTCCTTTTCGATGGTGACATCATGGTCGACTACGCCGTGAGCTTCGACGGCTGAGGGTGCAGCGGGAGCTCTGAGTGCTCCGGCTCAGTCGCTATCTTCTCCCGGGGAGGATGTCTCTTCGGAGAGATCCTCGTGGAAGATAACGCCCCCTCGGTGCTCCTGCTTGACTGTGTACATTGCCTGATCAGCAAGGGTGATCATGCGGCGAGGATCGGTGGTATCCACGGAGAGTCGGGCGATGCCAATGCTGGCCCCGAGGTTGAAGGCGCGATCCTCTACCACGATCGGGTTGCCGAGGGCGTCGAGCACCTTTTGGGCTATGCCCGCAAGGGTCTCCCGGTCCGCCACGCCTTCGACGATCGCGAGGAACTCGTCCCCACCGATTCGAGCCACTGTGTCCGTCGATCGCAGACTCTTGCGTATGCGCTTCGCCGCGGCGGCTAAAACCTGATCCCCCACCAGGTGTCCTTCGCTGTCGTTTATCGGCTTGAAGTTGTCCAAATCAATGTAAAACGCCGCAGCCGCTGCACCCTGCTTCGCTTCGAGAATGAGCAGGTCCAGCCGCTCCTCCAGGTGCCTGCGGTTCGGCAGCCCGGTCAGGTTGTCGTGATTTGCTAGGTAACTGATGTTTTCGTACGCTTGCTCGAGCTCGTCCCGCTCCGCTTCGATGTGCCGATGCGCCACCCGGAGCCGCTCCATGATCAGGGAGTTGTCCACGGCGATCGCGAGATAGCTTGCAAGGGCGCTCAGGGTCTCCAGGTCCTCCTGAGTGTAGGCGTTCTTATTGTAGCTCTGGATTGTGGTGACCCCGACGGTACGGTCCTTGACCAGCAGTGGCACGTAGATAATTGACCGAGGATCATGGTCGCTGCTGCGAAAGTTCCGGGACCGCAAGTACTTGTGCCACTCAGCCTCCGCATCCCCCACGATGAGTGGTTTTCGGTTAACCACACACCAACCCGCAAAGCTCCCACCGCCGTCAAGAGGAAGTGTGAAAGACGGCACCCGCTCATCCTGGTCCATGAAAAGGCGATACTCAATTTCCCGGGCGCGCTCATCATAAAGAGCGATCCCGAAAACCGGCGTATCTATGAGCTCACCGAGCCGGTCGTAGATGTGGTGCATCACCTCCTCGAGATTGAGGGTCGCGGTAATCTCCTGTCCGATCTCGTTTACAGCCTTGAGTCGGCGGTTGGCAAGCTCCAAAGCTCTCGACTGCTCCCGGAGCTCGATCGTCCGGACTCGATTGAGCTCATGCTGCGCTTCCTCGAGCTCCTCCCGGCTGCTCGCCGAAAGCGCCCGGATTTGTCGCTGCATGGACTCGTCGAGGAGCTTCTCCTTTCTCAGCTGATACTCCTTGAGCAGGCCGATCGCCTTTGGGAGCTCTCCGTCCGTCTCGTAGATCGCGCTCGCCCGGCGGAACGCTTCCAGACTATCAGCGGAAAAACCGATCTCCCTGCCCAACTCTATCACCTGCAGGAGAAAGGGGATCGCGTTCGCGTCGTTTTCCATGGAGCTGAAGAGCTCACTCAGATGGTGCAGCGCCAGAAGCCGGCCGTAGGCGTACTCACTCTGTGCGCAGAGCCGCAGACTCTCGGTCTGGAGCCGCTCAGCCCCCGGGCGATCCCCCTCGTCCAGGGCGATCAAGCCGAGATGAGAGAGAGCCGTGGCCTCGCTAATGACGTCCCCCACCGCCTGGGCCGCCTCGATCGCCGCCCGGCACTGGGTCTTCGCCTCTTCGCTTCGTCCAACCTTCCGGTAAAGCCCTCCCAGGTTGGCAAGCACCACCCCCATCGCCTCGCTGGAGGCCGTCGGATCGAGGAGGGAGCGAGCCTGGAGATAGTACTCCATCGCCTCCTCCTCCCGACCAGCCTCCTCGAGAAGCTCTCCGATGTTGTTGAGCGCCGCCACTTCTCGGTCAGATAGTTCATTATCCCGGGCTTCCTGCAGGGCGAGCTGCAAATAGTCGAGGGCCGTGTCGTACTCCCCTACGTCCGTCTCCACGCTTCCGAGGCCGTTATAGGCGTAGGAGATACCTTCGGGATCTGCGAGGGACTTGTACTCGATCAGGCTTCGTTTGAGATACTGCCTTGCCGCCTCGTTTTCGCCAAGATATCGGTGTATCCAGCCAAGGTTCAGTAGGGCCGCAGCCCGTCCGCGAGGATAGTCGATGTCACGGGATTGTTCGTAGGCAAGCTCCGCATCAGGAATCGCTCCCCGGGGGTTGGAGAGCATTGCCATCCAGACGCGGCTGTTGAGCTCGTCAACTGCTTCTGCGCTTCTAGTACTTGCCACGGTAATCCTGAATAATATCAGAATTACGCAGCTTTTGAAGTGCCTTTTCCTGGATCTGCCGTACTCGCTCCCGGGTTATTCCGAGAAAACGCCCCGTCTCCTCCAGGGTGTACGGTCCCTCACCGGCAAGCCCGAATCGCAGTTGGATAATCCGCATCTCACGCTCGTTGAGTTGCTTGAGTACCGCTTCGATCGTGTCCTGCAAGGTGACGTTGAAAACAAGCTCGAAAGGTTGCTCCAGATTCTCGTCCTCGATGAGGTCCGCAAGCTTGGTGTAGTTGTCATCGTCAACAGTGACGTCGAGAGACGTGGTTTCCTGGGACATGGAGAGAATCTGCTCAACCTTCTGCTTTGGCAGGTTGAGGTAGCCGGCGAGCTCATCGCTGTCTGGGTCTCGCCCGAGCTCCTGTGTGAGCTGCTTGGAGACGAAGAAGCATTTCTTGATGGTGTTGAGCATGTGCACCGGAATGCGAATCACCCGCCCTTTGTCGGCCAGGGACTTGATGATCGCCTGCCGTATCCACCAGGTACCGTAGGTGGAGAAGCGACAACCTTTTCGGTAGTCGAACCGTTCCACGGCCTCAATCAGACCAATGTTTCCCTCATCGATGAGATCGAGAAGTGAAAGGCCCCGATGCTGATACTTCTTTGCGATGGAGACGACCAGACGCAGGTTGGCGTTGATCATCTTGCCCTTCTCCCGGCGGAGCTCGTTTTCCAGCTGCAGGAGCTCTCTCTTTCTTCTGCTCAGCTCGCCAGGATCCGGCTCTTCGTCGATTTCCCGCTCTGCGGTCTGGATATGAGCGCGCAGTTGCTGAATTCGGCTACCGATTCGCTGTTCTTCCTCAACGTTCAGCAACGGGTAGGCGGATATCTGTTTGAGGTATACCGCCAGGGGATCACTCTCATGAGGAGGAGATTCACCATTCTGACGCTGCCCAACCGACTGGGTTCGGATCATCGCTACTTTTTGTTTCATGCGTGTCTCCAGTGCCGAGCCTGCGAATGCTAAATATGCACGCCACGGTCAGTATATC
>CAYZHV010000312.1:0-3940 GCA_964478055.1 uncultured Spirochaetaceae bacterium | reverse complement strand
CCCGCTCCACGGTCTTCAACGCCGAGCCCGATGCCCTCTGCGTCTCGGGGCTCACCGCCGGAGCGGAGACCTCCGGTGAAGACCTCAAGATCGTAAAGGACGCGGTCCCGGATACCCCGGTCTTTGCCAACACCGGAGTGCGAAAAACCAACGTCGCCGATCAACTCGCTGTGGCCGACGGCGCCGTAGTGGCTACCACTTTCAAGCGAGATGGGTACATCTGGAACGAGGTGGATGAGCGTCGGGTGGCGGAGTTCATGGAGGTCGTGCGAAAAGCGCGTTCTTAGCTAGAAATCGGTAGCTTCACCTTGATGATGCCCCCTCCGTCATTCCACAGGGAGATGCTGCCGGAATGCTGCTCCACCAGAGCGTTCACAATGGTTAGGCCGTAGCCCGGGGCACTGTTCTCGATTGTCGCCTCCGGCAGGCCTTTTCCGTTGTCTCGCACAATAAGCTCGAGCTCGTCACCCGCTACGCGCCGAAGGGTAACCGTGATTTTGGGCTCGGAGATTCCCGCGAAGGCGTACTTCGCCGCGTTGGTTAGAAGCTCGTTAACCAACACCCCCAAGGAGACCGATAATCGGGTCTCTACCTCTAGGTCCTCTGCAGTCAGATCTACCCGAATACCGAGGGGGAGGGAACTCGACCGCAGATCTCGCACAAGCTCCCTAAGAAGACGCCCCACGTTCACATCTTCCACATTCCCTCTCCGATAGAGTCGCTCATATACGTGACCCATCACGGCAATTCGATTTCCAGCTTCCCGGAGGGAGGTGGCGAGCTCGTCGTTGGTTGTCATGTTTGACTGCAAGGAAAGCAGAGAATGAACAAAGTTCATGTCATTCTTGACTCGGTGGTGCACCTCCTGCAGGAGCACCTCTTTCTCTCGAAGCAGCGCCTCGACCTTCTGTTCCGCGGCCTTGCGCCTTGATATGTCATGGAACTCCACCATGTGCGTGGCCTGGTGACCAGGGAGGTCGATGCGCTTTATGTGCACGGAAACCTGCAACGGCGAGCCATTCTTTCGACGGTAGCGGGTTTCCATACGGTACAACCCCTCCTCGCCCTGAACAGCGGTGGCAATCGCCGCCTGCGGATCCCGAGGCTGGACCTCCGGGTAGAGCACATCGTGACGGCTCAGGCCGTTTAGCTCGCCCGCGTCGTAGCCCAGAAGCTTTTCGGCCGCCGGATTCGCTTCGACGATCCGCTTTGAGGCATCAACCAAAAGGATCCCCGCCGGAGACTGACGAAAGATCGAGCGAAACCACTCCAACGTCTTCTCGAGCTCTTCCTGCGCCGCGTGTCGTTCCGTAACGTCTCGGTAGCTCAGGAGCACGCCATCAATCGCAGGATTCGTGCTCTTATTGGTGGCAAGGATGCTTATCCAGCGATAAGACCCGTCGTGATGCCGATACCGGCACTCACCGTGAGCAGTCAAACCGGGAGCTTTCAGGAGCCTCTCCAGGAGCTCTTGCATATCCTGCCGATCCTCAGGATGTACGTTCTCAAATGTATTTGCCCCAACCAGTTCCTCCGGTTTCCAACCAAGCACGCGCTCCACGTTCGGGCTCTTGTACCTGTTTATGCCTTTCCGGTCGATAACGGCAATGACGTCGCAGATGTTGGAAACCAGGACGCTGTCTTTGGCCTCGGCTTCCGGAGCACGCCAGAGGTACTGCTGGAGCTGCGTGTTAATCCGCTGGAGCTCGACCAGTTCATCCCCTCGTCTCTGTTCCGCCTCGTATAGCTCCAGGGCCACGTCCATCGCAATTAGCAACGTCCCCACCCCACCATCTTTGGAGACGCAACCGTGCCGGGGGATGCCTCTCAATTGCTCCCGGGACTCTTCATCCGCGTGAGACGTGAGAAAGATAATCGGAAGAGCTCTCTCCTGCAGAATCGCCCGGGCCGCGCTCTTTCCGTCTATTCCCGGACCCAAGTCCAGGTCAATCAGTACCAAGTCTATCTCAGGCACCTCCGCTATCAGGGCGAGAGCGCCCTTACCCGTACGGGCGGTGAAGACTCGATACCCTTCGGCCTTGAGCTTGCGTTTCGTGACTATTGAGTAGATGGGGTCGTCATCGACCAGGAGCACTGTTTTTACATCGTTTCCATTCACAGGATCGTTCCTCTCACCCGGGGCACCCCGGAAGGGTGAGAAGTGTATCAGCGATCAAGAAGGGGATATGCGGCATTTTTCGTGCATTTTTTGCCGCAGAATCTGTGGCAAAAAATGGAACTGGGCGTCGATCAGCTGTTGGAACGCAGTCGTTTCGCTCCCGCCAGAAATATCACAAAGAAAAGGCTCAGCAAGTAGACAGGAATAACCACGAAGCTAATGCGAATGCCCTGCAAATCGCCGAGAAAGCCCATGATCAGGGTGGCAGAGCTGTAGCCGGTCACCCCGAAACAGGAGAGGAGGATCATTAGCATGGTCGGGTCCACGCGGTTTCGCTTAGCCGCGTAGGACTGGATGCTCGGCCAGAGGGGCGCGATGATCACGCCTATCACAAGCATGAAGACGTATAGCAAAGGAAGGCTGTTTATGAGAAAGAAGGTCCCTCCAATCAGCACCCCTAAGAGCGCAGCCCCCTCCAAGAGCTGTCGAAGACCGATCCGGGAGGCAATCCGGCTGCTCAGGATCCTCCCGATGGCCATACCGAGTGCAAAGGAGGCGGCACCAAAGGCGCCGGCTCTCGGCAGCGTGTCGAATTCGAGCTGAATGTAGCTCGCCGACCAGAAGGCGAAGCCCGCCTCGGCCCCGCCGGCAAAGAACATTGCCATGCCGCTGAGCCAGAAGTGAGGAAGCCGGAGGATTTCCTTGAAGTGCGCAAGGTCCCGTCGGGAGGAGGGAAAAGAGAGCCCCTTGCCCGAGGGCTGGAACAGGAGAATCGCTATAGTCACAACGCCCAGGCCCATGTAGACGATGCGCCAGCTCACCCCCCTCGATAGTAGCTCCCCGGCTCCGAGGACGCAGACGAGGACCCCCATGGGCCAAAAGGCGTGGAGCAGATTCATGTGCTTGCCGTGATCTCCGGGGTGGAGATCTTCCACCAGGGGGGTCAGGAGAGCCTCCAGAATGCCGTGACCAAGGGCCATGACGAGACCAAAGGTGAGAATCATGAGATAGGTGCCGCTCTGCGCGATAAAGCCGAGGCCAAGGGCCACCGCGAGCAGGGCAAACCGGATCAGCTTGAGCTTGCCAAAAAAGGAGGCGAGGATACCGCTGGTAATCAGGATACCGAACTGGAGCCAGGAGCCCGCAAAACTTATGAAGCCTGCCTGGGTGAGGGAAAAGCCGATGTCCCGGCTAATTCTAACCAGACTCACCGGAAGAATGTTCGCAGTGGCCGCGAAGACGAACATCGTCGCCATGCTGACTACTTCGATCCGGCGAATCATGCGAGCTTGGGTTGGTTGATCAAGGGTGACTGAGCTATGCTTCTCCATCAGATTTCCGAGGCGCCTATGCTACACTCTCGGCGACCTCAAGGTCGAGACGTCTGAGCCAGGCGCCCCGTCGAAGGAGGAGAAACCCCAGAGTGGCTGTAAGGATGTTCGAGACGAACATCGAGTACCAGATGCCCACGGGGCCCAGGGCGAGATTCCAGGCGAGGAACATCGCCAGGGGTACGCGAATCCCCCAGAGGCGTAGAATGCTCAGGGCCATCACCGGCTTGGTCACGCCACCACCCTGAAAGGCGCCGTTTATCACGGTGAATAGCGTAAACGGAATCACCGAGACCGAAACCACCCGAAATAGGATGGCCCCCTGGGCGATTACCTCCGGATCATCCACAAAGAAGCGCATCACCTCGTTTCCCAAGAAAAAGGTGAAAACCATGGCGGGGACTATAAAAGTGAGCATGGCGACGATACTCAGACGGACGACTTTCTTCGCCCCCGCCTCCCGACCGGCCCCGAGCTCCTGACCAACCAG
>CAYZHV010000311.1:0-3947 GCA_964478055.1 uncultured Spirochaetaceae bacterium | reverse complement strand
TTTCCGGTCGTTGACCGGATTACTCTCCTTCCTTTTGAAGGCGTTCTTGACACGAACGTGCGCCATCCATATACTGTCGCTCCACGCTGAAAACTCTCGGAAAACAATCTTGACCGGGTTGGACTCAGTGTAAGTACGTGACATAACCGTTGAGGTTTTTTGTTAATCTGCAAGGAGGAAAGGTAAATGGCCAAGGAGAAGTTCACTCGAACGAAGCCTCACGTAAACGTAGGTACCATTGGTCACGTTGACCACGGAAAGACCACGCTCACCGCGGCTCTTACGATGTATAGTGCTAAGTCCAGCGGCGGACGTGTCATGAGCTACGAAGAGATCGACAACGCGCCTGAGGAAAAGGCACGAGGTATCACGATCAATACTCGACACGTTGAGTACGAGAGCCCGCAACGGCACTACGCTCACGTGGACTGCCCCGGTCACGCTGACTATATCAAGAACATGATCACCGGTGCTGCTCAGATGGACGGTGCGGTTCTTGTTGTTTCCGCAACTGATGGTGCCATGGAGCAGACCAAGGAGCATATCCTCCTTGCACGGCAGGTAGGTGTTCCTTCGATCGTCGTCTTTATCAATAAGACTGACCAGGTTGACGATCCGGAGATTATCGACCTCGTTGAGGAAGAGATGCGTGACATCCTGAACTCCTATGAGTTCCCCGGCGACGAGATCCCGATTATCCGTGGTAGCGCCTTCGAAGCGATGAACAACATCGAGGACGAAGAGAAGACCAAGTGTGTTGTTGATCTCCTCGAGGCGATGGACAGCTACTTCCCCATCCCCGAGCGCGCCGTAGACAAGCCGTTCCTGATGCCCATCGAGGATATCTTCTCGATTCAGGGTCGTGGAACCGTTGTTACCGGTCGTGTTGAGCAGGGTGTTGTCAAGGTCGGTGACACCATTGAGATCGTTGGTATTCGTGACACCCAGAAGACCACCGTTACCGGTGTCGAGATGTTCAATAAGCTTCTCGATCAGGGTGAGGCGGGCGACAACATTGGTGCTCTCCTTCGCGGTATCGACAAGAACGCCGTTGAGCGGGGACAGGTTCTCGCGGCTCCCGGCTCTATTACACCGCACACCAAGTTCAAGGGTCAGATCTACTGCCTCAGTAAGGAAGAGGGTGGTCGACACTCTCCGTTCTTTACCGGCTATCGGCCCCAGTTCTACTTCCGAACCACTGATGTTACCGGTACGGTAAACCTTCCCTCCGGCAAGGAGATGGTTATGCCCGGTGATAACACTGAGATCGAGGCAGAGCTGATCAAGCCGATCGCCATGGACAAGGGCTTGCGGTTTGCTATCCGGGAGGGTGGTCGAACCGTGGCCAGTGGCCAGGTTATCGAGATCATCGAGTAGCGCGGCCGCGATACGAATCGGGCCTTGTTGCCGGCGAGGCGATGGGGCCCGGTTTTTTTGTCTTTCTTTTGGAGGAGATATGGCGACTGATAAGATTCGGGTTCGTCTGCGTGGTTTTGACGTAGAGCTCGTAGATCAGAGTGCAAAGTCCATTGTGCAGACTGTACAGAAGTCTGGGGCTACGGTGTCCGGGCCTATACCGCTTCCGACCCGAATTAACAAGTTTACGGTGCTTCGATCTCCGCACGTAAACAAGAAGTCCCGGGAGCAGTTCGAAATGCGGACGCACAAGAGGCTCATTGACATTATTGAGCCTTCCACGGCGGTTATGGATTCTCTTATGAAGCTCGAGCTTCCCGCCGGTGTAGACGTAGAGATCAAGCAGTAGTGAGGAATTCGTGATGGTTGGGTTGATCGGTAAAAAGGTCGGAATGACGCAAGTGTTCGATGAGGATGGATCGTTGGTGCCGGTCACCGTCCTACATGTCGCTCCCAATACCGTTATTGGGGAGCGAACGGTAGAGCGCGACGGCTATACGGCGGCCGTGCTCGGTGCGTTCGACAAGAAAGAGTCCCGCACCACCAAGCCCGTTCGCGGTCAGTTTCCCGAAGGCGTTACGCCGAAAAGGGAGCTTCTGGAGCTCCGGGATTTTGACGGCGAGTACGAGATTGGCGGAACCGTTGATCTCTCGCTGTTTGCAGAGGCCCTCTTCGTAGACGTTGTTGCGCATACGAAGGGTAGAGGATATCAGGGTGTTATGAAGCGCCACGGTTTTGGTGGCGGACGTAAGACTCACGGTTCGAAGTTTCACCGGGAGAACGGTAGTACTGGTATGGCTGCTGCGCCTTCCAAGGTGATCAAGGGAACCAAGATGGCGGGCCGCATGGGCGTCCGGCGTCAGACCGTTCAGAATTTGCGGGTTGTGCAGGTTGATCCTGAGAAGCAGACGCTGATCGTTCGCGGTGCTGTGCCCGGTGCAAACGGCGGTGTGGTCCTGATTCGAAACGCCAAGAAGAAGAGTTAATAGAGGTTGATATGGACGCATCGGTTCTTTCTACCGAAGGCAAAGAAGTTAGGAAGCTGACTCTCAGCGATGCTGTCTTCAACAGAGAAGTGAGCGAAGGGTCGATCTATTCGGCGATCCGAAACGAGCTCGCCAATCTGCGAGTCGGTACGGCGAAGACCAAGGGACGCAGCGAGGTTCGCGGTACCCGGAAGAAGCCGTGGCGGCAGAAGGGCACCGGTCGGGCCCGGGCTGGTAGCCGGCAGTCCCCCATTTGGGTGGGCGGCGGTATCGTTTTTGGTCCCCGACCCCGAGACTACTCCTACAAGCTGCCTCGGAAGGTTAAGCGAGCGGCGATCATGTCGATCCTCTCGCAGAAGGCACAGAACGGCGATCTCATGGTGGTGGAAGACTTCACCGTTGAGAGCGGAAAGACGAAGGATTTTGTGGCGGTTATGAAGGCCCTCGGCGCGGAGCAGCAGAAATGCGTTCTCGTGCTAAAAGAGGACGATCCGATGCTCAAGCGAGCAGCCCGGAATGTCCCCTGGGTTCGGTATCTCGCCTACAACCGGCTTCGGGCTCACGACCTCTACTACGCCAAGCGCGTGGTGGTCATGGAGTCTGCGGCGAAATCCCTCGGTGAGATTTGGGAGTAAGGCAATGAGTCCTGAGCAGATAATCATTGAGCCCGTACTTACAGAGAAGACAAACGCGCTTCGCGAGCAGGGGCAGTACGTATTTCGAGTAAATCCTCGGGCAAACAAGGTTCAGATCAAGAACGCTGTCCGGGAGCTCTTCAGCGTGCACCCTGTGCGATGCAACGTGGAGAACGTGAAGGGTAAGCCGAAGCGGGCCCGTTTTCACCGCGGTTATACCGCCAACTGGAAGAAAGCGACGGTCACTCTCCCTGCTGGTGAGAGTATTGCCGCCTTCGAAGGCGTTTAGGTCGGAGGTTTAAAACTATGGCTTTGAAGAACTACAAACCCGTTACACCGGGAAGTCGATACAAAACCTCTCTGGACTTCAGTCAGCTGACCAAAGTCGAGTCTGAGCGCTCCCTTACGAAGGGTATACCCTTCAAGGCGGGACGAGGTGGAACTGGCCGCATTAGCGTCCGTCGAAAGGGTGGCCGAAACAAGCGGCGCTACAGAGTAGTGGACTTTCGTCGGGAGAAAGTTGGTGTGCCCGGCAAGATTGTCTCCATCGAGTACGACCCGAATCGGAGCGCGAACATCGCCCTGGTTCACTACGCTGATGGCGACAAGCGCTATATTCTTGCTCCGAAGCAACTTGTTCCGGGACAGGAAATCATGAATGGTGAGCAGGCGCCGCCTTCTCCCGGAAATCACCTTCCCCTGGAGAACATCCCTCTGGGAACCACGATTCACAACGTGGAGCTCAAGTACGGCCGGGGTGGACAGCTCGTACGTGCCGCGGGTGCTGCGGCGGTGCTGGTAGCCAAGGAGAAGGATTACGTTACCGTACGGCTTCCTTCTGGCGAGATGCGCCTCATTTTCAAGAAGTGCTCCGCCACGATTGGTTCCGTTGGTAATGAGGATCATATGA
>CAYZHV010000310.1:0-3985 GCA_964478055.1 uncultured Spirochaetaceae bacterium | reverse complement strand
GGAGTCTCGTTACAGGCAAAACCGAACATCATGCCCTGGTCCCCCGCTCCCTGCTCGCCTTCGTAGAGGCCGGTGCCGGAGACGCCTTGAGAGATGTCGGCGCTCTGAGAGTGGATCATCGACATGACCGCCATAGACTCGAAGTCGAGGCCGTAGGAGGGATCATCGTAGCCTATCTTCTTTGCTACACCCCGGGCGATTTCCTGAATGTCCACGTAGACATCGGTTGTGATTTCTCCCCCAACCATAATCATGCCGGTGGTGGTAAAGGTTTCGCAGGCGACCCGACTTTCGGGGTCGCCCTTGAGGCAGGCGTCGAGGACCGCGTCGGAGACCTGGTCGCACACTTTGTCCGGGTGGCCTTCGCTTACGGACTCGGAGGTAAAAAGGTATGTCTTGTTAGGATCAGCTGCCATTGGTCTCCTCCCTAGTAACGGTAGGTATCAGGCTTGAACGGCCCGTCGACGGTAACGCCGATGTACTCCGCCTGCTCCGGCCGAAGCTTGGTTAGCTTGACGCCAATCTTCTCGAGGTGAAGTCGTGCCACTTCCTCGTCGAGATACTTCGGCAGGGTGTAGACCCCGATTTCGTACTCATCCCGCTTCTCCCAGAGGTCCATCTGCGCGAGAACCTGGTTGGTAAAGCTGTTGGACATGACAAAGCTCGGATGTCCCGTGGCGCAACCGAGGTTCACGAGTCGTCCTTCAGCAAGGAGGAAAATGGAATTACCGTTCCCGAAGGTGTACTTGTCCACCTGGGGTTTGATGTTGCTCCGCTCGACGCCGCTGGCCTGATTGAGCTTTTCGACCTGGATCTCATTGTCGAAGTGGCCGATGTTGCAGACGATCGCCTGGTCCTTCATCTGCCGCATGTGGTCGTAGGTGATGACGTCCCGGTTACCGGTGGCGGTAACGTAGATGTCCGCCCAGCCGAGGGTCTCTTCAACCGTCTTTACCTCGTACCCTTCCATGGCAGCCTGGAGCGCGATGATCGGGTCGATTTCGGTAATGATTACCCGCGCACCCTGGCCGCGAAGGGACTGGGCACTGCCTTTTCCGACGTCACCGTAGCCGCAAACAACTGCGACCTTGCCGGCGATCATGACGTCCGTGGCCCGCTTGATCCCGTCGATGAGGCTTTCCCTGCAGCCGTAGAGGTTGTCGAACTTGCTCTTGGTTACCGAATCGTTGACGTTAATCGCCGGGACGAGAAGGGTATTCTCTTTTGCCATGCGGTAGAGGCGGTGGACACCGGTGGTGGTCTCCTCGCTCACGCCTTTCCACTCCTCGGCGACCTTGTGCCAGCGATTCGGGTCTTCGGCGTGGACACGCTTGAGGAGCGCCTTGACCACTTGCTCCTCTTCGCTTCCGCCGGCTTCATCTACCCAGGTAGCACCGTCTTCGTACTCGTACCCCTTATGAATGAGGAGACTCGCATCTCCGCCGTCATCCACGATGAGCTGCGGACCTTTGCCGCCGGGAAAGCTCAGAGCGTTGAGGGTCATGTTCCAGTATTCCTCGAGGCTCTCTCCCTTCCAGGCAAAGACCGGGACGCCCTTGGGATCATCCTCGGTGCCACCCTTCTCGGGGGGACCGATGACCGCCGCCGCCGCGGCGTGATCCTGGGTCGAGAAGATATTGCAGCTCGCCCAGCGTACATCTGCTCCGAGCTCCACGAGGGTCTCGATCAGTACGGCTGTCTGAATAGTCATGTGCAGGCTGCCGGTGATTCGCGCACCCTTTAGAGGCTTCTGGGCCCCGTACTTTTCTCGGGTCGCCATGAGCCCGGGCATCTCCTGCTCCGCCATCTCGATCTCCTTGCGACCCCAGTCCGCAAGGGAGATGTCCTTTATCTTGTACTCTAATTTCGTCGCGGTCGTCTCCACCACATTCTCCTTATCATTCTATTGCGATAGGATGATATATCCTTTTCCATAAGATAGCACGGAGACGGGCAAAGTGTCACCGGTGGGGTGAAAAAAGTGAGGGGCTTTCGGTCTGTCGGCTGCTGGGCGGTCAGCTCATGAGCTGTGGGCTGCCGAGATGCTGTACGCTTGGGATGACCAGACTGTCTATTGCTCTTCGATGAAGGCGGATCCCCCGGTCTTTTCAATGCGGCACTCGCAGGACTCGACCGGGTCTCCCCCTTTTGGCGTTTCCCGGGCAAATAGCTCCGTCGTCGTTGGTTGCCGGACCCAGAGCAACAGTCGCAGCGCCTCACGGAACACCTCGCCGCCATGCTCCTGAGCGACGGCATCCGGGACCTGGCAGATCCAGAAGAGGCTCTTCTTGAGAAGCTCCTCACAGAGCTGCCGCTCTCCGGATCGGCCCGATCCCAGGTAACAGCCGTCACACTCCTCGAGGCGGGCAACGGAGGCTGCGGCGTTCATCGTCGATTTGAGCAGGTTTCGGGATATCTCCGTCTCCCCGGCGGCGAGCAGAGCGGTGTAGAGCTCCAGGGCCCCGGCGCCAAAGCTGCTCTTACTTTTCTCTTTGATCTCGAGCTGCATTCTTCTACTCCTCTCGAAAGAGAAGTAGGCAGACAGGGGTTTATTGCTTCAGCTAAGGGAGAAAAAAAACGACCCGGGAATACCGGGTCGTCTCTCACTTCGGCTCCGGCGCGGCAGCAAAGCCCCTCGCCAGGAAAAACGGCTACTCGAGCTCCTCAGTGAACTTCTTGTACGCATCCGCGGCCATGAGGCCGTCGAACTCGGAGGAGGAGCCGCCTTTTATCTTGATCATCCACCCTTCGCCGAAGGGATCCTGATTAACAAGCTCCGGCTCGTCCTTGAGTCGGTCGTTTACCTCGGCCACTTCGCCGGAGATCGGCGCATAGAGGTCACTCGCCGCCTTTACGCTCTCCACGACTCCAAAGCCGCCTCCCTGTTTAAAGGAGCTTCCGACTTCGGGCAACTCCACAAAGACGACGTCACCGAGCTCATCCTGAGCGTAGTCGGAAATCCCAACCACGTAGAGGTCCCCGTCAGGGCGTGCCCACTCGTGGGATTTCTGGTAGCGACAACTCTCATCAAATTTCATGCCATCCCCCTTTTTGTACACAAGTTATCCACATAACTTCCTGTCAAGTGGTTCGGCGAAATTCGGTCATTCGACCGTTCCAGGAGACAGAAAACCGATTGGAGAAGACCAGAAACGGGCTGAACTGACAATTGTGACTATTTCAGAGATGTAAGCACCGCGTTAGAGCGCCGATCCCCAAAGTTATCCACAATTTGTCCACAACCCGCTCTGTCAAGCCCTCCTTAGCTACGTCCTCCCCGGTAGGAAATACGTACTTGCTTGTAGAGCCCTTCTCCTTCGCTATGCGTTTCGATGTCAGAGACATCGTTAAGTGTAGTGTGAATGAGCCTTCGTTCGAAAGGGTTCATCGGCTCTAGAAGTCGACTTCTTCGCGTTCGCTTTACCTGATCCCCAACCTGCTGGGCCATTCGGATCAGCGATTCCTCCCGACGAGCCCGATAGTTCTCCGAATCCAGGACAACCTTGACGTCGCTCTCCTCCAGGCGACCGGCAACGACGTTTGCCAGAAGCTGCAACGCGTCGAGGTTTCGCCCTTTCTTTCCGATCAGTATGCCCGAGTGCTGCGACTCGAGCCGGAGAACCAGCTTTTCGGGTTCCCGGTAGGCGATCTTGACCTCCGAAGGAAAGCCCATCTTTTCGGTCAACTTGCTTACAAAATCGACGACTGCGTGCTCGAAGTCGGTTTCCGGCTCATCGCCGCCGGAGGTGGCGTCGGGCAGATGTACCCGAATGCGTACTTTCTTCTGGAGATTGAGAAAACCACTCTTCTCAGTGTCCAGAACTTCTACGTCGAACTCATCCTGTTCGAGACCGAGGTCGGCTATCGCTTTATCGATTGCCTCCTTCTCGGTCTTTCCTTCGAATTCTCGTACCATATATGTCTCCTGTTTGGATGTCACGCTTCACCGGCTCTGGCTCTCCGCTTGTTAATTAACATCTGCTGA
>CAYZHV010000309.1:0-4068 GCA_964478055.1 uncultured Spirochaetaceae bacterium | reverse complement strand
CGCTCCGGTCTCCTCGCCGCTCTGGACAGAATCGAGCGGGAGAGCGAGGCTGCGATCGCCGAAGGCTACAGCCTGGTGGTCCTCTCGGATCGCGACGTGGGGCCGGACCGGGTCGCTATTAGCGCGCTCCTCGCCACCGGGGCGGTGCACCACAACCTGGTTCGCAAAGCTAAGCGAACCCAGATCGGCATTATTATCGAGTCCGGAGAGCCCCGGGAGGTTCACCACTTCTGCCTCCTCGTGGGCTACGGCGCCGACGCCGTCAACCCGTACCTCGCCTACGAGGCGATGTGGTACCTCCGAGATGAGGGGCAAATAGACCCGGAGCTCACCGACGACGAGGTGGTTCACGCCTATCAGAAAGCGGTGCGCTACGGCATGCGAAAAGTAATGGGCAAGATGGGTATTTCCACCCTCGAGAGCTACAAGGCGGCGCAGATTTTCGAGGCCGTCGGTGTCGCCGATGAGGTGGTGGATCGCGCCTTTGCGGGCACCGCGAGCCGTATTCAGGGCGTCACCTTCGAGCACATCGCCGACGAGGCGTTCCGACGCCACGATCTCGGCTATCCCAAGGGCAATGAGCCCATCGGAAGCGAGTTCTACAATCCCGGGGACTACCAGTGGCGCACCGGTGGGGAAAAACACATGTGGGACCCCGAGTCCATCGCCGATTTCCAGCGGGCCGTGCGGCTCAAGGACAAGAAGGCGTTCAAGCGGTTCACGGACCGGCAGAATGATCGCTCCACGAGCCAGGCGACCCTGCGGGGCCTCCTCAAGTTCAGAAAGGGAAATCCCATTCCTCTCGAGGAGGTTGAGCCCGCTTCCAGTATCGTCAAGCGTTTCGCCACCGGTGCGATGAGCTTCGGCTCCATCTCGCAGGAGGCCCATGAGACCCTCGCCATCGCCATGAACCGTCTCGGCGGAAAGTCCAACACCGGGGAGGGCGGGGAAATGTCCGAGCGGTACAAGCCCCTTCCAAACGGCGACTCCAAGCGTTCGGCGATTAAGCAGGTCGCCTCGGGCCGTTTCGGAGTGACCATTGAGTATCTCACCGAGGCCGACGAGCTGCAGATCAAAATGGCCCAGGGGGCCAAGCCCGGGGAGGGAGGAGAGCTTCCGGGAAGAAAGGTCTTCGAGCATATCGCGAAGACCCGGTACTCGACGCCGGGGGTGGGGCTCATTAGCCCGCCACCACACCACGACATCTACTCTATCGAAGACCTGGCGCAGCTCATCTTCGACCTCAAGAACTCCAACCCCGCCGCCCGGGTGAGCGTCAAGCTCGTCTCGGAGGTGGGAGTAGGGACCATCGCGGCGGGTGTCTCCAAGGCCCACGCCGACCACATTCTCATTTCCGGCCACGACGGCGGAACCGGAGCCTCACCGCTTACCGGGATAAAGCACGCCGGGCTCCCCTGGGAGCTCGGCCTCGCCGAGACCCATCAGACCCTGGTGCTCAACGACCTGCGCAGCCGCGTCGTTGTGCAGACCGACGGGCAGCTCAAGACCGGCCGAGACGTGGTAATCGCCGCGCTTCTAGGAGCCGAGGAGTGTGGGTTTGCTACCTCAGCCCTCATCGCCATGGGATGCATCATGATGCGCAAGTGTGAGAAGAACACCTGCCCCGTGGGCATCGCCACCCAGGACCCGAAGCTGCGAGCCAAGTTCGCCGGCAAGCCCGAGGATGTCACCACCTTCTTTAGCTACCTCGCCGAGGAGGTTCGGGAGATCATGGCCCAACTCGGCTTCAGAACTTTCGACGAGATGGTGGGGCGGGTGGACATGCTCGAGCCCGATGAGGCGGTCCGGCACTGGAAGGCCGAGGGCATCGACCTCACGGCGCTCCTTACCCCGATCGAGGTAGCTCCGACGCATACCGGAGTTATCTGCTGCGTGCCGCAGGATCACGGCCTGGAACGGGTCCTCGATCGTACTCTTATTCAACTCGCCGAGCCGGTCTTCGAGAACAAGACGAAGACCCGGATCGAAGTACCCGTGCGAAACACCGACCGCACCGTCGGGGGCATGCTGAGCCACGAGCTGACGAAACAGTGGGGGATGGACGGCCTCAAGGAGGACACCCTCCACATCAAGCTCCACGGCTCCGCGGGACAGAGCTTCGGCGCCTGGGTAACCAGCGGCGTAACCCTGGAGCTCGAAGGGGACGCGAACGACTACGTCGGTAAGGGGCTCTCCGGCGGGCGTCTGGTGGTCTATCCGCCTAAGGGAAGCCATTTCGCACCGGAGGAGAACATCATAATCGGAAACGTGGCCTTATACGGCGCCACTCGGGGAGAGGGGTACTTTCGCGGCATGGCCGCCGAGCGCTTCTGCGTCCGGAACTCCGGCGCCCAGGTTGTCGTCGAAGGCGTCGGCGATCACGGCTGTGAGTACATGACCGGGGGCCGGGCGGTTATCCTCGGCAACACCGGCCGCAACTTCGCCGCCGGCATGAGCGGCGGTATCGCCTACGTCTGGGACCGGGACGGCAGCTTCGAGAGCAAGCTGAACAGTGGGCTCGTGGAGATTCAAGAGCTCGGCGAGGAGGACGAAGAGTACGTCCTCCGCATGGTCAGTCGCCACATCGACTTTACCGGCTCCGATCTCGGTCGAAAGGTCATCAGAGAGTGGGAGCAGATTCGCCGATCTTTTGTTAAGGTGATCTCTCCCGCCTTCCAGCGAATCATGGAAATGCAACGAACCAAGAAGGAGGCTGTTCATGGGTAAGCCTACCGGATTTATGGAGTACGCCCGAAAGCGGGCAGACGACCGCGCCCCGGAGGTGCGGGCAAAGGATTTCGAGGAGTTTCATCGCCATTTAGATGAGGTCGAACGGCAGGAGCAGGGCGCTCGATGCATGGATTGTGGGGTGCCCTTCTGCCAGTCCAACTATGGCTGTCCCGTGGACAACCTCATCCCCGAGTGGAACGACCTGGTCTACCACGGCAAGTGGGAAGAGGCGTTCAAGCGCCTGATGAAGACCAACAACTTCCCCGAGTACACCGGCCGGGTCTGTCCCGCTCCTTGCGAGTCAGCCTGCGTCCTCGGCATCAACGAGCCGGCGGTCACCATTAAGGACAACGAGTGCCACATCATAGACCGCGCTTACGAGAACGGTCTCATGAAGCCCCGAATTCCGGAAGTAAGAACCGGAAAGAAGGTCGCCGTCGTGGGCTCCGGCCCCGCGGGCCTCGCAACGGCGGACCAGCTCAACCAGGCAGGCCATTCGGTCACCGTCTTCGAGCGGGAGGACCGGATCGGTGGGCTTCTCATGTACGGCATTCCCAACATGAAGCTCGACAAAAATCTCGTGGAGCGCCGGAACGGAATAATGGCTGAAGAGGGAATCGAGTTCCGCCCCGGAGTGGACGTAGGAAAGGACCTCCCCGCGAGAGAGCTCATGGAGAACCATGACGCCGTAGTTCTCGCCTGTGGCGCCACCAAGCCCCGAGATCTCCCCGTCCCCGGACGGGAGCTCAAAGGGATCCACTTCGCCATGGAATTCTTGCGGGCCAACACCAAGAGCCTCCTAGACTCACGCCTGGAGGACGGCAACTACATTTCCGCCAAGGGGAAAAAGGTTGTCGTAATCGGCGGTGGCGACACCGGTAATGACTGCATCGGAACCTCCATGCGCCACGGCTGCGCCTCGCTCAAGAACTTCGAGCTCCTCTCCCGCCCCGCGGGGGATCGGACCGATGAGTTTCCCTGGCCCACCTATCCGCGACTCCTGAAGCTGGACTACGGCCACGAGGAGGCAAAGAACGAGTTCGGTGCTGATCCCAGAGAGTTTAGTATTCTCACCAAGGAGTTCGTCGGGGACGAGAACGGCCATGTAAAGGGAATCAAGACAGTACGGGTGCGCTGGCACAAAGAGCCGGACTCCCGCCCCCGGATGGAGGAGATTCCCGGTACTGACGAATACTGGGAAGCGGACCTCGTGCTCCTCGCCCTCGGATTTCTCGGCCCCGAAGACTATGTGGCCGAGGAGCTCGGTTTCGATCGGGACGAGCGGAGCAACTTCAAGGCGGAGTACGGCGCGTTTGCCACCTCCGTCCCCAAGCTCTT
>CAYZHV010000308.1:479-4173 GCA_964478055.1 uncultured Spirochaetaceae bacterium | reverse complement strand
AGCATGACGGTCTCGCGGAAATCGGGGGAATTAGGGCCTCGCGTCAAAACAGGTTGATCCATTGTTTCGTCGGGCTGGAAGGACACTGTAGTTCCAGTCTCCGTGAAATGGTGAGCGATTCAGATCCAGCACATACCCGTTGTGCCTCACCGGCAGCCGCAGGTACTTGCCCACCCCGTGACTGACCAACTCGACGCTCAACATGCACCTTTGCCCCGACGGGAAATGGGCCATCGGGGAGGATGCCTGGGGCAAGATCGTGCGGGTGAATATGCTCGAGATCACCGATGCCGACTGGCCCGAGGTGCCGGGCGTGAAGAAGGCCTGGCGAATGCAGGGCTTCGAGGGCGAGGAGGGCATGGCCTTCCACCCGATCATCTCCGAGGTCAAGGACGTCGACGGCGACGGCAAGCCCGACATCTTCCGTCTGCGCTCAGAACACGCTGGCGCGCAAATCGAGCGGCTGCGCTATGGCGACGGCAGCGTGGTCTGGGTGAGCGAGCCGGTCGGGGCGCTCTACGGCGATGAAAGCCGGCTGGCCGTGTTCGACCTCCACGGCAACGGCGAATTGTCCGTGGTCTATGCCGACAAGGGCGGGCTGTACTGTCTCGACGCCCACTCGGGCGAAACCCGGTGGAAGGTCCCCGCCGCCGGGGCGACTTCACCATCGGCCGGTTCCAGCACGACGTTAAGCAGGGCGTCGTTGTCCATCGCGACGGGCTTATTCGAAGCTTCGACTGGGACGGCGACCCGGCGTGGACCTACGACAACGGCCTGCGCGGCGGCGATACCTATGCTCACGAAATCATGCGGGGCGACGCCGACGGCGACGGCCGCGACGAGATCTTTGTGAACATGCAGCGATTGACCCTGGCCCTGCGCGGCGACGGTACGCTGCTGTGGGAAGACAAGACGCTCCGCCTCCACGCGGTTGGCATCCTTGCCTGGTACGACTACCCAATCTCGACCGGCCCGCTGGAAGGCACCAACAACAAAATCAAGACCATGAAACGCCAAGCATACGGCTTCCGAGATCCCGAATTCCTCAGACTCAAAATCCTCGGCATCCACGAGACAACCTACGCATTAGTCGGATGAACCGAAAATAACCTCTCGAGCGGGGACCGCCCCAGCGACTCCTCGATCTCCGCGCAACGCAATCCTCTCGCCGCGGTACAACGGGTTGAGGGAAGTTCGCATTTCCCGCATGCGCTCCGGGCTCAGCGGCTGGAAATCACGGACGGTGTGAAGATTGGCTTGCACCTGATCCATCGAGTTCATGCTGACCACGGCCATTGAGAACTGCGGATTGGATAGGGCGTAGCGGAGCAGGTTCTATAGGTCGAACGGCGAGTCGTTGGACGCGAAGGTTAGGTTCGCCGCAAGGCCCGTCGCGGCCGTGCCGGCGTGTGTGCGTTGCACGAACTGTCTGCGATCGATGTGCTTCGTCATGGCGAGTGCCTTTCCGTGTCTCGAATCAGAAACAGCCCGTCGCGGGGACCGAGCGTTGCCGTCGCGCCCACCGCTTCGCCGTTATTCGTGGCCGGATCTTGTTGCGAAGAGCCCATGAGACGCGCATAGCGGGCTTGCGGGGCAATAGCGCCGAGGTCGAACGTGTACGGCCGATCGCTCGGGTTGGCCAGGACGAGACCGTGCTCGAATAAGCGGTAGCCGGCGTCGGCGTGCGCGTAGGCTTCGGCCGCGTGGAGCGTGACCGCTTCATCGCCCTCGATTTGAATCTGGAGCGCAACCCGATCGGCCGGCATGTTGCGGAAGTAGAATGTCGCGGTGAAGGGGTCCGTGCCGACGTAGGTGTCCAGCGCCTCGAAGTCGCCTTCGGTCGGCCGGATCGTCATGTGGCGCGGAATCGCTTCCGGCCAACCCGGTCGCGGCGATGCGGAAACGGTCAGCCGCAACAGAAGATCCTCGCCCTGGCGGCATGGAACATCGACCAGGCGGAACGCGAGCGACTTCGTTTCGGTCAGGCATTTCGAGGCTATGCGAATTTTCGAACCCGCCTTCGTCGCAGCGACATTTGCGTCTGAGAGATGGTCAGTGAGCGATGCGCCTTTCAAGAGGTTCGGCGTCGCGAGGGCCAGCCGCTGATGCGGTCCGACGGGGCGGCCAAGCCAACCGGTCCGCTGGAGTTTGCCGCCGACGAGTTCATCGAAAACGCCGAATGGCTGGCCCGGCTCGGCCTTCGGCGTGTAGAACGACGTGACGGCGGCGTCGAGGAACTGCGCGGCGGCCAGCACCAAGCGGTGGTGTGCCCACGGCGCGCTGACGAATGCCTCGCGATTGTGTCCGCCGATCTTGTGGACCATGTAGTTCATCGACGGCCGATGGCAATTCTCTTCCCAATACTTGAACCCGTTGAAGCCGTTCGACCATTTGGTGATGTCGCTGTCGCCCCAGTCGGGCCACCACTCGCGCTCGATGCCGTTGAGCACGCCGAAGTTCCGCTGGTGACCGGCCCCGCAACTGCCGTCGGCCATGAACCAGCGATTCGGACCGAGCGATTCTCGAATCTGTCGGCAGTAGTCATAGTAGCCGATCCCCCAGAGATTGACGCCGTCGGGCGAGAGACCGCCGTCGCCTTCGAGGTCGCCGTCGGTGTCGACAGGCCTTCTTTGTACGAGCTGACCGGTGGGGCGAAACGGCGAGACGTCGAACTCCAGGCCGTCGAACTCTTCGACGGGGCCGCCTGAAGCGAACATCGGCGCGATGACTTCCAGCAGTGCGTCAGACGCCGTGCGTCCCCCCGGGTCGCGGGGGCATTCTTCTGAATAGTTGATGACCCAGGAGATCCCTCCGTCGTAGCCCCAGGGCTCGGAGGCATGCGGCGCGGCCTTCGCTTTTCCGGCTGCCAAGGCGAGCGGCTTCGTCTCGTAGCATCCCCGCTCGACACGGATCACGCTTCGATTCTCATCGATCGCAACGAGCTTCACCTGTTCGACGCGCGACCAGTCGGGCCGGCCGTCGTCGTCGAGCGCAGCGAGGCAGATGTCGTCCGGCCGCTTGCGTCCTTGTCCGTCGACCAGTCGAAACTTCCCCACGTCGTCGACCGCGATCTCGCTTTCGCCCGATGACGCTGCAACATCCGCCGTGATCGTCGCCGGAGCGCAGTGGACCCAATGGCCCGGGTAGAACGTGCTGCGATCGACCGGATCGTAAACGGTCGGCTTCTCACTGAAGTCGTGCCCTTGGCAGAAGAGGAACACGAACTGGTCGGGATGACGCCGCTTGAAGCCGGCGAAGTAATCGAGGTGCAGGCAAGGGCTAGCGACGCCATCCAGTTGCGAGAGAAGGCGATCGGCCTCGGCCTCCGAGGCGGCGTCTTCCACGACGCGATTCGCCGTCGTCCACCAGATGAAGGCTTTCGGATAGCTTTCGCCGCCCATGCGTTGCATGTCCTTGGGTGGCTCGGCCGCGCTGCAATACGTTGCGATCACGATTGCGAGAGCGTAGGAGATGGGACGTAGCCAGGCAGATGCGATGTTCTTAAAACGTCTCAACAGGGAGTTCCTTTTCAAGGAGTGATTGCGCGGGCTGAGCCGATTCCTCTGGACGAGGACCTCACTCGGGCGGCTCCAGCGGCCGCCGGGGCGCTCCCCCGCCGCCGGACAGTGGTCGCGTTCAGGTGCTCACGCGTCGCCATGCTTCAACCGCTCCATCTGTTTGTCCTTGCTGCCCA
>CAYZHV010000308.1:0-469 GCA_964478055.1 uncultured Spirochaetaceae bacterium | reverse complement strand
GACTACTCTACTCGCTTTTTACCCGTGAAGGGCTTTGTTCGATCAATCTGCGGGAATCAATCGCGAGAGGGCGGCGAAAGCCCCATTGCCCGCATGAGCCTCTGGATGTCTTCCCACGTTTTGGCTTTCGCGGCCGGGTTCCGAAGCAGATACGCCGGGTGATACGTGCATAGGACCCGCGCGCCGTGCGATTCGAACCAGCGCCCGCGGAGTCGGCCAATCGATTCGTCCGTCTCGAGCAGGTTGTGTGCCGCGACCGACCCGAGGCAGCAGATGAACTCGGGGCGCACCACCGCCAGCGTGGCGTCGAGCCACTCGCGGCAATGGGTTGCCTCGACCGGCAGCGGATTGCGGTTCTCGGGCGGGCGGCACCGCAAAATGTTGCAGATATAAACCTCGTCGCGTTGGAGCCCCATTCCCCGAGGGATAGGAAATTTGATTCTTGTCACAGAGGTCAAGCTTAGACAGG
>CAYZHV010000307.1:0-4179 GCA_964478055.1 uncultured Spirochaetaceae bacterium | reverse complement strand
TGACAACGCTGATTGAGAAGATGGAGATGAAGAATCAGGGCCGCGCTTCTCCCGAGCTTTCATTCTCTACATCAGCGTCATCCGTTCCCGCCCGCGGGGGCAGGCCGACGCCCGTGAAACAGCGGCTCCTGCTTACCGAGCTACCCGCACACCCGCATCAGCGGTTTACTTACTAACTCCTCTGATCACCTCGGCAGCTTGTAGCTCTCCCGCATAAACCGGATCGTCTCCGCGTCCTTGGCGATAAAGAGGAGATCCTGGGACTTCCAGCGCCGGGGGCTCACAGGGTCCAGGTGCCAGAACTCCTCAATCACCCGCTCATCCATCTCCGTGCCGTCGCGCATGACGATGGAGTAGCCGAGACGCTGAAGGATCGGGATCGAGGCGCCCAGGTCCCAGAGCTTGATCCTTGCGATATAGCCGAGATAGCCGCCGAGAACGAGCTTCACCACGGAGTAGACGGCGCTCCCGTTCGCCTGAAAGGGGTTGCGTCCCTCGAAGCGCGCTTTTCGGCGGATCTCCTGGGGAAGGGAGATCATCCCCGAAGGGGTATACGGCTGAGGGCCGGGATCGAAGGGTTCCAGGGCCCCGAAGCTCCAACGCTTTGGGTCTCGGCTTGTACGCTCGTAGAGTACCTCGTCGCCGTCGGTGATGAGGAGATCACCAGTCCGTGGAAGAAAGAGCGCCCCCTGAGTGAGCCTTCCTTCCTCCATGTACCCAATGGAGACGCCCCAGGTCGGGAGGCGGTTGGCGTAAGGGGCGGTGCCGTCGATTGGGTCCACAACCCAGCAGTTGCGCCTCAGGGCCTCGGCGAAGTACTCATCGTCGTAGAGATGAATGGTCTCTTCGCCAATGAGGAAGTATCCCTCTTCGGGATGGTCGAACTCCTGTTGCAGCCGAGCCTCGATCGCTCGATCCGCGGCGGTGACCACCGAGAAGTCCGCTTTTCGTTCTATCTCTGGCTGCTCGAAGTAGGAGAGGGCGATACGCCCCGCCTCGCTAATGAGCTCGCAGACTCTATCAACACTCCAGGCCGGATTCATGGGCGAATTGTTCACGATTGCCCCGGCTTTCGCAAGTCTGGTAAATTGAGGTTAGAGTGAAAAGCCGTTACGACGATATCAACAAGAATTTGCGCTACTGGTTCGACCGCATCATTGCCTACCTGACACAGAGTCGGGGGCGAAAGCCGGTCCTCTACGACGTGGGCGCCAATGAGGGTGTATTCACCGTTAACTACGCCGAGCGGTGCAGCCGGGTGATCAGCTTCGAGCCGGTACAGGCATCCTATGACCGGCTGACGCAGGAGATCGCCCGGGCCGCCTCCGAGGGACGACTCGATCCGGGACGGGTGACGCCGGTACAAATCGGTCTGGCCGACACCGCGGCGACCATGGAGATACATCTCTACAGCGACGACAGCTTCAACTCCGTCTACGAGCGAGGTGAAGAGGAGCTCGATCACTATGGTCTTCAGGCAACGGGACGAGAGACGATTACCGTGGCGGCTCTGGACAGGCTCATCGAGGAACAGCAGCTCACACCGCCGGACTTCATGAAAATCGATGTGGAAGGCGCGGAGCTCTCGGTACTCCAGGGAGCCCAGAGTACCCTGAACGAGACTCGAACCGATGAGGCCGCCCAGGGGCGCCCCTTCATTATCGCCGAGTACTCCGTGGACAACACCGAGAACGCCGGGTATGAGAGAGAGCTCATTGTGGCCTACCTCGAAGAGGCGGGCTATGAGGTTCGGGGCCTCTTTCGAAATGAGGACACGAAGCTCTACCCAAAGGAAGAGCTATCGGATCGCCGCATCTGGAACCTGGTCTGCATCCCCAGAGAGGAATCCGGAGCGTTCAAATCCCTGGCAGATAAGCTCTAACGGAAGGTGTACAGCTCCCTCGCGATCACCGTTGGACGGCTGATCTTTCTTACCCTCGCAGGTTTCCTTCTCTTCAGACCCTCCTGGAGCCAGAAGAGACTCTATCCGCCGACGCTCTTTCTCACGATAAACATCCTCTTTCCCCTCTTTTTCGTACAGCGGCTCCCTTCTGGATGGGACCTCGCAATCTCCCAGGGATGGGGCTGGATGGTAGGCTTTTTCCTCCTTGGGTTGCTGACTCTCGCCTTCTACGCCTGGCTCGGGCGCTTCTTTGCCCGAAGGCTGCCGGTCGAACAGCCGGCGCAGTGGGCGCTGCTCTTTTCGGTCCACAATGCTGGCTTTATCCCGCTACCGATCCTGGACATCTTTGCTCCGGAGGCGGTGACGGTCTACATGTTCTTCTATCTCCTCGCCTTCAATCTCACCTTTTGGACGGTGGTGGCCAACGTAGTTCAGCGGGAGGGCGGCTCGAAAGGCAAGCTGGTCACGGTCAACCCGCCGTTGATCGGTATTCTTGCCGGGCTCATTCTTGCCGCCACCGGGCTCTGGGAGATGGTTCCCCGGATCGTCCGTCTGCCCATTGGCTGGGCGGAGGCGGTTGCCCTGGACGCCGCGCTCGTTATGCTCGGGGGTGCCCTGGCGGGGATACCGAGGGAAGACCTGCGCATTCGAAGGGAGTTTGTGCAGTTCTCTCTGATCAGGCTGCTGGCGCTACCGGCGGCGGTGCTGGCTCTCGTGGCGCTTCCGGTCTGGGAGAACATCGAAGTCCTCGCCCGAAATCCGGAGCTCCTCTGGGGTATTCGCCTCGTCCTGGTTCTAGAGGCCGCAGTGCCGCCGGCAACAAACTCCATGATTGCCACCCGGGCCTACGGCACTAGCCGACAGGTTCACTACACCGCCTCGGGGATGATCGCCTCCTACCTCTTTGCGGCGGTAAGCCTCCCGCTCTTCCTCGCGGCAACCCTGACACTCTTCTATCCGGGCTGAGCCGTGTCGGCCTAGACGGGACGCAGAATCGGCCACTCCTCCCGGCGAGCCTTGAGACGAAGCCGCAGGTCCGGGTGGACCGCCACCGGGACGGCGACTCGGTTGAGGAGGGGCAAGTCGTGGTGACTGTCGGTGTAGAACGCCGCGGAATCCAGGCTCAGGCCTCGGGCTTTGCAGTACTCTGCGGTACGGCGAGCCTTCTCCTCTGCGTAGCACGGATCCCCGGCTATCTCTCCAGTGGCAACCCCTCGAGAGATCCCGAGCTCCGAACAAACGAGACCCGTTGCGCCGAGATGCCGCGCCAGGGGCTCGAGAAGGAAGCGAAAGCTGGTGCTGGCGAGGACGACCTCGCGCCCCTGACCGCGAAGCTCCCCCAGGAGATCCGCCATCTCCACAAAGAGGTCTCCTCTGGTTCTCCGTTCAAAGCTCTCCTCCCCGAGCTCCCGCAACCGTTCCTCAGTAAGTCCTGCGAGAGGCGCCAGAGGACGCTTGACGTCGTTTATGTCCAGGAGGCCGAGTCGATACCGGGCGTAGTGGAAGGGGAGCTTCATCAACGCCCGGAGGGTGACGAAACCCTCCTGGCGACCGAGCTCAGCAAAGCGACGTGCGGTGGAGTGGCGGGTTAGCGTGTGGTCCACATCGAATATGTAGACCGAAGCTTCAGCTGGGCGGTGATTCATCAGGAACTCGTTACCTCTGTCGTACCGATTCGAGAAGGTTGAAGAACCCGGGAAAGGTGACGTCGGCGCAGTCGGCGCCCTCGATAACAGTGGGGTCATTGCCCTGGGTTGCCATGGCAGCCACGGCGAGGCTCATGGCCACCCTGTGGTCCTCGTGGGCGTTTAGATGAGCCGCTCGCAGGAAGGAGGGGCGGATCTCGAGGCCGTCCTCCAGCTCCACCACCTCGGCGCCCATCTTGCCGAGCTCCTCGGCCATGACGGCGATCCGATCGGTCTCCTTGAGCCGGGCGTGGGCGACGTTTGTCAGGCGAACCGGCTCGGAGGCGCCGGTTGCGGCAACCGCAAGGGCGGGAAGGGCGTCGGGCATGTTATTGATGTCGAAGGTGCCCCCGTTGAGCCCGGGACCACCGGAACGTCGCGGAGCGGGGCCTTCCACCCGAATCGCCCGATCTCCCCGGTGGATGGTGCACCCCATGAGCTCCAGGACCGAGAGCACCTCCTTGTCCCCCTGGGGATCAGAGAGATCGAGGCCGGTTATCTCTAAGGCCCCGCCGGTTACCGCCGGCAGAACAAAGAAAAAGGTGGCCGACGAGAAATCCCCGGGTATGGGGAGAGAGAAGGAGCTGTACC
>CAYZHV010000306.1:0-4197 GCA_964478055.1 uncultured Spirochaetaceae bacterium | reverse complement strand
TGACTTGTGTAGTTGCGCGAAACGAGTTCAAAATCTTCGTCGAATTCTGCAGCGCGAGAAACCCGAGTCCTACCGCCAGCGGAATGAGGCCGCCTAAGAGCCCGTACCCTCCACCCCTCACAGCGATCTGAAAGAGTGTCAGGGCGAGGCCCACCGCTCCCGAAAGCAGTCCCAACAGAAGACTGAAGGTCTTCAGGTCGATTATCCTCCTCGGCTGCATGCCGCGCTCGATCTGCGCCATTCGTTGCTTATGGTTCCAGAGCAGAAAGAAGACGATAACCGTGCTGCCGAACACGATCCCCACAATGGGGATTATGGTGATCATGAGCTGTGCTGCCGGTGACGGTACGGTTTCCACTATTTACACCTCCTCCAGGCTTTCCTCCAGTCTACCACGTCGCGGCCCGGGACGACGCAGGTGGCGCTCAGTAAGCTCCGGCGCGGTCTCGCGCTCTACCGGAAGCTCCCGGCCTCGGCGGACGGTCCGCTCAGTGATCTTGAAGAAGTGGTGTCCCCGGACCGCCAGGGTAACGATCGGCACAACCAACCTGGGTCGTAGAGCTACAGCTCTGAGAAGGAACCACCAGTACCAGTGACCGTAGCCGGAGAGTCCCTGCCAGAGGAGGGACCGACCAAAGGCGGCAAGCTCCCGGGTTCCGACGCTTCCGACAGCATCGGTATCGCACTTCTGCAGGCTCCTCGGAAAGCGCCGAATAAGCCGCAGGCAGCGGGAGAAGTAGCGCCGGGGGGTGTAAATGGTTTGGAGGACCTTGCGGTACCCCTCGATCAGAGTCTCCTTGGGCAGGAGGGGTTCGAAGTTGAGCTCCACCTCGTGGGTATTGTTGCCCTCGGAGCGAAAGAGGACGCGCCCCTCTTTCTCGAGGCGGCTCCAGAGCTTGGTATTCGGTAGTGCCATGAGCAGCCCCACCATGGCGGTGGGAATCGCGAGTTGCTGGATAAAGGCTATTTGCCGTTCCGCGATGTCCGGCGGATCAGAGTCGAAACCGATTATGAATCCGCTAGTAACCTCGATCCCCGCCCGCTGAATCTTGCTGACCGACCGCTCCATGCTGCGCCGGAGGTTCTGCTTCTTCCCAATAGATTCGAGAGAACTGGAAATCGGGGTCTCCAGACCGACAAAGACCATGGTAAAGCCTGAGGAAACCATAAGGGAGAGAAGCTCCGGATCCTCGGCCAGGTCGATGCTCGCCTCGGTGCTCAGGTTGAAGGGGTACCCCCGTTCCTGCTGCCACCGCACCACAGCTCGGAGGAGCTCCTTCGAGCGACGGCGATTCCCGATGAAGTTGTCATCCACGAGAAAGAGGCTTCCCCGAAAGCCGGTCTGGTAGGCGGCCTCCATTTCCGCAACGAAGTGCTCCGGGCTCTTGGTGCGCACCCGATGGCCGAAGAGGCTCACAATGTCGCAGAACTCGCAATCAAAGGGACAGCCCCGGGAGAATTGCAGCGGAAAGGTGTCGTAGGCCGAAAGCTCGCAGAGGTCGAATCGAGGTATCGGCACCTCCTCCATCTCCGGTCTTCCTTTCGGGCGGTAGATCCGTTTCGGGTCGCCCCTCTCGAGATCCTCTCGGAACTCAGGGATGGTGCACTCCCCCTCCCCGAGGACGAAGTGATCGACCCCTTGGATTTCCTGGTAACAAGAGGTGGGATAGGGCCCCCCGGCTACCACCGGAACGCCTGCCGCGTTGCACCGACTGATTACCTCTTCCATGGAGCTCCGTTGAACGATCATTGCGGAGATCATCGCCATCTCCGCCCATTCGAGATCCGCGTCCTCCAGGGGCCGGACGTTTAGATCTACCAGCCGATAGGAGTACTCCTCCCCCATGATCGCCGCTACCGTCACGAGTCCCAGAGGCAGCATGAGGGCTTTCTTGTCGACAAACCGAAGGGCGTGGCGATAGCTCCAGTAGGTGTCCGGGGTCCGGGGATAAATGAGAAGAATGCGTCGTGGCGTGGATGGTCTCATACAAGGGTACGACACGGATGGACTCGTCTAGGTTGCATGTTGTCGCCGATTCTTTGCATCCGGGGCAGGCCCCACGTGGATTAGCCCCAGCTGCCACGGCTGGGGGAATGAGTTATATTCCAAAAAGAGGCCCGTCGGTGGGCATCCCCGCAAGCGCTTCTCCGGCGGCGCGAGTCCAGGACGAACTGCTCCTCGAGGAGGCGAGATGGTATTCAGTCTGGAAACCTACGTCGATGCCGCCGGGGAAGAGGTAATCTCTTCCATTCACAAGAAAATCCGAAAGCTCTACGGGACTCATAGCTTGATGGTCAACTCAACCTTTATGGGCGGGGGAGTAGCTGAGATCCTCAACTCAATGGTCCCCCTGCTCAATGACGCGGGGCTCGATACCGGTTGGCGCACCGTCCACGGGACCCCGGATTTCTATGAGATTACAAAGAAGATACACAACGCCATGCAGGGTAATAGCGAGGGGCTCAGCGATGAAGAAAAAGAGCTCTACCTGGAGGTCAACGCCAACTTCGCCATTTACACGCACGTTAACCACGACTTCGTCTTTATCCACGATCCTCAGCCCCTGCCGCTGATTCACAGTTTCAAGAAGCAGCAGCCCTGGATCTGGCGCTGCCACATCGATATCTCCGAGCCGAACGAAGAGGTGTGGAAATTCCTGCGCACCTACCTGCTTCGGTATGACATCATGCTCATCTCTTCGGAAAAGTATCGAAAGCCGGACTTGCCGGTTGAGCAGCGCGTGGTTCACCCTGCGATTGACCCCCTATCCCTCAAAAATCGGGACATGAGCGACGAGGAGATCTACCGCTGGATCGAGGAGGCGGGGATACCCACGGATAAGCCGTTTATCACGCAGGTCTCAAGGATGGACCCGTGGAAGGACCCCCTGGGGGTCCTGGATGTCTACGAGAAGGTGAGGGAGAAGGTAGAGTGTCGACTCGTCTTTGTGTACAACCTGGCGAGTGATGATCCCGAGGGACACGGGGTGTATGAGCAGGTACACGAGCGCGCCGGAGAGCTGGTGGATCGAGGAGATGTGATATTCGTCGTAGGCAACCACGCGCTCCTGGTAAACGCGATTCAGCGAGCCGCGGCGGTGGTGCTGCAGAAGTCCTACCGCGAGGGGTTCTGCCTCACCGTCACCGAGGCGATGTGGAAGGCCGCGCCGGTCGTTGCCACGACTGCAGGTGGCATTCCAGAGCAGATCACCGACGGAGAGGATGGGTTTCTTATCGATCCGGCGGATATCGACGGGACCGCGGACAGGGTAGTGGAGCTGGTAAAGCATCCTGAGTATCGGGAGACCATGGGAGCAAAGGCCCGGGAGACGGTGCGCAGTCGCTTTCTCACAACCCGGCTAATTTCCGACTATATCGACGTGATGACCGAGCTCTCCCGCGAGTGTTGATGACCCAAGGGCTATCCCGAGCTGGTCCCATTCTCGTATAGTTCTCAGTGTGAGCTTCCACCACAACGAATCTCGAGTCTATGAGCTCTATGCGAAGAGCTCTCCCGGCGCTGCGCTCAACTTTATTCACGCTCTCTCCTCGGAGTCCCGGCAAGAGTCGCGCTTTTTTGACTACGCCGAGGCAAGCCTCCTGGCGTCCTCCGGGGAAACCGATAAAGCCCTGGAGCTCCTGGCGAAGGTCGCCGAGTCCGGTGGTTGGATTCGCCCAGCTCTACTGCACGAGGACCCGGACTTTACACCTCTGCTCGGAGTCGAGCGATTCGAGGAACTCGCTGATCTCTATGCGGGGCGGTACGAGGAGGCTCTTCGTTCTACGGTCCCAACTAAAAGCGTCCTTTCTCCCTCAGCTGACTCCTTTGCACGACATATTCTCCTGGTCCTTCATGGCGACAACAGTTGCGCCGCCCACAGCCTCAACTCCTGGGAACCCGCCGCCGAGCTCGGCTGGACCGTCGTGGCCCTGCAGTCCGGGGAGCTCGGCGACTTTGACGGCGCCTACCGGTGGAGCTCCCTAAACGCAACGCGAACAGCGGTGACCGAGACTCTCGAAGGAATCTCCACCGGAAGCGAGGAAGAGGTGGTCCTGGGCGGCTTTTCCCGGGGTGGCGAAATGGCTTTGAGGCTTAGCTTGGAAGGTGTCGGTGGGTCCCGGCGGGCAATGGCGGTCTGCCCGGCGCCGGTGCGCGAGGCCCTTGAGCCGGCCTCAAGCGGAGGGTCTTCCCTCGGC
>CAYZHV010000305.1:0-4225 GCA_964478055.1 uncultured Spirochaetaceae bacterium | reverse complement strand
CCGAGCAGATGCTCAACATCACCAAGCACATCGACTCCGGAAAGGGCGTGCTCTATATCTATGGCAATTACGGCGGCGACATAATGAACTTCGATATGGCCGCGGAAATGGCGGACATGGAGGATATTCGAGTCGAGTCCTATGTCGCCGGCGAGGATGTAGCCAGTGCCAAAAAGGGCGAGGAGCAGAAGCGCCGAGGAGTGGCCGGAATTTTCTACGTCTACAAGTGCGCCGGCGCCAAGGCCGCGGAAGGGGCCGATCTGGACGAGGTCAAGCGTATCGCTGAGAAGGCCGGGGCCAACGTTCGTACCATGGGTGTCGCTCTCTCTCCCTGTGTCGTCCCTGAAGTCGGTAAGCCCTCCTTCCAGATCGGAGATGACGAGATGGAAATCGGCATGGGTATTCACGGAGAGCCGGGCATCCGTCGCGGAAAGTTGATGACCGCCGATGAAGTGGTCGACGAAATGATGGACAAGATTCTCCCGGACCTCCCCTACGGAGAAGGTGATGAGGTCTCCGTTCTGCTCAACGGCCTCGGTGCTACGCCCCTCGACGAGCTCTACATCGCCTTCCGAAGGGTCAAGGAGATCCTGGAGAAGAAGAAGATCAAAGTCTTCAAAGTCTACGCCGGAGAGTTCGCGACCTCCATGGAAATGGCGGGATTCTCCATTTCCCTCCTCAAGCTCGACGACGAGCTCAAAGCGCTTCTCTCCAAGCCGGCAAAGACTCCGTTCTTCGAGCAGAGCCAGCTCTAAGGGAGACGATGATGAGCAGCTTCAACGCTGATACGGCAAAAAAGGTTCTCGCCAAGCTTCGCAGCATTATGGAGGAGAACAAGGATTACCTCATCGAGCTCGACGGCGTAATGGGGGACGGGGACCTCGGCATTACCATGGCCAAGTGTTTCTCCGCCGCGGATGAGCAGCTCTCCTCCAGCGATGAGACCGATGTTGGAAAACTCCTGATGAAGGCGGGCATGACCATGGCCAACGCCGCCCCTTCCACCATGGGAACCCTGGTGGGAACCGGCTTTATGCGGGGCGGCAAAGCGGTCGGCGGCAAAGAGGATCTCGAGGGCGCTGACATGGCCGGCTTCTTTTCCGCCTTTGTACAGGGGCTCATCGACCGCGGAAAGGCGCAACCCGGAGAGAAGACCATAATCGATGCCCTCAAGCCCGCGGCGGAGGCGATGGAGTCCGCCGACGGCGGCGTCCAGGAGGTGCTCAAAGCGGGGCACAAGGCCGCGGAGGAGGGGCTCGAGGCGACCAAGGAAATGGTCGCCCAGCACGGTCGCGCCGCCTACTACCAGGAGCAGTCCAAAGGACGACAGGATCCGGGAGCGACGGTCGGTGTGATGATCGTCCGAGGCTTTATGGAAGGAGCAGAAGAATGAAAGACGTAACGCTGAAGGTTCAGGACCCGACTGAGGAGGCTTTTGCTCCCTACGGTCAGTACGTTAGAACTGACCAGCAGAACCCAGCGTTCGAGGGGGAGCTCTTCAACTTTTGGAACAAGCTCTCGATCCTCGACCTCAAATCGGTGTCGGTCGGACTAGTTCAGTCCTTTCCACAGAAGGAAATGGTTAACACCGCCTTCGAGCAGCACGCCAAGACGACGGAGACCCTGATCCCGGCTGATGGGGAGATCATTCTCGTTCTGGCAGAGCCAGACCCCTCGGACACCACAAAGATCAATCTCGACACCGTCAAAGCGTTTAGGCTCAAAGCCGGAGACGCGGTAGTGCTCCACAGAAACACCTGGCACTTTGCCCCCCTTGTGAAAGGCAAGGCAGTTAAGACCTGGGTGATTTTTGAGGAGGACACCCCGGATGATGACCTCTTTATGCGGCACGTAGACCAGGAAAACGAGACTCGGTTCCTGATAACCGGAGCTTAGAGAGGCAGTAAGAAGAGGAAGTAATCCTCGTGATGGGGAGCCAGGAGGCTCCCCTTTTTGCGTCGGTTCAGAACACACAGGAGGTTTGATTTGAAGTATCGAACATTAGGTAACACCGGACTCATCGTAAGTGAAATAGCTCTCGGAACGATGCAGTTCGGACAGAAAATGAACATGGGCAATCTCGACCAGAAGAGCACCAACGAGCTTATTGCGTTCGCCCTGGACAACGGCGTTAATTTTATCGATACGGCCGACGTTTACAGTCTCGGCGAGAGCGAGGAGTTTGTCGGCAAGGCGATCAAAGGACAGCGAGAAGAGCTCGTTCTCGCCTCCAAGTGCCGCCTTCCGATGAGCGACAATTTCAATCGCAGCGGCGCGACCAGAGTAAACATCATGCGCGGCATAGATAGCAGCCTAAAGCGGCTCCAGACGGACTATCTCGACCTCTACCAGATCCACGGCTGGGACAGCAACACGCCTCTCGAGGAGACCCTCCGAGCTCTGGACGATATCGTCCGACAGGGAAAGGTGCGCTACATCGGCCTGAGTAATCACCTCTCCTGGCAGGCGACTACCGCGCTCTGGATGCAGGACAAGCTCAATCTCCACCGGTACGCCACAGCCCAGATGTACTACAGCCTCGTAGGTCGGGGACTGGAGTTCGACTTTCAATCCATGGCGGAGTATCACAAGCTCGGTATTCTCGTCTGGTCGCCCCTGGCCGGCGGCTTCCTTTCCGGCAAGTACACCCGGGAGAACCCGGCACCCGAAGGCACCCGGTTCGCTGAGGCGGGCAACTTTGTCCCCTTTGACCATGAGATGGGATTCAACGTTGTCGATGTGCTCAAGAAGATCGCGGACAACCACGGCTGTTCCCCCGCCCGGGTCGCCCTGGCATGGCTCCTGAGCAGGCCGGCGATCTCCGCGGTTATCGCCGCAGGCCGTAAGAAGGAGCATCTCGCGGACAACCTCGAGGCCTCGGAGCTCGAGCTATCCAAGGAGGAGCTCGACGAACTGACCAAGGTCTCCGATCCCGGAACGCCCTATCCCCTCTGGATGGTCAAGCAGCTCGACGAGGCGGAGGATCCCCGGCCGAAGGTGCTCTATCCGGAGCGGTACAAAGACGGCGGTCCCTGGGCGGACCGTCGCGAGGTCGGCTGGCAGCCCTAAGCGCGAATGGACATAAAGATTAGCCCCTCCATTCTCGGCGCGGACTACGGCATCCTGCGGGAAGCTTCGGTAGAAGCTGAACGTCAGGGTGCCTGCGCCATCCACGTCGACATCATGGATGGGCACTACGTGCACAACTTCTCCTTTGGGATAGACTTGCTTCCGGCGCTCAAAAAGCACCTCACGGTGCCTCTGGTGGCACATCTGGAAATAGCAAACCCCGATCCCTTTATCGAGGACTTTGCCGCCGCCGGGGCGGATATGATTGTGGTGCAGGAGGACACCTGCCGAAATCTACCCTTTACGATCGAGGCGATCCGAAAGAGCGGGGCGGCCGCGGGAATCGGCCTCAACCCGGACCGGCACTTTCTCAAAATCGAGGCGCATCCACATGTGCTCAGTGAGATCGAGCTCTTTATCGCCATGGGGGTCTATCCCGGTTTCGGGGGGCAGCGCTTCGCGGAGACCTGCGAGGCGAACATTCGACAAGCCGTGGAACTCCGAAAGCAGCACGGGGGGAGCTACGACATCGGTGTGGACGGTGGCGTAAACGTGGAGACCGTGCCGCGGATCGTGGCAGCCGGGGCGAACTACCTCATCGCCGGTTCCAGCGTCTTTTCCGGGGATATTGGGGAGAATATGCGTGCCCTGGAGCGCGCCGCCCAGGCTACCGGAGCCTAGGCAACAGCGCCGACCGACGAGGCTCCGCTTCAAGCCCCTCTGGATCCATGCTCCTTTGAAGCGGTCCGCGTCGGCCATGGTGGCCCGAGGCTCCTATCGCATCTCCTGCGGCGTTATCGAAATCAGCCCCTGCCGCGCCATCTCCTCCCAGAACTCAGCCGGGGCGCGCTTGGTCACGGATTGAGCGTTTTCCGCCACCCGCTCTGGCTTGGAAGTGTTCATCGCCACCGCGCTAACCGCCCGGGGTGCGAGGGAGAACTCGACGCAGGCGTCCGCAGGGGAAACCGCGAAGCTCCGGCAGACCTGATCGAACTGGTCCCTCCAGCGGTACAGATCCGGATGGCTCTCCGGGCTCACGGGCTTGTAATCGAAGTAGGCGCCGCCTACGAGAAAGCCAGAGTTGAAGACCGCCGAGTTGATGACGAAGATCCCCGCCTTGCTGAGCTCCTCAACAAACCGCAAGAGCTCCTGCGGA
>CAYZHV010000304.1:0-4245 GCA_964478055.1 uncultured Spirochaetaceae bacterium | reverse complement strand
AAGGAGTTCGAAGGGGTCTTTGCGGATCGCCACTTTCGGGATCCTCTTCCCAAGCCGGCGACGATCCTCTCAGAGCTGAGCAATCTGGAGCAGGAGGCTGCCAAAACCGTTCGTTTCCATCTCCTCGGTGAGCACCGGGATGAGAGCGACTGCCGCTTCGCCTACGATCCGCCGCGTTCCTTCTTCGGGAATCTCGATTTTCTCAAGGAAGAGCTCACAAACCTCCTGACCACCGGGTACGAGGTTGTGATCTACGGAGACACGGAAGCTCAGGCGAACCGCATAAGCCACATGCTTACGGACTACGATGTGACGGTGGTGCCGGAGAGCATTTCGTCGGGATTCGCTCTGCCGGACGTGAAGCTGATGGTGATCGAAGAAAACGAGATCTTCGGTCGCCGCAAGCGGGTCCCGCACTCGGTCAAAAAGGCGCAGTCCAGCGCTATCGAGACCTTTGTTGAGCTCTCTCCCGGGGACCACGTGGTGCACGTAAACTACGGGATCGGACTCTTCAAAGGGATTAAGCGGATTCAGGCCGCCGGGAACGAGCGAGACTACATCCATTTGGAGTACGCCGGGGGTGAGTTCATCTATATCCCCATCGAGCAGGTCAACCTGATTCAGCGCTTCATCGGCCACGGCGGTCAGACACCGAAACTCGACAAGATCGGCGGAAAGTCCTGGGAGAACCGCAAGAGCAACGTTCGGAAGAACGTGGAGGATCTGGCGGAGCGGCTGATCAAGCTCTACTCGAGGCGAAAGAAGGCTCGGGGCTTTGCCTTTCCCGGGGATACGGAGTGGCAGTACGACTTCGAGTCGAAGTTTCCCTACGAGGAAACGGACGATCAACTGCGCTGTATTGCCGAGGTCAAGAGTGACATGGAGCGGCCGGTGCCCATGGACCGGCTGGTTTGTGGCGACGTAGGTTACGGAAAAACCGAAGTAGCGATGCGGGCCGCCTTCAAGGCCGTGGCTTCTGGAAAACAGGTCGCCATCCTCGCACCGACCACCATACTCGTGGAGCAGCACTACGAGAACTTCAACGAGCGTCTCGAGGGCTTTCCGGTGGAGACAGGTATGCTATCCCGCTTTATCTCTCGGGGAGAGGCAAAGAAGATCCGCCAGGGCCTCGCCGAAGGGAGTGTCGATCTCGTTGTCGGGACCCACAGGCTCCTGCAGAAGGACGTGAAGTTCAAGGACCTCGGGCTCATCGTTATCGACGAGGAGCAGCGCTTCGGCGTGAAGGCAAAGGAGAAGCTGAAGGAGCTCAAGACCTCCGTGGACTCCCTTACCCTGACGGCGACCCCTATTCCGAGGACTCTACACATGTCCCTTCTCAAGATCAGGGATATGTCGGTCCTACGGACACCCCCACACAATCGCCTGCCAATCGAGACGGTGATTCAGGCGTTTTCCGAGGAGCTCATCCAGAAAGCGATACGGCAGGAGCTCGAACGGGGAGGACAGATCTACTTTCTTCACAACCGGGTGGAGACGCTGGATAACATAAAGGAGTTTATTCAGACCATCGTTCCCGAGGCGATAGTCGAGGCAGCCCACGGGCAGATGGAGTCCCACGAGCTCGAGGACGTTATGCACCGCTTCATTCACGGTGCTTTTCACGTCCTCGTGGCGACGACAATCATAGAAAACGGCATCGACATCCCGAACGTAAACACGATCATCATAGACCGAGCGGATATGTACGGCATCAGCCAGCTCTATCAGCTCCGAGGCCGAGTAGGCCGGTCGGACAAGCTCGCCTACGCTTACTTGCTCTACCCCGAACAACGATCCCTCTCGGAAATCGCCATGAAAAGGCTCCAGGTAATCAGCGACTACACGGAGCTAGGGTCAGGCTTCAAGATCGCCCTGAAGGACCTGGAAGTGCGAGGCGCGGGGAATCTCCTCGGCCGGGAGCAGAGCGGGGACATAATGTCCATCGGCTTTGACCTCTACCTGAAGCTCCTGGACGACGCGATTCGGGATCTCGAGGGGGATGAAAGCGGTGGAGAGGAAGAGGTCTATCTGGAGCTCGAGTATACCGGCTTTGTGCCGGACAGCTACGTCTCCGAGCCAGCGGAAAAGATGGAGGTGTACAAGAAGGTCGCCTCGATCTCTACTGAGGACGAGCTCGGAGCGATTTACTCGGAGCTCGAGGATCGCTTTGGCCCCCTGCCGGAGGAGGTGCAGAGCCTCCTCTCCCTGGCGGAGATCCGAATCATCTGCCGGCGGCTCCACATCGCCAGCATCAAAGAGCGCCGAGGGGTCTGTCACGTGGAGTTCGGAAAGGTTGCAGAGGTGTCGGTAGACAAAGTGCTATCACTGATTGAGCAGGGGGGCGGAAAAGTGCAGCTCGATGCGAAAAATCCGAATGTTCTCAAGCTGGAAACCGGCTCCGTGGGTCTCAAAGAGAAGTCGGAGTTCATCAGGGGCCGCCTCTCGCAATTGCTCTGAGGCTCCCGAGCCCGGGACTGAGTATCGAAAGATGGACGAAGAACATAGAAAACGAGTTCGTAGCTTTGTCATCCGGACGAGTCGGATGAGCGATCACCAGAAAGCCGCTTACCGAGAACTCTACCCGGTGTACGGCCTCGATCCCGAGGTCGGAGGCGTAGATCTGGATGAGCTCTTTGGAGCCTCACCGGAGGAGCGCAAGCGGTACCTGGAGATCGGTTTCGGCATGGGGTACTCCCTGGCAACTATGGCGGATGCGATGAGGGGATCGGACTTTCTCGGCATCGAGGTGCACACGCCCGGGGTAGGCAAATTGCTTAGCGAGATTCGGAGGCTCGGTCTCGAGAATCTCCGGGTGATACAGGGCGATGCGGTGGAGCTCCTCCGGGGTCCGCTGGCAGAGGCTAAGTTCCACGGCATTCACATCTTTTTCCCGGATCCCTGGCCAAAGAAGCGACACCACAAACGTCGCCTCATCCAGGGAGCGTACCCCGATGAGCTGGCAGAGCACTTGTATCCCGGGGGATATCTCTATGCCGTTACGGACTGGGAGGACTACGCGGAGCAGATGCTGGAGACTCTCTCCCGGGCGGAAAAGCTAGCGAATGCCTACGAAGGGTTTGCCCCGCGACAACCTTGGCGGCCGGAGACCCCCTTCGAGCGAAAGGGAGTCGCGAAGAGCCACCTGATTCGTGAGCTTTTCTTTCTCCGTTCCCAGGAATCTCGTTCTTCCAGCCTGGGCTAGGGCTCTCGGGGGGCTTGACCGTTCCAAGATTAGGCAGCGTTGGTGAGAGCGGAGAACAGTCGAGTATATGTACATGGAACTGGTGATGTGTTATGTTCCCGCATAAACTTACAGTCGGAAGGAATATCTATGAGCCACTTGAGCAGCTTTCTTGATTCTCATACCGTCCTTGCTGAGCGGCACAACAGCATCAGCCCGGAGCTTCACAAACGGTACAACACCAAACGGGGACTGCGAAACGAAGACGGCACCGGAGTGCTCATAGGGCTGACCGAGATCGGCGAGGTCCACGGCTACATAATTGACGACCAGGAGCGGGTGCCGGCGGAGGGGCTGCTTCTCTACCGGGGTTACGATCTGCGAGAGGTGGTCCTGGGGTTTCAGAGGGACGGACGATTCGGTTTCGAGGAGGTGGCGTATCTCCTCCTTTTTGGCGTCCTTCCAACGCAGGAAGAGCTCGCGAGCTTTAGGGGGCTCCTGGGGGAGAACCGGAGTCTTCCGGATAACTTCACCGAGGACATGATCCTGCGAGCGCCGAGCAACGACATTATGAACAAGCTAGGCCGATCCGTGCTTTCGGCATACTCCTACGACGAGGACGCTGAGGATCTCTCGATTAGAAATGTTCTCCGGCAATCCATTGAACTTATTGCGCGGTTTCCGACGATGGTTGCCTACGGGTTTCAGGCGAAACGGCACTACTACCACAACGAGAGCCTCTTTATTCACGCGCCGGACCCGGAGCTGAGCACCGCCGAGAATCTGCTTCAACTGATTCGAATAAGCAGAGACTACACACCCCTGGAGGCGGAAACCCTGGACCTCGCTCTCGTTCTGCACGCGGAGCACGGCGGAGGTAATAACTCCGCCTTTACGGTTCACGTTGTCTCGAGCGCCGCCACCGATACCTACTCCGCTATCGCTGCCGCTGTGGGCTCCCTAAAGGGTGCGAAGCACGGTGGTGCCAACGCGAAAGTAATGGCGATGATGGAGGACATCAAGGCGAATGTCTCTGACTGGAGCTCGGAGCGGGAGGTCGGGGC
>CAYZHV010000303.1:0-4270 GCA_964478055.1 uncultured Spirochaetaceae bacterium | reverse complement strand
AGGAGACGAGACCAAAGACGATTCCCTCGGCGATACTGTACGCCAGGGGCATCATAATCATCGTCAGAAACGCCGGAAGCGCCTCGGTGATCTTGCCGAACTCGATCTCCCGGACCGGGCTCATCATAAACACACCCACCAGGATCAGCGCCGGAGCGGTCGCGGCCGCGGGAACCAGGAGAAAGAGAGGACTCAGGAAGAGCGCCAGGAAGAAGAGGATCGCCACCACCAGGGCGGTTAGTCCGGTGCGACCGCCTTCCTCGACACCCGCGGCGCTCTCGACGTAGGTCGTAACCGTGGAGGTTCCGAAAATCGCGCCTACGGTGGTTCCTATGGAGTCCGCCAGGAGTGCCTGCTTCGCCCGAGGAATCGAGCCGTCAGGCTGCATCATTCCGGCCTTGGTGGAAACGCCGATTAGGGTCCCGACGGTGTCAAACATATCCACGAAGAGGAAGGTGAAGAGTATGATGACCATGTCCAGCGTGAAGACCTGCGAGAACTCAAACTGGAAGAAGATCGGCGCCAGGGAGGGCGGCGTTCGGAAGAGCGAGAATCCCTCTACGCTCGTAACTCCCATGGGGATTCCGATAATCGTCGCGGCGAGGATGCCCCAGAGGAGGGAGCCCCGAATGTTGAAGGCGTTGAGGACCGCGATAATGATGAGTCCGATGGCCGCCAGGAGGGTTGCCGGAGAGCCGAAGTCGCCGAGCGCCACGAGCACCGCGGGATCGTCGACGATTATGCCGGCGTTCTGCATTCCGATAAAGGCGATAAAGAGGCCGATACCGACGGAAATCGCCTTCTTTATGTTCTGCGGAATGAGATTAATAATCGCCTCACGAACGTTGAGCATCGTGAGAATGATAAAAATGATTCCCTCGAGAAAGACCGCGGTAAGGGCGAACTGCCAGCTGTAGCCCATACCGAGGACGACGGCATAGGCGAAGAAGGCGTTAAGCCCCATGCCGGGAGCCAAGGCGAAGGGGAGCTTCGCTACGAATGCCATCACGAGTGTCGCCACAAGGGATGCCAGGGCCGTTGCGGTGAAAACCGAGTCCGCGGGCATTCCCGCGTCCGAGAGAATCCCCGGGTTTACCGCGAGAATGTAGGCCATTGTGAGGAACGTCGTGATTCCCGCAATAACCTCGATCCGAACGGTGGTACCGTTCTCCTTAAGTTGGAACAACTTTTCCATGATGCACTCCAGCTAGGCGGATTTTTGTGCGATGTAACGCTTTACTGGCAGTATAGCGGAGGGTCGACGTGCAAGCAACGCAAAAATATACAAAGTTGTTGAGTCTTATTGTAATAATATGCGCCGTTCTTCCCGCGAAGCTGCGCGCTCCCGTTCTCCGCTTGCGCCCCGGGGAAGGCGGATTTATCCTGAAGCGAAAAGGAGCATCCATGGATAGAACTCGCCTCATAGAGGTCGCCTCGGGTCGCAGATCGGCGGATCTGCTCCTGAGAAACTGCCGAGTTGTAAATGTCTACACCCACGAGGTCACGGAGACCTCCGTTGCCATTGATCAGGGCCTGATCGTCGCCTTCGGTGAGCAGGAGGCGGAAATCGAGCGGGACCTCCAGGGGCGATACCTTATCCCCGGTCTCATCGACAGTCACGTGCATATCGAGTCTTCCCTGCTCTCTCCGGAGCAGTTCGCCCTACTCGTCCTGCCCCACGGCACCACCACGGTCGTCGCGGACCCCCACGAAATCGCCAACGTCTGCGGCCTCGAGGGCATTCGATACATGATCGAAGCCGCGGAAGAGGCGCCCCTGGATGTCTTTTTCATGCTACCGAGCTGCGTGCCTGCCACCTCCTTCGAGAACGCCGGCGCCGTCCTCGATGCGGAAGCTCTCGAGTCCATGATCGATCATGATCAGGTCCTCGGCCTCGGGGAGATGATGGACTACCCCGCGGTAATATCCGGAGACCAGGGAGCCCTTGCAAAGCTCGACACCGCCGCCCGGGCAGGTAAGCCTATGGATGGTCACGCGCCGATGGTCTTGGGCAGAGAGCTCATGGCGTATCGGGCAGCGGGAATCGAGACCGATCACGAGTGTTCGACTCTGGAGGAGATGGCCGAGCGGCTCAGCCTCGGGATGCGGGTGCTCATTCGGGAGGGCTCGGCGGCACGCAATCTGGCAACCCTGGTGAAGGGTGTGACCGCCAGGACCGCCCACCTCTGCGCCTTCTGCACCGACGATAAGCAGCCGGTTGATCTCCTAAAGGAGGGGCAGATCGACCACAACCTCCGCCTGGCAGTAAAAGAGGGGCTCGACCCGATAACCGCCGTTGAGCTCGCGACAATCAATGCCGCCAGAGGCTATGGCTTCAAGGACCGGGGAGCGGTGGCCCCGGGGCTCATGGCGGACCTGGTGGTTCTGGAGGATCTCTCGGACTTCAGAGTCCGGGAAGTGTACAAGCGCGGAGTTCAGGTAGCTGACAATGGCTCTCCGCTCTTCTCCGTGGGTTCCCCGGATCTCTCGGCGGTAACCGGTACAGTCAACGCCCCGACTCTGAAGGAAGATTCCTTTCGGTTGTCCCTTGAGACCAACTCGGTCCGGGTCATCGGCATCGAACCGGGAAGTCTTATCACCCACGACCTGGTACGGGAAGTGAAACGGGACGATTCGGGACATTTCCGGGCGGAGAAAGGGACCGACATTCGCAAGCTGGCCGTTATCGAGCGCCATCGCCGGACCGGCAACATCGGTCTCGGCCTGGTCGAGGGCTTCGGAGTAACCGGCGGTGCCCTGGCAACCACCATCGCCCACGACTCTCACAACCTGATCGTCCTCGGGGACAACGACGCGGACATGCTTCTGGCGGCGGAGGAACTCATCCGCCTCGACGGCGGTATGGCCATCGCCGGTGGCGGCAAGCTTCTCGGCAGTCTCGCTCTCCCCATAGCAGGGCTCATGACAAACGAGCCCGGCGAGACGGTGAGCGCTCAGCTCGAGGAGCTCAATACCATCGCCTTCGACCGTCTCGGTGTCCGGCGGGATATCGATCCCTTTATGACCCTCTCTTTTCTCGCCCTTCCGGTCATTCCGGAGCTCAAGCTTACGGATATGGGTCTTTTCGACGTGAAGCGGTTCGACTTCACATCCATTAACGCCTGAAAAAAGGAAAAAAGGTTGAGTGAAACAATCGTTATCGCAATCGGGGGAAACTCCCTGATCACAGACCCCAAGCGGGTCACCGTACCAGCGCAGTATGAGGCCGCCTTCGAGACGGCGCAGAATATGGCCGCCCTGCTCATCTCGGACCATCGCATCGCTATCGTCCACGGCAACGGGCCCCAGGTCGGGTTTATCCTTCGCCGGGCGCAAATAGCCCGGAAGGAGCTCCATCTGGTTCCTCTGGACTCTTGCGTCGCCGACACCCAGGGTGCCCTGGGCTACAACATTCAGACTGCCATCCGGAACGTCCTCGGCGGCCTACATCAGAGCCGAAACGTCTCCACCGTGGTGACTGAGGTGCTGGTGGACAAAGACGACCCCTCCTTTTCAAGCCCCTCCAAGCCCATCGGCTCCTTTATGAGCGAGGAGGAAGCGAGGCGCCGCCATGAAGAGGATGGCTGGGACGTGGCTGAGGACGCCGGCCGAGGCTGGCGCTGGGTGGTTCCCTCTCCGCGCCCCATCGAGATTCTCGAGCTCGACGTCATTCGGCAACTGGTGGAAAGCGGCACCGTCACCATCGCTGCCGGAGGCGGAGGCATCCCGGTGATCCGGGACGAGAAGGATCACTACATCGGCGTGGAGGCGGTGATTGACAAAGACCTAGCCGCGAGCCTCCTCGCCCGGAGCCTCGAAGCGGACCGCTTTGTCATTTCCACGGCGGTGGACAAGGTCTACCTCAACTACGGCAAGCCAGACCAGCGCGGCCTGGATACTCTCTCCGCCGCGGACGCCCGAGTCTACATGACCCAGGGACACTTCGCCCGGGGGAGCATGCTTCCCAAAATCGAGGCGATGGTGGAGTTCGTAGAGGCCACGGGAAAGGAAGGAATAATCACCGACCCCGAGCATCTCGCCGAGGCGATCGAAGGCAAGGCGGGGACGCATATTACACCGTAGAGATCGCTATTCGGGCTCGGGGTGATTTTTTCACGGGGATTACCCTTCCAGATCCACAAAGGGAATGCGCTTCTCCCCGTAGGTGGCCTCGAGAAAGGCAACCCCGTAGAGGGTGCGCAGGTTTTCCGGGGTCAGGGCTTCCTGGGCAGAGGCGGTGAGCAGGAGCTTTCCGGAGCGCAGGAGCACC
>CAYZHV010000302.1:0-4308 GCA_964478055.1 uncultured Spirochaetaceae bacterium | reverse complement strand
AGCGACCGATCTGGCCGTTAATGTGCCGGAAGATAATCGCGATCTTTCTGGTGGTGTGGTCCTTCAGGGCGTTGTTAACCTTTTTCCGGAGGTAGGGCTTCTCCATGAGTAGAAATAGCAGAAAGATGAGCACCACCGTGAAACTGCTCGCGAAGCTCATAAAGTCCGTGGAGACCCTGAGGACGGCACTGCTTATGCGTCCGGTGATGTCGATCTCCTGGGCCACCCCCGCGGGAAGATCCAGATCCCGAAGCCCCTCCCTGAGAAGCGCGGCGATTCTGCTCTGATACCGAGGGAACTCGCGCACTAGAGATTCCACACTGGAGTAGACGATCAGGCCGAGGAGAAAGCCCGCGGCCAGAAAGAGAACCAGGACCACGGTAATCGCCAGAAACCGCGGAATGTGTATCTTTACGAGACCCGTAACCACGGGAGAGAAGACGAACGAAAGCAGGAGTGCGATAACAAGAGGAACAAAGATCCCGCCCATGAGGCGCAGCATCGCACCCCCTGCTACGACAGCGATAATGAGAAGAAGTACGCTGTTCAGGTTCCACCACGCTATGGGTGGTCTCGGGAGTTGCCGTTCTTCAGAAGGCCCGGGAAGATCGCTCATACGCCGTGTACGGTACACCTAGGAGGCCCGCCTCGGCAACACTCCGCGCCGCAAAGGGAGGAGCTTCGGGACGTTTACTCGCTCCGCTTTGCCCAGCGCCGGCTGTAGCTGTCCGCCAGGAGGTGAAGGGAGGCGATGGTCGCAGCCATTGCTCCGCCGGGGGCGAGGGCCATCCAGGGCGCGGTGAGCAGGTAGTTTCGGGCGTCCTTGAGCATAATGCCCCAGCTCGGGGTGGGAGGCTGGGTTCCCAGTCCGAGAAAGGAGAGAGACGCCTCGATGCCGATGGCGAGAGCGGCGGTCGTCGCCGCCTGGGCCATCAGCCTCGGCATGAGCATGGGCAGCAGGTGAAAACGCACCACCTTTCTCAAGGAAGCTCCGAGGAGCTGCGAGGCGAGCACGAAGGGGCGCCGCTTTAGTGAGCGCACCTCCGCCCGGACCAGCCGGGCGAAAATCGGAGTAAAGACCACCCCCAGAGCACCCATTACCTGAATGAGGCCATTCCCGAAGGCAGCTATCACCGTAATAGCCAGGAGCACCGTGGGAAAGGAGAGTATCCCGTTCATCACGCCCATTATGAGCGCTTCGGTCTTACCGCCCAGAAGCCCCGCGGCGAGCCCGAGAACTGAGCCGGTCAGAAGAGCGAAGCCCACCGCTACCCCCGCCACGGTGAGGGCCGCCCGGGCGCCGTGAAGCACCCGGCTCAGAATGTCCCTTCCCAGGTCGTCACTACCCAGAAGGAAGCCCCTCGAGCCCGGAGTGGCGAGGGCCGAGTCCAGATGCTGCTCCGTCGGGTCCGAGGGAGAGAGGATCGGCGCTAAAACGCCCGCGACTACTATGAGCGCCAGAAGCAGCAGCGCTGCCCGTCCCTGAGTCACCCTACTCTTCGCCCCCTACCGTAGTCTCCCGGAAATCGTACGTATCGAGCTGCGGATCCATCTTGAAGTTCTCCACCTCTTCCCTGAGACCGATGTACCGGTAGGGAGAACCCACAAAGACAAAAGGTGCCTCCCGGGCCATTATCTCCAGGACTCGGGCGTAGAGCTCTTTCCGCTCCTCCCGATCCACCGTCCGTCGCGCCTCTTCGATGAGCCCGGCGGCCTCCTCGTCGAACCACTGCACGTAGTTTTCCTCATCACTGAAGGGAGCGAGGCGGCCGTGAGGGTCGAGCTTGCCGGTATGGCCGATAACCGTCAGGTCGAACTGTGAGCCTCGGTACACTTCCGAGAGCCAGGTGGACCAGTCCACGAGCTGGATCCGGACGTTGAGTCCTGCACTCTCCAGCATCTCCTGATAGAGCTCCCCAGCCTTTACGTGGGGCTCGTAGTTCTGCGGCAGTTTAAGAACAAGTTCCCGCAGCTCTCCGGCCTCCGAAATCAGCTCCTGGGCTCGCGCGACGTCGTAGGGATAGATGTTCGTGTAATCCACATAGAAGGAGTTCGTGGGGTTCATGAAAGTCCCCACCGTCTCTCCTCCGCTGTAGGCGAAGTCCATAACCGCCTGTCTATCCACGGCTTGGGCAATACCCTGCCGAAGGGTTAGATTGCTCAGAGGCTCCCTAGCGGTGTTCATGGCAAGGACCATCACCAGAGAGGACGGCTCCTCGTCCACTTTCGTATTCGGGTGCTCACGAATCATGGTGAGCTCCGGTTCCACGATGAGATCCGCCACATGGAGCTCGCCGCTAATAAGAGCCTGCGCCTGCACCGCCCGCTCGGTGATAATGTTGAAGCGAACCCCATCCAACCGCGGCTGCCCTTCCTTCCAGTACTCCTCGTTCTTTTTTAGAACAAGGGCGCTGTCGCGACGCCACTCCACGAGACTGAAAGGACCTGTACCTACCGGCTGGGCGGCGAAATCATGCCCCTCCTCAATAAGATCCTTGGGCAGTATCGCCGACCACCCCGAAGCGAGGGTCGCCAGGAGAGGGGCGTGGGGTCCTTCGAGGCTCAGAGCTACGGTACGGGGGTCGATCGCCTCCACGCTCTCGATAACCTCATACACTTGAGCGTGGGGAGAGCCGTAGTCGGGATCCCGGATACGGTCGAAGGTTGCCACCACGTCCTCCGCGGTCAGCTCCGTTCCATGGTGGAAGGTCACTCCCTCCCGTAACCGAAAGAGCCAGCGCGTTCCATCTTCAGAAACCTCGTACTCTCTGGCGAGAGCCGGGACAATCCGTCCGTCCACCGTCGGTTCCACCAGGGTATCGTAAATGCTTCTGACGGTCTGAAAGGTGAGGGTCCCGGTGGTTGCCTGGGGATCCAGTGTGTCGGGACTCCCGGAGAGTCCCACTTGAAGTATTTCTTCACCCGGTTCCGCCTCGCCCGTGCCCGCGGCGAAGAGGCCCGAGAGCAAGAGAGTGAGCAGAAGCGTGAATGCCACGGTTCTCATACTATTCCTCCTAGGTGCAGATGGCTGAAAAGGGAACGACCGTACTCGGAGCGTGGTTGCCGGAGGGTCTTCTCCGCTTCCCCTTCTTCAACGATGACGCCCTCCTTCATCACCGCGATTCGGTCCGCGGCGTGGGCCGCCACATCCACGTCGTGGGTGATAAAGAGGACCGAGAGCTTCCGTTCCTCTCGCTCCCGTTCGATCAGGTCGAGAATACGCGCCTGTACGGAAAGGTCGAGACTGGAGACCGGTTCGTCAAGAATTAGCACCCTCGGATCCACCGATAGCGCCCTGGCGAGATTGATTCGCTGCAACTGGCCTCCCGAGAAGCTTCCCGGATACTCCTGGGCCCGGGCCGCGTCTATCCCGACCTCCCCGAGGAGGGCGGCTACGCGGTCTCGGCGTTCCCGCGCCGGAATGGCCTCTCCCACGCTCTCTTCCACGCTTCTCCGCGGATTGAGGGCGCTAAAGGGATCCTGAAAGAGCATTTGCACCCCCAGGGGCGGCAGCTCCGGATCCCGGAGAATTTTGCCGGCGTCGGGAGTCTCGAGCCCGGCGAGTATGCGCGCCAGGGTGCTCTTTCCGGAACCCGACTCCCCTAAGAGCACCAGAACCTCTCCCGCATGAAGGGAGACTTCCAGCCCCCGGAGAACCTGCCTGGAGAAGCCGTAGGCTTTGAAAACTCGCTCGCCCCGGAGTATGGCGCCCCTCATAGGAAACGTTCTCCTCGGGCCACGAGCGAATGGCCCCGGCTCTCGATACCTGGCGCCGAGGCGAGAAGCCGCTTCGTATACGCCGCTTTCGGATGCCGCAGGAGCAGTTCCGTGCTACCCTCCTCCACCATCTCTCCGTCCAGCAGAACCAGGAGTCTATCCGCCACACCTTCCAGGGCTCGAAGGTCGTGGGATACGTAGACGACACCCATCCCTCGATCCGAGGTCAGGCGCCGAAGTAACGCGACGATCTCTTCCTGTAACGGGTAATCCAGGGCGGTGGTGGGCTCGTCCGCGAGGAGAAGGCAGGGATCTCCCGCCAGGGCCATGGCGATCATCAGTCGCTGCCGCATGCCACCGGAGAGCTCGTGGGGATAGGCGTCCTCCACTCTCTTAACCGCCGGCAGCCCGACTTCCCGCAGGAGCCGCCGGCGCTGAGTCTCGAGGGCTCCTTCCATTTCTCCGGCTTTGTGGAAGTTGAGCAGCATGTCCAACTGCCGTCTCACCCGTCTCGCCGGATTGAGATGTCGGAGGGGCTCCTGAAAAATCATCGCCACTTCCCGCCCCCGCCGCCGTCGCAGCTCTTCCTGT
>CAYZHV010000301.1:0-4384 GCA_964478055.1 uncultured Spirochaetaceae bacterium | reverse complement strand
ATGGCTGAGAACGCAGAAGAGGTCCGGGAGCCGGAAACGGCTCCTTCAATACCCAAAAAGGGCAGACCCAGGTCTGCCCTTTTACGAAACCTGCGCGCCTCTCCCTTGGCAGTTATCGGTGCTATTGGGGTTCTGTTCTTCCTCTTTCTTACCCTTTTTGGGCCGCTCCTTGCTCCCTATCCCTATGATCAAATCATACGCGGAACGGACATCGGCACCGAGAGCCGCCGCGCCCTGACGAGTCAGCCTCCGTCATCACTCTTTCCCTTTGGTACCGATCAGAGAGGTCGGGACATTCTCAGTCGAATGCTCTGGGGGGCTCGAGAAACTCTTGGCCTGCCCCTGGTCGCTACGGCACTATCCGTGCTGGTCGGCGCTTTCCTTGGACTGCTCATCGGGTATGTGGGAGGTTTGCTTGACGACATTGTCTCGCGGCTCCTGGACAGCCTGATCTCGATCCCGGCGATGGTCCTCGCCCTTGTGATGATATCCACTATCGTTCCGCTCCTCTCCGCCTCTGAGAACCCGCTGGTCCAAACCCTCGGCCCGAGCAACATAAGCCTCACGACGGTGATCGTAATTATCTATGTTCCGATTATCTCTCGGGTTGCCCGGAGCGCCACTCTTTCGGTACGGGAACGCGGGTACATCGAAGAGGCTCGCCTCCGGGGCGAGGGGACGCTGCATATCCTGATTCGGCAGATTATGCCGAGCGTCCTGCCGGCTCTGGTTGTGGAGGCGTCACTCCGTCTCTCCTACGCGATCATACTGGTGACCTCCCTTGGATTTCTCGGCCTCGGAGTACAGCCCCCATCCCCGGAATGGGGCCGCATGGTTCTCGATGCCCGAACCCAGGTCTCCGAAGCGCCCTGGGAGCTCTGGTATCCGGTCCTCGGGATAGCAATCCTGATTGTCAGTTTCAACCTCATGTCCGACGGTGTTCGTCGGGTCCTTCGGAAGGAGGAATAGGCGGTGGCAGAACCAGTCATCGACGTCCAGGGGCTTTCTGTTGAGTACCGCATCGATAGCCAGTGGCTGAGAGCGGTGGAAAGTGTGGACCTGCGAATCAACCCGCTACAAATCCACGGCCTTGTGGGGGAGAGCGGAAGCGGCAAGTCGACCCTCGGGTCTGCGATGATTCACTATCTCGCGAGGAACGCCCGAATAAGTGAGGGGAAGATCCTCTTCGGGGATCGGGATTTGCGAGAAACCACCAACAGGGACATGGAGAGTGTCTGGGGAAACCAGATCGGCATGGTGCCTCAAAACACTATGGACTCTCTCAATCCTTCCCTCCGAATATCGCGCCAGATGACCGAGCTGACTCGCAAGCACCTGGGAACGACCGTGCAGGCTGCCATCGACCAGGCAGAGGAAGCGCTTCGACACGTTCAAATAGCGGATCCGGTGGAGGTGTTGTCGCGGTATCCTCACCAACTCTCGGGAGGGATGCTGCAACGGGTCATGATCGCCATGGCATTATCCACCCGGCCCAAGCTCGTCCTTCTCGACGAGCCGACGACGGCCCTGGATGTGACAACCCAGGCGGTGATCCTCGACTTGTTGCGGGATCTGATCAAGGAGGAGCAGGCCGCGGCGCTCTACGTCTCCCACGACCTCGGCACGGTGGCGCAGCTCTGCGACTACGTCACTGTCCTCTACGCCGGAGAGGTGATGGAAAGCGCCCCGGTGGACTCCCTCTTCGCTCAACCGAGACATCCCTACACCTCCGGGCTCCTCGCGTGCCTACCAACCTACTCCACGGACCACGAATCTCGGCTGACGACTATCGAGGGGGTGGCCCCCGCTCTCGGCGCCCGGAGTGAAGCGTGCGTCTTCGCGGACCGATGTCCCTTGGTGGAGGAGCGGTGCAGACGCGAAAAGCCGCCACTGGAAGAGATAGGCGCGGGCCGAACCGTGAGATGCTGGCGATGGCGCGAAATCGCCGAGGGTGCGGTCGCTCCCTTCTCCTCAAAGCCGCGATCGGAGCAGAGCCCACAGCCAAAACAGTCGCCAGTTCTTCGCGCCCGCGCCATGTCCAAGCGCTTCGGTGAGAGAAACCTCCTGGATCGGCTCAGCGGGAAGCCCCCGGAGCACGTGCAGGCGCTGCGGGACGTTTCCATCGAGGTGAAGGAACGTTCCACCTTTGGGCTGGTAGGAGAGAGCGGAAGCGGAAAGACGACCCTGGCGCGCTCCATCCTTGCCCTGATAACCGCGGATGAAGGAAATCTCATTCTTCAGGAGACGCCTATCAGTCTCGATTTGAAGAAACGTGACCGAGAGGTGCTCCGCAATCTTCGCATTGTCTTCCAGAACCCGGATGACTCCCTCAATCCGTACAGAACCGTGGGCGAAACGATCAGCCGAACTATCCGTAAGCTGGTTCCTGAAAAACTGGACAAAGAAGCGATTCGCAAGCGGAGTGAGGAGCTTCTCAACTCGGTGGGCCTGTCGGCGGAGTACTACGACCGGCGTCCACTGCTGTTGAGCGGCGGTGAGAAACAGCGGGTAGCCATCGCCCGGGCCTTTGCACCTAATCCAGACCTTATCGTGGCCGACGAGCCTACTTCATCCCTCGATGTTTCTGTTCAGGCGGTGATACTCAATCTCTTGAAGGATCTGCGAGCCAAAGAGGGAGCCTCTTACATAGTAATTTCCCACGATCTCGAAGTGGTCAGCTACCTGGCGGACCACATAGCCGTCATGTATCTCGGAGAGATCGTGGAGCAAGGGGGCGGCGAGTCGGTGCTCAATTTCCCCTCTCACCCGTACACCGAGGCGCTCCTTTCGGCAGCTCCGACACCGGATCCGTCGGTTCGGCATCATCCGATCGTACTCCAAGGCGAGATTCCTTCTCCGAGAAATCGGCCTTCCGGGTGTCCCTTCCATACCCGCTGCCCCAGGAAGATCGGAAACATATGTGAAACGGAGGCTCCGCCGGTCCGAGTCGGGAACGAGGGACACCAGATTCGATGTCACTATCCTCTCGACGAACTGCGTCGGCTCCAACAGCTCGGGGCACCAAAGTACTCGAAAAACGAGGAAGACAACCGATGACTCGCTACATCATTCGTAGACTCCTGCTCGTCCTCGCAACGCTTCTTCTCACCTCGTTCATTATCTTCGCCTTGACAAATCTTTTGCCCGGCGATGTCGCCCGTCTCGTCGTCGGTCGAGACGCCTCGCCGACGGCAATCGCAAACTTCGAACAGCAGTTCGGACTCGACCGGCCGCCGATGGAGCAGTACTTCGACTGGCTTGCCGGTTTTGTTACCGCCGACTGGGGTAAATCCTACACCGCCGGAAATCCTCCGGTTCGCAGCCTTGTTCTCGGGCGGCTCGTCAACTCACTTCGCCTCGCAGGCTTCACTCTGCTGATCGTGATTCCCCTATCACTGGTCCTCGGTGTTCTCGCCGCCCTGCGCGAAGGCAGCTGGCTCGATACCGCGATCTCGGTATTATCGCTCTCGGTGGTTGGATTGCCCGAGTTCGTAGCAGGGATCATCCTCATCAATGTTTTTGCCCTGGGCCTCGGATGGTTGCCCGCCACAGCGTATATCTCGGACAACATGGGAGTTCTCGCCTGGCTAAGGATTCTCATTCTCCCTGCACTAACCGCGAGCCTGGTGCTCGTCGGCTACATCACCCGCATGACCAGGGCGGGGATGCTGGAAGAGTTGAAGCGCCCCTACGTCAGAACCGCAACGTTGAAAGGAATCCCCTGGCGGAGGGTTGTCTTTGGTCACGCTCTCCGAAACGCGTTACTTCCATCGATTGCGGTAATCGCTCTCTCCATTGGCTGGCTCATGGGCGGGCTGGTGGTAATCGAGAATGTCTTCAACTATCCCGGGATCGGGTCGCTGCTGGTGACCGCGGTAACGCAGAAGAACCTGCCCGTACTACAGGCGATCTCCGTCCTGATCGTCTTCTTCTACTCCTTCGCCAATCTCCTTGCGGACCTGCTGTTCGCCCTGCTAAACCCGAGAATTCGGCTCTCCTAATGCGAGGATACGCTCAGTCCGGTGACGGTGACGAGAATCAGCACCATGCCGATGATCTGAGGACCGATCAGCCGCTCGTCCAGTACCGCCACGCCGAAGAGCGAAGCAGTAACCGGTTCGACCATCGCCAGAATCGAGGCAACCGCCGGGGCGGTGTGGCGTAAACCGACGACGTAAAAAATGAAAGAGATCCCCGCCCCGAGCACTCCCAGGGCGCCGAAAAGCGGCCAGCTCGCAGAGCTCAGGACAGCCCCTATCTCTCCACTCTGCGCTGGCAGACTCAGAACCACGACGAGTACGGAGAAGGCTATCGCGAGTATCGCCTGAGGGCTTCCGTGTGGGGCCGCGTACTTCAGTCCGAAGATAAAGAGCGCGTAGGATAA
>CAYZHV010000300.1:0-4387 GCA_964478055.1 uncultured Spirochaetaceae bacterium | reverse complement strand
GCGTAGCTGTCGCTGTCGAGCCGTTCGAGCAGCCCGGCCACCTCGGCCCGCAGCCGCTGCCGGTCGCTCGCGAGGGTCGGTTCCGGCGTTTCGGGCTGGGCCGTCGCGGCGTCGGGCGCACCGACGGCGATCAGAGTTGCCAAGAGGGGGGCACAAATCCATGCCATAGGGGCGTCTCGGGGCTGGCTACTGGTGGCTCCAATGCCATACTATCCCCATTTCGCCCCGCGTGTCCAACCCGATTTTCCGGCCGCGGCTGCAAGGGGCGGGCGGCATCGGCGGGCTGACAGCCGTGCGCGACCACGCCGCCGGCCGCACCCTCTGGCCGGTGTACCACGACCGCGGGTAACCGTTCACGGGGGACTGTCCCAATTTTCGCGGCACAAAGGGCGTTTTCGCCCAATAATCCACCGTTTCCGCCGCGAAAATGGGACTGTCCCCTTCGTATACCAGCTTTGACACGAAAGTCCCCCCTTGACCCAAAGTCCCCCCGGCGGATAACCTTTTTAGGGAGGACTCCAGCAACGATGTTCGATACTGAGCCCTATTGTGTAGCACCGGGAAGCGTGGTCGATCTGTGCGAAAGACCGACTCGCGACGACGGTGGATTCGGTAAGAAGGAAGGCAAGAAGGCGGTCAAGAAGCTGTCCGAGCGGCTGATCGACTTGCAGGAGTTGCTCTATGCCCAGCAGGCCCCTGGTTTGCTGGTAATCTTCCAGGCGATGGATGCCGGCGGCAAGGACTCGACCACCCGACGGGTGTTTCGCAAGCTGGATCCCGCGGGCCTGCGGGTGAAGAGCTTCAAGAGTCCGAGCGGCCGGGAACGGCTCCACGACTTCCTGTGGCGCATCCACCAGCACACGCCACGGCGGGGCTACATCGCCATCTTTAACCGCTCGCACTACGAAGACGTGGTGGCCGTGCGAGTCCGTCAGCTCGCGCCGCCGGAGGTGTGGCAGCGCCGGTTCGAGCACATCAACGCCTTCGAGCGTTTGCTGGCCGACGAGGGCACAATCGTGTTGAAGTTCTTCCTCCACATCTCGAAAAGCTATCAAAAGCAGCGACTCCAGCGCCGGCTCGACCGCCCCGACAAGCACTGGAAGTTCGATCCCAGCGACCTCGACGACCGAGGGCGCTGGGAAGAGTTCATGGAGGCCTACAGCGAGTCGATCCAGCGGTGTTCGATGGCTCATGCCCCTTGGTACGTGGTGCCTGCCGAGCGGCGTTGGTTCCGCGACCTGGTCGTGCTGCAAACGGTCGTCGACAAGCTCCAGTCGCTACGGATGAGCTATCCGGAGCCGGATTTCGATCCGGCCAAAATTGAAATACCCTAGACAAGGTAGGGTCGACAGGCACAGACTAAAGACAGACTAAAGACAGGCAGGGTCAGGCTTTGAGGACAGGCAGGGGCGGACTTTAAGTTTCAACTTTGAACGGCCGTGGGGGCTGTTAAAGCGAAAGCCAGTGCCGAACGTGACGCCGCTGCCCGCGGCGTTGCGGGATGGCTGCTCGCCCGTCGCTGCCGGCGCCAATCGGGGGACTGACGGAATCGCCGCATGAAACGGAATCGCCGCATGAAACGGAATCGCCGCATGAACAGGAACAACACAACCTCGCCGTATCTTGCCCGGTCCATCCGGGCGGCTGCGCTGGCGATGGTCCTGTTCGCGGAAGCCGCGCCGCAGTCTGCGGCGGCGAGGCCGGCTGGGCTGACGTATGCCGAAGCGGCGGCGTGGCTGCGGGCGGAACGTGTCGGCAATCGCACCTCGAACCTCGAACAGAGCGCCACCCCCGCAGACTTCTTCAGCAACAGGAAGAACCAGCTTACCGGGCGGAGAAGGGTAACGACTTCCGATCCCTTTACGCGCGTTGGTAATCTGAACGCACCATGAAAACTCGCATTATAAACGAATTGGCCAGAATCGCGTCCGAGAAATATCAGTACGCCTACGTTCTTCACGGAACAAAGGACGAATACGCCGTACCGGAACAGATGATCGATACGGTTCGCGGCACGATCTCTACCGTCATGGCAAATCCGACGATTAGCAGCTCGCTCTCCGATTCGCAAGTTGAAGCGCTGAAGCGTTTCGACGGCGTGGCGGCGGCAGCGTATGCGCAACTCCCGTGGCACTCAGTTACGACGTCAAGAATGATTCTAAAAAGGCCCGAATGGCAGAAATTGCGCGAGGCCGCAGCAATGTGCCTGCGTGACTTCTCTGTAGACGTTCAAGAATGGGAGTCTAGGATTAAGGGGCACAGTCGCATATAGTGGGCAAACTGCACGGGCTGCGTATTGTAGGACAGTCGCGGTCCGATGCCACGTTTCGGCCCTTGAATAAGAAAGCACCTTTGCCGAACATGATTGCGTCGCCTGCGGCGTCGTGCGATGGCGATTCGCCGGTCGCTGCCGGCGCCAATCGCCGGACTGAGGGAATTGCCGTATGAACAGCATCCACCCAACATCGCCCCCCGCGCCGCGGGCATCCGGGCGGCTGCGTTGGCGGTGGTTCTGTTCGCGATAATCCGCCGGCAGCCGGCTACGATCCGGCCGGGGGCGCTGACGAAGAAGGGTAAAGACTGCCGCCCCCTTTACGTGTTCGCTAACTCCGGCACCGCCAGACTCAACGTAGCGCAGAACCAAAACAACACGATTTACCAAACCTGGTGGGAATCGGAGCACAAATGACCAAGGCCATCTGCATGTCGTGTGGTACGGCGAAGGATGCCCCGTGGAGGACTTGCCCTCGCTGTGGGCTTGATCCAACCAGAGACGATGCATTGTTGGTGCGGAGTGTCTATCTATCAACGTCGCGTTACACATCAGACGAACGCAAGAAGGCATTGGCGTACTCGAAGACACTGGATGGCCTTGGGAGAATGCTTAGTAGTGGTGGAAAGATCGAATATGACGAAAGCGAAATTGCGCGTCTCTGGAGCCAGTTGAAACTCATACGATCAATCCCGAGGTCTGCGGCTTGGGGGGCGCTGTTGCGGTTCCTCCTGCCGGGACTCGTGTTTCTCGGCGGGCTGTGGTTATTATACCTCGTATTACGTTACTTTCTCCGTTAGGTGACCCCGAGTCAGGCTGGTCAGAATAGGGCGACCACCTCAGCGAAAGGCCCCATTAAGAGCGCAACAACGGGACATCACTGATGGCAAGTCCGTGATGCCCCCTTCCCTTCCCAAGTTTCGTGCACATTAGTGGCCGCCACAGGCACGCATGCGATGAACATCAGACCACGTTTAGAGGAGCGACGAATGAATCCTCGACCCTTGCCTTGGCACTGGCAGTCTGTTTGGCTGGCCTTTGCCAGCTCGACCATGTACTGTGCGGCACTCCTATTGCTCGTCGGCTGCGACTTCCCGTTGCTGCCCGGTGGCTATTCTGAGCAACGCGGCGTAACGCTCGAAGAACCCGGTGTCTTTCGGGTGGTTGCAGACGAGGCCGTTCTTAGACATGGCGATGTTCGTGCCGGCCGTGGATTGCCGCCAGACACTAACTGGTATGTAGCCACTAACTATTACGTTCGAGGCGCAGATGAACGTTCAGATCGAGAAATTGCGCTCGAGGTGGTTACGAAGATCCGAGCTGGACATCTCGACGCAATTCAGGAACTGTTGGGTAAGCACGACAGAAAGGCTGATTATGCCGCAGTCGTTGTGTGTCGAGTGGGTGAGCCCTACGCCGCGCCCCAGTACACGGGCGGAATGATCATCGAACTGACCGAGTTGTTCGATGCCGAAATGCCTTCGAAAGCTATCGTGGAAGAAGCTCGCATTTACAACAGACCGGAGCCCCACTACATGGAAAGCGGATACTTGTACCAACCGATGGTCATCGACCATTCTACCGGCAAGTTCGAGCACAAGAAGGAGCCGTAGAGGCATGAGAGCAGTACAGCACAGCCATCACTGGGTAATTATCAGTAGTGGGACGCTCAGAAGGGCAACGACTCCCGACCACTTTATGCAATCTGGTCGGCTGGTCCTTGCCAGCTTGACCATGTACTATGTGGCGACCCTATTGCTCGTCGGCTGCGACTTCCCGTTGCTGCCCGGTGGCTATTCCGAGCAGCACGGCGTACCGATTAACGAACCGATTGTTGATTGGGCACTGGCGGACGAAGGCATCCTTCAGCATGGTGATTGTCGTGAACATCGGGGAGTACCGCCCGGTGCACGTTGGTATATCAGTATTGGATACCATGTTCCGAAGGACGATACACGTTCAGACCGAGAGGTTGCGTTAGAAGTCGTTATGAAGACTCGGGTTGGCCACCTCGACAAGATTCGAGAGCTGTTGCGTATGCAGGAGAGTAAGGCTGAGTACGCGGCACTGGTCGTCTGCAGGAGGGGCGAGCCAAATACCTATCCCACATATGCG
>CAYZHV010000299.1:0-4393 GCA_964478055.1 uncultured Spirochaetaceae bacterium | reverse complement strand
AGCGAAATCGACTGGTGCCCAAGCCTCTCCTTTCCATTAACGAGAAGCGGTCCCTGGAGGTTGCACGTTATCTCCGCGCCAGTACTCGGTATGGTTACAATGGAAAAGACGAGAATACTCTCCGGCTCGGGGCTGCCGATCTTTTCCAGGTCCTCATCCGGGATCTCCAGGACGTAGTCCGGCCGGACCACGTACGGGTTTATGAGAACGAAGGCTACGTCCGGCTCTTCAAGACTCTGGAGCCAGAAGAACGGGGGTCTACTGGAATCGAGAAGAGCAAACTCTCGCAGATGCTCGAAGCCGTAGAGCCCCCGGGGAAAGGTGAGAAGCTGTCGTTCGTCGATATCGATTGGGCCGAAAGGCTTGGATTCAATGGTCATGCTACTTACCGGAGAAAGTCGAGAAGAGTTGGCCGCATGATTCGGGCGGTCACACCGAGAGCCGCCTGATGGGTCTGTTCGAGGCGTTTCAGATCACTAATCGCCTCGGCAAGATCCACATCCTGTTCGATGGAGACCCGTTTCATCTGCTCCGGGATTTCTCGCTCCGTGCGCATGTAGGCGCCCTCGAGGCGGGCTGTCCTGGCCCCCACCTTGCCGAGATTGGATAACACATTGTCCAGGGCGCTGTCGATGCCCCGCAACGCCGAGCCGCCGACGTTCTCCTGATCCCCCGCCATGAGCCGGTCTCGCAGCTGGATAAGCATGTCGAAGGTTGAACCGCCGAAAGTCCGCGCCCCCGGGGCAATATTCTGCGGTGGCGGATCGTCGCTGCTGGTAATCAGCCCTAAGTCTGATAGAACGGTGGAGTTCTCCCCGTCCCGGAGCCATATCTGGTGGGGTGTGGTTGTCTCGATGACCACGCCGTTCTGCACGGGGTCGAGACGGGCGCGAACCGGCGCCGGAGAGTCGTTGATCTTGGCGACGATCGTCTGCACCGTATCCCCCGGGCTCAGCCTGATCTCCTCGCCGTCAACAAAGATCGAAGACTCCTGGGAGACCTGGTACCCGCCGGCGTCCACTTCAGCAAAGATCGACTGCGGTTCCGCCCAGAATACGGCGTTTCCCGGGATGTTGGCCTCGATAAACGCCTGCTCACCGATTTCCGCCTCCCGGGTATCGATGCTCCCCACGTAGTCCACGTTGGTGATCACCCGCTTCTCACCGTCGACGATACCGGTCACCGCTCTGAAAGGCGCCACGGACCCCCGGGTTCCTGAGAAAATGGTCCGCCCGGTGCCGTCTTGCGCATTGGCGATTTCGACCATCTCGTTCAGGATCTGGTCCACCTCCACCGCCATCTTCTGCATGTCCTCGTTGGTGTAGGTGCCGTTGGCGCCCTGTACAGCGAGCTCCCGGGCGCGCTGGAGGTTGTCCACCGCCTGTTGCATGTACCCTTCGGCAATCTGGTACTCGCTCTTCACCCGCTCGATATTGGTGGAAAAGCGCTGGAGTCGGGAGAGAAAGGACTTATGCCGGGTGGCGTGGGCCGCGGCAATCGGATCGTCCCGTAGCTCTTGGATACGGGACTGCGAGGCTATCTGCTCCTGTTTGTTGAGCATCTCGTCCTGACGCTGCCGCAGATGGTACATCATATTATCGTTCGGCAGGTTCGTGCTTATTCGGTCCATTCTCTACTACGCTCCCATTCGGTTAATGATCGTATCGAGCATCTGGTCAACGTTCGAAATGAAGCGCGCCGCCGCCTGGTAGCCGTGCTGGTACTTCATCATCTGGGCGATTTCCTCGTCCATGTTGACGCCGCTAATCGAGGCCCGGGTGTCCCGGAGATCCTTCATTAAGAGCTCCTGGGAGTCCAATGAGGTCTGCGCCTCCTCGCCCTTGAGCCCGATTGTCGCCACCTGCTGGGCGAAGAAGTCGTCCAACGTCGCGGTCTGCCCGAGCATTACCGTGGTGTTTCTGATCGAGGCGATCTGCAGGGCCGCCTCCCCGTCGCCGCTCTCCCCGGGACGAGCCCCTTCGGAGAAGGAGGCCGCTATGCTAGCCGGCTCCCGGAGAAGGTTCTCGTTTATGGCGATATAGCCTGAGGGGTGGCGCATCGGGGCTACCTGCCACTGTGCACCGTTCTCGGTCTCCGCGCCCTGCAGGTCCAGGACCGCGTCCGCTTGCTGCCAGTTATAGGCGCCGTCGGCACCAGTGTCGGAGAGGATCCCCGCGTAGCCCACGAGAAACTGTCCGGAATCCTCCAGGGAGCGTATGACAAAGTCCGGATTTTCCATCCGCTCCGCCGGGGTCCCCTTAATCGTGAGCTGCCCGTCCCGATTCAGCCGGGCGACTACCTCGGCGCTGCTCTGGTTGATCCGAGTAACTATATCGTTAACTGTATCCGTCGGATTGTAGGAAACATCTATGGTCCCCTGGGGCCCCGGGAGGGTCATGGTGCCCGCGAGGCCCACCTGCTCGTTAGCCTGAAGGGCGTTGGTTCCGGTAAACCGAAACACCCGGGACTCTTCAAAAGTGCCGTCACCATTGGCGTCGAAGTTGCCGAGGGTGTTGAGAACGAAGGGGCGCTCCACGAAAAAGTCGTTTCCGCTCCGCTGGTTGAGCCCGTAGCCGTTACTATGCACCTCGTTGACCAGGTCCGCCACGTTGACAGTCATGTTGTCGAGAGCCTGGATCTCCTCCCGGAGGTCCACGTCCCGGAGCTCAATGATCGCCGCCAGCTTTCCGCTCCCGAACTCGACCTGTTCGCCGCTATGCTCCCAGGTGACCATGGAGAAGCCTTCGTTGTTCGGATTCGCCTCCAGAGCGAATTCCCGATTTATCCGTCCCTGAACGATGTGAAATCCCGCGGTGTGTATGGAGTACTCGTCCGGATCCCGCTCGTCAACGCGGATGTCGATAAGCGTACCGAGCTCCTCCACCAGCATGTCCCGCCGGTCGAGGAGGTCGTTCGGGTTATCTCCCGCGGCCTGAACATTCACAATCCGCTCGTTGAGAGAAGAGATTTCACTGGTCAGCTCGTTTACCCGAGCCACGGTTGCCTGGATATCGTCCTCGAGCATGCTCCGGATCTGTTCGAAGCCGTTGTACCTGAGCTTGATCGCGTCCACCAGCGACTGCCCCCGCTCCAGCACGGACTGCCGGGCGGCCATCTGTTCCGGATAGAGGGAAAGCTCCTGCCAGCTCTCCCAGAACTTGTCCATCAGGCCCCGAACAGAGGTCTCTCCAGGCTCCTGATAGACCTGTTCGAGCATGGTGACGTACTTGTCCCGGGCGTTCCAGTAGCCTTCGCCGCTGGTGTTGGCGACGATTCGCCGCTCCAGGAGCCCGTCCCGAATTCGCTCGACCCGGGCGACCTGTACGCCCTGGCCTATCTGTCCCGGAGTCTCCGCCCGGTTTAACTGAGGCCGGTAAATCGCCGGCATCGCCGACATTTCCACCCGTTGGCGGCTATACCCTTCCCGGGAGGCGTTACTCATGTTGTGCCCGATGGTCGTCAAGCCCCGGGTGTGGGCGAAGAGGCTACGCTTTCCGATCTCTATTCCCGCGAAGGTTGATTCCATGGTGTTCCGCCTTAGAGGTGGTGATTCAGTACCAGGGCCTCACCGCCCTGGGAAGCGTGAGCTCCGTCTCGTCCGTAGCTTGCGCCGCTCCGTTCAGGATACGCCTCCTGAATGATCTCCCTGGTCGTGGCCATCATGGTACGGACGTACCGATCCACTCCCCCCGCAAGAGATTGAAGCCGAATAACCGCGAGCTTGAGCTGCCGGTAGAGATCGGCAAGTCGCCGACGGTCCTCGTCGTTCAGGGCCGCCAGGACCTCTCCAAAGCCTGAGCCGTCGTTGAGGCCGAGATGGTGTCGGAGACGACAATAGGCGTCATGGCGCCGGTTCTCAGCCTCCACCACGGCGTCACTCATCTCGCTCATGGTCTCGATGAGAGGGGTTACCTCATCCCATTCCCGCTCCAGCATTCGCCGATGAAGCTCAGCCTCTTGCTCCGCCAGGGTATTCATCATCGTCAGCTGGGCACTAAGAGTCTGCACAACCGTCTCGACTAGTTTCATGACACAACTCCTCTTTAGTTAATATCGGCGGCTGAGCCCACCATTTAAGTAGTTGCTCTTGAATTGTTTTCGTACCCGTCGATCGCCACCGAGCCCGGAGGGCTGGGGCCCGGTCGGCGATGGCCGGGGTAGAAAGCCGCCGGCTCCTGGGCCCATCACACCCCACCACCCCCCCTACCGGACTCTATATACTGTTGACTATATATAGTTTTTTCTGTAGTATTCGCTCAAACGATATCGAACGATCAACGTCCACAACGAGGAGAACGCAATGAGAAACGTAGACTACGATCTGGTAATAATCGGCGGTGGCGCCGCGGGACTCACCGCGGCTCAGTATGGAGCGCGAGCCGCCTTGAATACG
>CAYZHV010000298.1:0-4426 GCA_964478055.1 uncultured Spirochaetaceae bacterium | reverse complement strand
TCTTGCCCGGCGACCTGGTCGATGTAGGTCAGCAGGCCCGCAGCGCCCCATTCCTGCTTTAGGGCAGGGGCCGGCGTCGCCGATACCACCATGGTGTTGGCAAAGCTCGCGGCATTTGCGAGGGTCTCTCTTACTCTCGGGAAGGGAGGATTATCGACGACCGTTTCGGCGATGCGTCGGTTGCTCTCTCCACTCCAGTGAAGCACCCTTCTCATAAGATCTGAGCCGCCCTCGCCGAGGTAGGAGGCGAAGCTTTCGTTGGAGAGGGGGTTGCCGCTGCGGACGAACTCCCAAAGTGGCGCAGGATCAGGGACTCGGTCGGACAGGGTGGGATCTTCGCGCATTTTATCGAGGCAGGTCGCTATGGCGACAAAGCGGTTGGCCCCCCGAGTCCGGGAGTAGAGATTTACCTCCTCCGCCGTCCTCCGGTACACCTCGGCGAGATCCTCGAATCCGAGAGAGCTGATCGCCTGAGGAATAAAGATCTCCTTGTGTTTGAGCTCCATGGTGTCAAAGGCGCAGCCGTCGGAGTCGATACCGACGAAGTACTCTTTTCGCTCCGTGAACATGTCCATCCTGGAGTAGCCTCCTCGTATTTCTGTACCATACATTATCAATACTAAACGGTACAATAGCAAGCGGAAAGAAGAATATTCCACCGACTCACCTACGGAGAGCTCAAAATAGACTGAAATCGCTGCTCAAGCCGTGAAAATTCGACTGTGCGGCCGTTGACAGGCGAAATTGTGTGGGTTAATATGGTAAATGAATTGATACAAAATAAACGATAAACCGTAGTAGTGTCCTGCAAATGTGTGAATAGAGCTGGAGGTTGGAATGGAGCAGCGTGAGCAGATCGAGCAAATATTATCAAAGATGACTGTGCAGCAGAAGATCGGTCAGTGCGTAGTAGTCGGCATGTCCGGCACGCAGATTACGAACGATCTTCGAGAGGCGATAACCCGTCACCAGTGTGGTGGCGTTCGCCTGAGCCCTTTTATGCGAATCTTTCGCTACTTTAGCGACGATAAGGCAAAGGCCCAGGAAGTAGGGGATGACTACGTTCCCTCCATTGAAAAGGTTGCTCACCAGGGTGTACCGCCTTACCGAACGCCGGAGCAGTATGCGGCCCTCCTGAACGAGCTCAAGTCCCTCGCGCAGCAGCGCACCCCCGCCATTCCGCTTCACATGGTAATCGACCAGGAGGGAGACACCAGCCGAGACATTTCCCGGGGCGGGTTCGTGCAGTTCCCTTCGAGCATGGGGCTCGCGGCCTCCGGGGACCCGAGCCTCGTCTACCGCTCGGCTTATGCCGTGGGTGTGCAGCTCAAAGCGTCTGGGCTCGACATGATTCACTCTCCCGTGGTGGACGTAAACATAAACCCCGCGAACCCGGAGATCGGCCGACGATCCTTTAGCGACGACCCGGCGGTGGTCGCCCACCTTTCCGAGGCGATGGTGCGGGGTTTCAAGGACGCGGGCGTTATCGCTGCGGCCAAGCACTTTCCCGGTCGGGGAGATTCCGCGGTGGACGCTCACCACGCCTGTCCCACCCTGGACGTTGACATGGAGCGTCTGCGAAAGGTTGAGCTCTACCCGTACAGGTATCTGATCGAGGCGGGCCTAGACGCGGTTATGGTGGCCCACTGCCTCTACCCCCAGGTGGATGACAAGATATCCACGGTCTCGCGCCCTATTGTCACGGAGATCCTCCGAGGCGAGCTCGGCTTCCAGGGGCTTATTACCACCGACAGCATGACCATGGGCGCCCTCATCGATCGCTACGGGGTGGGCGAATCCTGCGCGAGGGCCCTGGCCGCTGGGGCGGACACGGTGCTCATGAAAGCGGAGAATCAGTGGCGCGGGGAGATGTTCTACACCATAGAGAACTGGGTCGAAGATGGGCGAATTCCAATGGCCGAGCTCGACGATAAGGTCCGCCGAGTCCTGAAGGTGAAGCTCGATTACGGCCTCTTCGACAACTTCGGCATGGTCGATCCGGAGCTCGCCGATGAGCCCTACGACGATCCGATCATTGTCGGTACCGCCCGTGAGGCAGCTCGAAGCGCTTCCATCATCGTCAAGGACGAGCTCGGGGCGATGCCCCTAGACCGAAAGAAGCGGATCCTTCTCGTAAACCAGCAGAACGCCGTCAAGAGTGCGAACGACGAGTGGGATCATCCCGCTCGCTTTCAGGAGCTCATGGAGGCGGAGCTTCCGCAGCTGCAGACGATCGAGACCGAGTTCGGCAGGAGCGAGATGGATGAGAAGACCATCGATCGCATCCTGAGTCGAGAGGTCTACGACCTCATTATGGTTACCAACTTCTACGACCGGCAGTTCGAGCCGCAGCGATACGCAGCGGAGTTGATCAAGCGCGGGCTTCCTGTGTTACTTATTACCAACACGCCATACAACATCAAAGAGGTTGGTGGAATGCTCACCGACGCTCAGTCAATTCTGCTCAGCATGAATCTCACCCCAATGGGGCTGGAAATGATGCGGGACATTCTCCTCGGTCGAGAGGTTCCGACCGGAAGATGGCCGCTTTCGAACCACAATCCCTTCGACCTTCCGGTGGTCAAATTCCCTGCTGAGTGGAAGGAGTAACAGATGCGAGGCGTACAGCTCACCACACCTTACGATTTCAACCTTTCTCCCGAAAGCGGCTGGACCCGAGAGCACTGGCTCGAAATGTTCGCCGAGCTCATGGTGCCCATTATTGACAACGCCTCCCCGGGCAAAGCTCGACAGATCATTCCCGGACAGCGGAGCCACCACGGGCGCCTGGCCGATGAGCTCGAGGGGTTTACGCGCTCCTTTATTATGGCCGGACCCTGGCTCGCTCAGGCGGAGGAGCCGGTTACCCGCTCCCGGGAGGGTGCACGAGACGTGGGAGCGTTCTACCGTGAGGGTATCCTCAACGGCACGAACCCAAAACACGAGGAGTACTGGGGTGATATTACCGACTACGCGCAGCATCTGGTCGAAATGGCCTCCCTGGCGTGGTCCCTCTTTCTATCCCGGCGTTGGATCTGGGATACTTTGGGCTCCAAAGAGCGGAAGCAGGTCGCCGACTACCTCTACCAGTGCACCGGGGCGGCCTACCACCAGAACAACTGGCTTCTTTTCAATGTAGTAACCAATGCGGTCCTCAAACGTCTGGATATGCCCTACAACCAGGAGCAGATCGATCAGAACATCGAGGCGTGTGAGCACATGTACATCGGCTCCGGCTGGTATCGCGACGGCAACGTAAACCGAATCGACTACTATAACGCCTGGGCCTTCCACTACTACTACCTGATCTGGACCATTCTCGACGGCGAGAGTAAGCCGGAGGTCGCCGCCCGTCACAAGGAGCGGGTTAACCTTCTGGCGGAACAGATGCCCTATTTCGTCTCCGCCGACGGTAGCGCTCCGATCTTTGGACGATCGATGATCTACCGTTTCGGCTATCTCGCCCCCCTGGTTCTCGGCCAGTACCTCGGGGCGCTCGACCGACCCGCCGGAGAGGTGAGAAGCGTCTGTAATCAGACCTTGCGCTACTTTGCCGAGCGACCGATTCTCACAGACGACGGTTTTCTGGGGATGGGGTTTATCACCCCGAATGAGAGCATTCTGGAACACTACAGCTGTGGTGGATCCCCGTACTGGGCGGTAAAGGCGTTCAACGCCTTTCTGATTCCCGAGGAGGACGGCTTCTGGACGGCAGAGGAAGAGGCGCTTCCGATAAAGCGAAACGACTACGCCCAACCTCTTGATGACGCAGGTTTAGTTCTGCTCGGTAGCCGGGACGACGGCCAGGTGCAGCTTATCAATCAGAAGTCCTACCACGACAAGGCGGAGTACAACGCGAAATACACTAACTTCGCCTACTCCACCCTCTTTCCCTACGAGTCCCGGCGGGTCTACGGGTCGGTGGCTCCGGACAACGCGCTTCAGTTCTCCGACGACGGGATACTCTACTATCAGCGGTGGGAGATGGAGAACCTTGCGGTGACCGGCACTCACACCGTGGCACGCTATCCCCTCTACCAGGCGGACCCTGAAGGCGACGCGGTTACCACGGTGCTCCTACACGGCGGAGTGCTCGTTTTGGTGCATCACCTCGCGCCAACCAAGCCCCTCTGGTTTAGAGAGGGGGGCTTTCCCCTCGCCTATGACGCCGGGGAGCCGGAGTTTGGTAGCGGCAAAGACTGGGTTGCAGCGTCCATCGACCGGCGGGTCTCTCTCATGGCGGCGCTCTACGGCTATGATGAGATCCGAAAGCCCGCACCCCACGGCTTGGAGACCCAGGGAACCAACGTGGTCTACCCCTTTAGCGTCATACCGACCGCGGTCACCCGGCGGCGGGCACCCCGACCCTTTCTCCTGGTTTCGATGGTCGCTGGTCGAGGCAACGGAGTTCAGCCGGAACAGATCC
>CAYZHV010000297.1:0-4465 GCA_964478055.1 uncultured Spirochaetaceae bacterium | reverse complement strand
TCGAGAGCCTTCTCGACGACGGAGACGAATCCGTCGACGTGGATAGAAGCGCCGGAGATGGCATCGGCGTTGCCGGTGTCATCGAGCTCGATAGCTGCGGGGTCCTGGACCTCGATGAGGTACTGCTCCGCCGCGCGAGCCTGCTCCCACCAGGGCCACTGCGCGTTGCTGTTAGCAACCATGCCGTACTCACCGTCCATGGAGCGCTGCTTCTTGTTGGTGCCCCCGTCTTCGGCGATGGGGTCCCAGTTCGCTGCAACGATGTAACCGCTGACCACCGTGAGGCTCACCGCGTCCTTCCAGCCGCTATCGCTAAAGGAGTCCGCTTCGGCGTAGTAGGTTCCGTCCTGCCACATACCGTAGCCGGTGGGTTCGCCGGAGAGCGCTTCCTCAGCAAGGTCGAAGAACTCAACTACGTGAATAGAAACGCTGGAGATAGCGTCGGTGTGACCGGTGTCGTCGGTGTAGGTAATGTCCGTGGGATCCTGGGTTTCGAGGAGATACTCTTCTGCTCGAGCTGCCTGCTCGTACCAGGGCCACTGGGCGTCACTGTTAGCGACCATGCCGTACTCACCGCTCTCGGATCGGGTGATCTTGTCGGTGCCGTTTTCGACGTGCGCGCCGTTCCACTCTGCTTCGACGATCTCGCCGTTCTCCACAACGATGGTTGCCATGTACTTCCAGCCGGTGCGCTCGTTAAAGCCATCTTCCTGGGCGAAGTAGACGCCGTCTTCGTAGTCGGTGTCGAAATCGCTCTCTTCGGCTGCGGTCTCCTGAGTCTCCGCCTGCTCGGCTTCCTGCTGCTCTTCTGCGGGCGCAGCCTCTTCGGAACCGCCGCAACCAACGAATGCCAGTGACAGAATTGCGACGATTGTCACCAAAAGCAAGATATTCTTGCGAATCTGCATCGTTTTCTCCTTAATGTGATGAATGGGATTTTATTGAAACAAACGGATATCCGATGCTTCAATATCGATACTTTAACAAAGATTATTGTTCAAGAAAAGACCGGTACATACGAATTTTGTACTATATAGTGAGAAGAATGTGAAATTCGTCATTCCAACAGCCGACGGGCGGCCTTGGCGGCGGCGGAGGTAGGATCGGGGCTGGTGGCGCGACGGTAGTAAGTTCTTGCTACAGGCAAGTTGCCCAGACCTTCATAGGCGACACCGGTCAGTAACCGGGCGGTCTGCAGATCTGCATCACTTCCGGCAGGTTCTGCAAGGTACTCCGCCAAGGTCTCCAGGGCGTCTGCAAAGGCGTGGGACTCGATGAGGAGTTGTGCTCTCAGGAGGACATAGATCGGGAAGTGGGAATGCCCCGGGGACGGCATCGTTTCCGATAAAAGCTGATACGCCTGGGCGTTTTCATCGAGAAAGAAGGCACTTTGGGCTGCGAGAATGCGTGCGAGATGGGTTGCCTGCTCTTGTTCTTCCCCTCCGGTCTCCTCGAGATAGCTGGTAAAGGCGTCCCTCGCTTCAGCGTACCGGCCGCTTACTAGCTCTCGGACACCCTCCCTCAGGAGGGCCGGCTCTTCGGCGGTGGTCTCGACGACTGAGTTCGCCAGGAGTGCTTCTTCGCTCTGAGTGTTGGCGTCCTTTAGGGCGAGATTGACGCTCTTGACCCGCGCCTCGAAGATCTGCTCGAAATCTATCTTTCCAAGGGGACGAAAGGTAAAGAGCTCGCTGATTTCATAGAGTCCTCGGCGAAAGAGCTGAATCTCCCGGGAGCCTTCCCGCAGGGTAACCTGGCTCTCCTCTCCGAGGCTTAGTCTTCCCTCGAGAGGTATCGTCTCACCCTCTCGGAGTGGGGAACTGCCTCCTGAGGTGATCAAAATCGGTGAACCTGCGAGACCGGAGACTACTATCTCCTGGGAGGATACCGTGAGGAGTGGTAGAAGTAAGAGAAGTATCGGCAGAGCGCGCCTCAAACCACCTCCTTTATACCAATATATCACATCTCTGGGAAATGCTCTCCTTTCGTCATCCCCAGGAATGTGTTATCCTTCTCCTGCCGGTAATCGGCAATCCAACTCAATCGACAGGATAGTACAGTGAACCGCATACTCGAGAAGCGTCAGCTGGCCGAAAAGGTCTACCGTCTGACGGTAGAGGCTCCCCTCATTGCCCGGGAACGTTCCGCGGGCCAATTCGTCATCCTACAACTCGACGACAATTTCGGCGAGAGGATACCCCTAACCATCGCGGACGCGGACCCGGAGAAAGGCTCAGTTACCCTAATCTTCCAGACCGTAGGGAAGACTACGTTGAGATTGTCCGAGCTCGAAGCGGGAGACGCCATCTCCAACGTCCTCGGCCCCCTGGGCCAGCCTACTCATATTGAGAAGTTCGGCCATGTCGTGGCAGTAGGTGGTGGAATCGGCGTCGCTCCACTCCACCCCATTGTGCAAGCTCTCAAATCGGCGGGCAATCGTCTGACCGTCATTATGGGAGCACGAACCAAAGAGCTGGTCATCATGGAAGAAGAGATGACCGCCCTTGCGGACGAGCTCATCATTTGTACCGATGATGGAAGCTACGGTCGCAAGGCGCTGGTCACGGAGCCGCTGAAAGAACTCTGTGCGGCCGAGGCGAAGCCGGATCTTGCCGTAGCGATCGGTCCTCCGATCATGATGAAGTTCGCCGCGGAGACGACGCGCCCCTTCGAGGTCCCGACTGTGGTCTCCCTCAACACCATCATGGTAGACGGAACCGGTATGTGCGGGGGCTGCCGAGTGAGTGTTGGCGGTGAAACGAAGTTTGTCTGCGTGGACGGTCCTGAGTTCGACGGTCACCTGGTAGATTTCGACAATATGATCCGCCGACTTGGCGCCTACAAGGGGCAGGAAGAGAAGAAACTCAACGCGTGCATGGCCACGGGAGAAAAGCTATGAGCTATATAGAACCTGAAGTGCTTCAGCAAACGGCCCTGGAAGATTGGGCAAGAGTGGAGGGGAGCAAACTCAAGCCCAAGGAGCGCCTTGCAATTCCTCTGCAGGAGATGCCCTCCCAGGATCCCGCTGAGCGGTGCCACAATATGAACGAGGTAGCCCTTGGTTATTCCGAAGAGCAGGCGCTACTGGAAGCTAGTCGCTGCCTTCAGTGCCCCACCGCGCCCTGTATCAAGGGGTGCCCCGTTGAAATCGACATACCCCGATTCATTCGCGAGATCGCCGAAAGGGATTACGACGCATCCCTGGCAACCATTAAGGAAACGAGTCTCCTTCCGGCGATTTGCGGGCGCGTTTGTCCCCAGGAGAGTCAGTGTCAGCTCTTCTGCACCGTCGGCAAGTCCCTCAAGGACGTCGGCAAAGCGGTTTCCATCGGTCGCCTGGAACGGTACGTCGCCGACCGTGGCCGCTACCGCACCAATGAGTCCCTGCCGCAGCTTCCGCCGGACACGGGCAAGAAGGTAGCGGTCATCGGAGGAGGCCCGGCGAGCATAACTGCCGCGGCGGATCTCCGGAGGGCCGGCCACACCGTTACGCTCTTCGAGGCGTTTCACAAAGCGGGGGGCGTTCTCGTATACGGTATACCGGAGTTCCGGCTTCCCAAGGAGATCGTGGAGCAGGAGATCCGCACCCTCGAGGCCATGGGGGTGGAAATCAGAACGAACTTTCTCGTCGGACAGACCCGAAAGCTCAAGGACCTACTCGAAAAGGACGGCTACGACGCCGCATTTGTCGGAGTTGGCGCGGGGCTGCCGAGATTCATGAACATCGAAGGCGAAAATCTTGTGGGGGTCTTTTCCGCCAACGAGTTTCTAACCCGCTCGAACTTGATGAAGGCGTACGACCAGTCTCACGCGGACACGCCGATCTATGACGTTGGCAGGGTCGCGGTCTTCGGTGGCGGCAACGTCGCCATGGACGCTGCACGTACCGCTCTCCGTCTCGGAGCCGAGGAGGTCAACGTCATCTATCGTAGAACCCGGACCGAAATGCCCGCCCGAGTTGAGGAAGTGGAGCACGCCGAAGAAGAGGGTGTGCGGTTTCATTTTCTCCAGAACGCCAAGCGGATTCTCGGGGATGAGAACGACCGTGTTCGGGCGGTGGAGGTCCTCGACTACGAGCTCGGAGAACCCGACGACAGTGGCCGCCGAAGGCCGGTGGTGATTCCCGGCAGCGAGAGTACCATCGAGTTGGACACCGTAATCGTAGCCATTGGCAACGACTCCAATCCGCTTCTCGGCAAGTCGACCCCGGAGCTCGAAGTCGACAAGAAGGGACGGATCGTCACCGACGAGAACGGCCGCACCTCGATTCCCAACGTCTTCGCCGGGGGTGACATCGTCCTCGGCGCCGCCACGGTTATCCTCGCCATGGGGGAAGGCCGAAAGGCCGCCGCGGCGATGAATGAGATGCTTGCTGAGGGCTGAGCTCCTGGGCTCGGTGCGAAACCTCTACCTTCTCTCCATAAACCGCCGAATCTCATCGGCGGTTTTTTTTGCGGCCGGTGGCCAG
>CAYZHV010000296.1:0-4482 GCA_964478055.1 uncultured Spirochaetaceae bacterium | reverse complement strand
TTGGTCGCTCTCATCACGGATACCTCCGGTTCCGTTCGACGGCGACCGCTGCGTCTCGCGGCGTTGCGGCCGCCTGCAGCTAAAAAGTTTAGCTTCAAAGTCAGGTTTTCTGTCATGACGAAGGTATGGTTGTGACCCGAGTGGTGTCAAACCGCGCTTTCCGAGACCTGTTGCATCTCAATCGTTATAGCGCCGCGGCTCCAAGCCGCGCTCCTGGCCGGGGAGGCTCGCCCAGGGCCTACACCCCAGCCCCCTCGCGGTTCAGACTGTCCAGAGCGATGGCTGCCTGGTTGGCAAAGATCTGGAGGAGCCGGAACTCGTCGGCGCCGATGGCGCCGTTGTGCTGGCTCCGGTCGATGCCGATCACGCCCACGAGGCGATCCCGGACCACCATGGGTGCTACGGCAAAGGGATTGAGGCCGATCTGCTTGGCGAGCTCCCGGTTGATGTAGGGGCTCTCCTCGGGGTTCGTTATGTTGTACGCCTCTCGCCGGATCGCCGCCCGGGCGGTGAGACCCGCGTCTTCTCTCAAGGGGATGGTAACCGCCATATCCTTCGGGGTCCCTGACTGCCGCTTGATCATGTAGAGCTCCAGCTCTTCTCCCTTCTTCAGGTAGAGAATGGCTCGATCTAGCTTCATGTGGTCCATAAGGCCGGAAAGAATCTGATCCACCACCTCCCGCACCGAACCGAAGGCGTTAATCGCCTCGGTGGTGCGATAGAGCAGGAGCATGGAGGCGTGCTTGCTGGCCAGAACCTCGTTGGATCGGCGAAGCCGTTTTTCCCGGTTGTGCAGTAACCCGGTGAGATAACTCGACAACGCCGCAAAGGCGAAAAGTGAGATCACCGTGAACCCTGCGGTGAGAATCGTGTAGGAGTCGTTGAGAGCGAGGCCGGCGAAGGGGCTAAAGAACTCCTGACTCGGAAGCAGGCCGAACCGGGTCATGATGAGCACCCCGCCGTAGAAGAGCGCGGAGACCGCCGCCGCGAGGTAGGCGCTCCGGCTCGAGACGAGCATGGAGGCTGAGAAGACCACGAAGAAATAGAGAAAGGGAAAGGGGCTGGTAATGCCTCCGGTCTTATAGACGGTAACGGTAAAGTGAAAGATGTCTATGAGTAGCTGCAGGAGCGCCAGGGGTCGCAAGTCGTCGAGCCGACGGAGCAGCAAAGTGTAGGTAAGGTTGAGAACCAGGATTCCGGCGACATTGAAACCGTTTACGACTAACTGGTCCTGACTGAAGGCGCTCTGCTGGGTGAAACCGGCAGCTCCTGCCAGAAAGATCAGCAGGAAGATCGAAGGAGAGACAAAAAAGCGAATGCGAATAATGAGCTTAATGTTCTTGAGAAGGTCCGCTCGGTCGTCAAAGACGACGGCGCTATCCCCCTTCTCGAGAGGCGTTACAACTTGTTCCTCAACCATCCCTCAAATCACTCCAACTGATAGACTAGCCCTCCCTGCGAGACCGGTCAAGTTCTATCGACCCGCCACGCCTCTCTATCCTGGTCGAGAGGCTTCTAGGGGGAGGGCGTACCGGTCAGAGCGGTAACAAATAGTCGCATCAGCTCCTCAGTATGGCTCTCCCCACCGTGATGCTCCACTGCGTACTCACAGTAGCCGGAAGTGATAATGCCGCTGTCACTAACGGGGCCTTCGCCTGTGTAACTACCGGCGGCGTAGCAGTCATAGTCGAAGAATCGATCGTCGATCCAGGCGTTGAAGCTTCGGCCTTCAAGCAAGCCTGCCTCGCAGAGGATGATGGAGGCGCCGTGCTGGGCGGCTATAGGCAGCCCTAACTCCGCGGCACTTCTGGCTAGTGACTCCTCTTCGTCCGTGGCCCGCCACCTGGTGTATGTCTCCCCCCGGAGGAAGCAGGGGAAAACAAGCCCGCTAAACTCCAGAAGGTCAACCTCAGCAAGTGAGCGGTCCGGGGAGAAAGAATAGGAATCACTGGATACACCCTCTCCATCGATGGTCGCAGTAACTGCGGAGTAGCCCGCCGCTTCAAGGGTCTCAACAATTAGATCCAGCTCTCTGAGAGCGACATCGAGATGGGTGGTTTTTCCATGTCGTACGAAGACGAGAACCGAGCCGCTTTCCTGTGAACTCACGGTGGGCAAAACCATGAGCAGCATGATGAGTGTAATGAACCCATGTCGGAAAAGATAGTTGGACGGACAAAAGCAATCCGACTTCATAGCTATCCCCCTGGAATACGGATTTTTGCCAAGGAGTAACGTCCTGATGCTTACTACCATTATAGAACAAATCGCTCTATAATTAACAGTATGGCTGAAGGGAACCGTTCTCCTCGGCGGCTGGTCCGCCGGTTGGGCCGGCTGGTCCTGATTGGTCTGCCGGCACTCCTGGGATTGGTTCTTATCGGAATTGCCCTCGCGGTCTCCGGTAAGATTGGCTCGATAGCGCTACCGCAAGAGCTGGGAACTCTTCAGAGTGAAGCAACAGCGCTCCTGTCCACGGTAGAGGGGGCAAGTCGCCTTCGTATAAGCGAAGAGGAGCTTTCTCGTCTCGGCGCCGCAGCCCTCCTGGAGGGGGCAACAAATTCCGGGGGTTCCTTGACGGTTCTCGGATTCGAGGCCATTGCCGAGTCCGGCAGGCTCAAGGGAAATTTTGCCTTTCGGGCTCTCTTGCCCGGAGGGCTTCCGGTCGGGCGAGTGCAGACGACCGCCTCCATAGGTTTTGATGTGGCGAGCTCGGAGGAGGCCCTTTTGCTGACACCGAATCGACTCCGCCTCGGGCGCCTTCCCCTGCCCCCGTCGTTTCTTGTCGCCGCCTATGGACGAGCCGCATCCCGGGGGCTTCTCCGGGACTCTCCGGTTCAATTGGCCGACAACTCCTTCGCCATTCCTCTCGACCTGCTGAACAAGAGCCTTCCACCGGTGGCACGAGTCAGCGGCGTTGCTGTCGTCCCGGGAGGCTTGGATCTCTTTGTGCACGTTGACTCTGCCACGGCGATGACGTTCCTCTCTAACAGCGCTCCCCTCCTGAATCACGTTCTTCCCGGGCTGGGGGACGCCCTGTCGGAGGAGGGACTCACCGCCGACTTCGAGCGGCTACTGGAGGCGGTGACCACCCCGGAAGACAGCAGCGAAACCCCGGAGCCTGCGGCAGTGGTGAGCTATCTCGAAAACGAAGTGCAGGTGCTCTTCGAGGCAGAGAGCTTCGTGCCTGAACTCGGAGAAGACCTCTACGCCCGGAGCTCCGTGCGCACCGGTCGGAGCTCGGCAACGGAGCTACTGCTGCGGGACCGAAGCGTTGTTCGGGTTTCGGAGGAGACCCAGTTCGAATTGCGAAGCCTCCCGGGAGGAACGGGAGAAGGCACGGAGTTGCAGCTGACTGCCGGTAGCCTCCGGGCCAAGGTTAACAAGGTCATCGAGGGAGACGCCCGCTTCACCCTTCGGACGAACTCGGCGGTCCTCGGTGTTCGGGGAACGGACCTCTTCGTTCAGCTCGAACCGGAAGGGGATCTCACACTGGCGGTCCTGGAGGGAAGCGTCGGAATAACACCAGAGGGGGGTGAAGAGACCGTTGTTGAAGCGGGCAGAGAACTCTCAGTTGGAGTGGACGAGCTCGCCGAATCCCCTCAACGGCCCCTGGAAACCAGAGGGATGGAGCCTCGGCGACGAGAGGAGATCGAGCAGACTCTGAGTATGACCGCTTCCCCGGATGACCAGAATCAGCTTAGGGAACAGTACCGTCTGGCATCAATCATCGAGGAGCTCCGCAGGGTCGGTGCAACGGTAATGACCATGACACCGGAAGCACAGGAGCGCCTCGCCCGAAGTCTGCAGCAGCGGATAGACATGGAGTGGGCTCGGCAGGAGTTTGATCGCCTCATGGGCGATAGTCAGTTCGCGGAGCTGATGGACGCCTTCGGCATCGATGAGCTACTCCTGACGGAGTAGGCAGCGATTCGCGCTAGAAGTATCCGCGAAGGTACGCTCCTCCGCCCACAAAGAGGAACCGCGTCTCCTCGTCTACACCCCAGTCGAAGTCGTTCTGAAGATGGTAGTCCACCACCATCTCGATGCCCAGAAGCACTTGTGGTCCGAGGACGAACTCATAGCCGCCGGTGGCATAGAGAGAGACATTGAACTCGTTGAGATAGTCCTCGAAGTACTCCTCCTCGAGGTCGCCGGTGGCGCCGCTGCTCAGATCGTCATACTCACCGCCGGTGCCGACGGCAATGTCCGGAGCGACGCCCACGCTGACCACACCATTCCCCAGGTTGCCGAGGAACCGCAGTTTGAGCAGAAGCGGAAACTGAAGGTATGTCACCTCCTCGATGAACTCGGCGTCGATGGAGCTCGAAATGAAGTGGTACCCGTACGCTTTGTGACTGATCGCCGTACCCATTTCGATCCAGAGGGGTGCGATGATCTTCACGTCCAGGGTGAATCCAACATACCAGCCAAGCTCGCTCCAGGTATCCGCGAATACCTCGTTGTCGTAGAGGTCGCCGT
>CAYZHV010000295.1:2820-4485 GCA_964478055.1 uncultured Spirochaetaceae bacterium | reverse complement strand
GAGCACTTCCGTGCACCAGGAGCCACCAGGTAGACCCAGGGCCATTGTTCGCGCCGCCAAGGATCGGTCAATCGCTACAGTTCCAGTAAGCTCGTACGCCACGAAATCGCCGACGCAGAAGAACTTCCAGATCTTCTCGAAAATGTCCGGTCGCTGGTGCTTGAACCAGAGAATCTTGCAAATGGAGTAGATCGAGGAAGAGGGCATCCCCGTGAGCTCGAAGAGTCGCATCCTGCCTATTCTTCTCTCGAGGAGTTCCGCCTCCTCTACCGCTCTGCTGTCAAAGGTAACAACGAAATTGTTGAGGGGCTCTCCGCGACTATCCACCGGAGCCACAGCCTCACCCTGAGAGGAGATGCTCAAAGACTCTACCGGGTCATCCAGAGCCTTCGCGTTGGCTTCTTTGAGGACCCGCCGTACCGCCTGACGAACGTGGTCATGCGTCAACTCGCTCCAGCCTGGTCTCGAGTGGACCAGAGCGTACTCCTGGTAGGATAGGGAAATCCGAGTCCCCGATAACGAGTACACTGCGGCCTTGCAGCCGGACGTCCCCACATCTAACCCTAAGAGACTCATCTCGACGCCCCCCTTGGAAGGTATCCGTCTGAATATGGTGAATGATAGTAGCCACTACGGTAAATCAGCTGTCGCCTGTTGGCAATTCCAGGGCCCTAACTTTCCGCTTGAACATCCGAAATAGCTGAGTCGTGAAAAAAGTTGCGCGGATTGGGATTCCGCTTGCGGATTGTCTCGAGGATGTCATCATTATTGGAGACGAAACGCTGGCACCGTCTGCCGGAACTCTCTAATCACGTTTTTCGGGGGTCTCTATGACAGTGGATGAGCTCTTCAATATCCAAGGACGAACTGCGGTTGTAACTGGTGGAAGCATTGGTCTCGGCAAGCAGATGGCAGAGGGCCTCGCTGAGAAAGGCTGCAATGTCGTTATCGCGAATAGGGACGTTTCCCGGGGCGAACAGACCGCTCGGGAGCTTGCGGATCGCTTCGGGGTCAGTTCCCTGGCGCTTCAACTCGATGTGACGAGCCTGGAATCGGTGGAGACCTTCAAGAAGGAACTTTCGACGCAGGTTTCGGATGTGGACATCTTGGTCAACTCAGCAGGCATCTCCCTCAACACTCCCCTCGAGCTTTCCCAAGAGAGCGTCGACACCTTCCGGAACATCCTCGAAGTGAACGTCACCGGCATTTTCAGATGCACCGCCGCTATTGCTCCCTTCATGATCAAGAAGGGCTCCGGGAGAGTTATCAACATCTCATCGATTTACGGCGCCAACGGCATTGACAGAAGTCTCTACGTCGAAGACCTGGACTCGGATTTCACCCTTCATGGGTACGCCGCAAGCAAGGGCGCTGTGTGCAACCTGACCCGGGACCTCGCCTCATCCTTGGGGCGGCACGGCATAACCGTAAACGCGATCCTTCCCGCGACCTTCATAACCGATCAGAACCGACACCTCTTTCAGGGCGACGTTCTGAGAAGAATAGAACAGCGCACTCCGCTTGGGAGGGTGGGAAGTGAGGACGATCTGAAAGGAGTTGTCGTCTTTCTAGCCAGTGACGCGAGCAAGTACGTTACCGGACAGATGCTCGGTGTCGACGGAGGATGGTTGGCCTGGTAGTCAGCCCCGCTCCTGAACCAACCTC
>CAYZHV010000295.1:0-2810 GCA_964478055.1 uncultured Spirochaetaceae bacterium | reverse complement strand
ATAACGACGGACTTCATCGGTGCTCCTGTATCAACCTCTCGAACTCCTCCACCAACCCCTCAAAGGCGTCCCGGGGAACGTTTTTTGGTGGCCGCACCTCCCCAGGAGCGAGGCCCTCGGTAACAAGGGCGAAGAGCGCCTTGTTGGGGTAGACGGAGTTGGGCGGGAGGTTCACCTCCGCGGCGACCGCTTCCCGGGCGGCGTGGAGCCTCTCGAGAAGCTCTTTTTGTCTCGGTTTGAGCCGCTTGAACCGGCCTCCCCGGAGCATTCCCGGTTTTCGGTCGGTCGCGGGTTCGGTTGCCTGAACCCGAAAGTTCTCCACCAGGTAGCGATCCATGAGGTCCGCTGCCCGGACTCGGTTAAGGAGCTCGTCCCGGAGTCTATAGAGATGTACCACATCGTCGATAGCGTAGGCGAGAGCATCAGAGTTGATGGGACGCCTGGTCCAGTCGTACTGCTGGAACCGCTGCTTCTCCCGGGCCGGGGGTATCTCCAGGACCTCCTCGAGAACCGAGCCGAGTCCCTGTTTCTGGAGCTCCAGCAACTCCACCGCCGGACGTAGATCCAGAATCGTGTTCATGAGAATGCCGTGATTCTTGTAGAGGAGCAGTCGGTCGCTGGCGGAGTCGTAGGTTATCTTGAGGAGGTTTCGGTTCTCGAGAAACTCCTTGATAAGCCCGATTGAGACCGCCTGAGGATCGATGGCGACGGCGTTGGTGCCGTCGTAGACCTGGAGAAGGCAGAAGTGCTCGCCGTAAATGTGGAGATTGAACTCCGCCTCCAGGTCCACCGCCACGGCGTACTGTTCGGCGGGGATCTTCTGTACCCAGGATCTGAAGTCTTGATCGTTTTCGATATAGCAGTCCGGTTGCATAGGACATCCTATACGGCTCGGCTTCCCGCCGCAACGGCCGTCAGTAGACCGCCTCGAAAAGGAGAGACTCGTATGGCCCGAGGGGGCCCACCTCGACGCGTTCCCCGGCAAGGTTCAACTGCTGGCCGCTCCAGACCTCTCGAAAACGGACGCTCCCGGGCGTGGACATGCCCCACATCGTGGCGACGGCTTTCGCTTCTTCTAAGAGGTGCCGGGCGTCAATAGAGACTCGGCTCTCCCGGTTCTGCATGTTGAAAAGACCGAGATAGCCGGCGCTGTTGTAGATAATGTGGGGCAGTTCCCGGGCCATCATATCCAGGGGGATGAGTCTGCCGGAGAAGCACCGGTCGCTGATATCCTGTATCACCCTGATTTCGCTCAAGATCCCTTGATCGAGCTCGGAGAAATCATCGGAGTAGAGAAGAAGCCCGCCGGTGAGGGCGATTCCGTTTATCTGCGTCCGTCGCTGGGCGGCCGAGAGCTTGGTCCCATCGGTTCTGAGCATCAGGCAGTCGGGGTCGTTGAGCCAGAGCGCCTGATGCATGGCGCCCCGGACGACGCTGTTGCGCAATGAGTTACGAACCCCCACCATGGCGCCGGTACGCAGAAGCTTCCCTTTCTTCTCGATCCAGTAGCCCCCGGTGTCCGGCCCCACCCGCATGGCGTCCACGGTCCCGATGCCCGTACTGAGCGGCATACCGCAGCCGACGAGAAAGACGTCTTCCTCGGTGTTTGCTTCCGCCTCCTCCCGGAGTATCTCCATACCGCGCCGGAGCACCGCCGCGCGCGAGAGTGAGAGATCGTGATGCGTTCCACCCCGGAGACAGCCACCAAAGAGGAAGTCACACTTCAGATAGGGAAAGCCCCACTCTCCCACGACGGTTCGAATCACCTTGCGGATGTGCTCCTCGAACCGCGGGTTTGTAATGTCGAGGCCGTAGTAGTACTTGCCGGGCCAGAAGAAGTTGAAACCGGCGACGATTCTCTTTCCGTGCTCATCTCGGAGTGCGTACTCAGGGTGGATTGTGAGAAGCCTCGATTTGCGAGCAGCCACAAAGGGCGCGATCCAGAGCCCCGGCCGGAACCCAGCCTCCCGAATCGCATCCGAGAGCCGTCGCATCTCTCCTTCGAACTGCGGCGTCAGCTCGAGCCAGTCGCCGACGGCCCGCTGGTAACCGTCATCAATCTGGACAAAGTCAATCCGAGCGCCCTCCTCGTCCCGGGCGCGACGGAGGGCCTCGATGTTTTTCTCGATTATCCCCGGCGTGATCTTCGTGTAGTAGTAGTACCAGCTACACCAACCCCGGACGTTCTCCTCCCGCAATCGCGGAACTCCGGAGTCCCGGATCTCCCGAAAGTACCGATGGACGAGCTCGTGAGTGCTCCCCCGGGCGATGTGAATCGCCCCGAGCTGCACGGTCTCCCCGGGCATGATCATCTGCCGGCCAAAGTCGTAGGTTAGCTCGAAGTAGCTCTCCTGGCTCTCCTTCTTGTAGAGGTTGAGCCGAATGTAGAAGAACTGGTTGAATGGTGGGCCCTGCCCCACCAGAAAGGCGTCATCGGTCCCGCGGTTGGTAATCACCGTGTACATCTCGCTGCTGAAGATCCCGGGTATGTTCGAGGGGAGGTTCGCAAGGTTGCTGTTGGCAAGACTTACCAGCTGCAGCCAGGGTCGCAGGGGCTTGTCCTTGGGCGTGTAGCTTCGGACCGTTGACCAGCTCTGATAGCCGTTTCGCAGAAAGCAGACGTCCTTCTGCCGAATTCCCCGGGCATAGCTCCCGACACCACCCTGGGCGGGAAACAATAGCCGCGTAACTCGTATCGACTCCTCCGCGACATTCGTAAGAGAGAGTGAAAGGACACTACCGAAGTCCGGGATGTCCTTCCAGGCGCCCTCGAGGCGAGCCTGCTCATTCTCGAAGAGAAGCCGCGCCCG
>CAYZHV010000294.1:0-4489 GCA_964478055.1 uncultured Spirochaetaceae bacterium | reverse complement strand
CGGCGGGCGGAGGCCGGGGCGTCGGGTCCCTTCGACGGATCGACGATGGTAATGTGCCCCATGTGCCCCGGCCGGCCGTGCCCCGGCGAGAACGACGCCACCACCCGGTTCGTATCGGGAATGGGCTTCGCGTCGAGCATGGCCGTGCCGGGCAACTGATTGCCGTAATACGTCATCTGCCCGGTGCCGTCGGGGTTGATCGTCCAAAGATGGTGGTACTCGAACTGGCTGCGGTCGACATATTCCCACCGGGTGAACAGCACGCGGCCGTCGGGCAGCACGCAGGGCGTGTTGTCGTGTTCGGCGTTGGTCGATAGCCGGCGGATGTTGCCGCCGTCGGCCTCGCACCGGTACAGCACGGCCACCGGAGTGCGCCAGCAACTCACGAACCGGTTGCAGCGGCTGGAGCCGAAAATGATGCCGCCATCGGGCAGGCAGGTCGGCTCGATGTCGTCGTACGGCCCGTCGGTAAGCTGCTTCAGGCCGGAGCCGTCGGCCCGGATTTCGTAAAGATGGTAATACGGTTGCCCGCCGCGTCGGTACGAGAAGACGATCGTCTGCCCGTCGTAATGCACCTGCGGGTCGCGCACGCCGCCGGTCGGATCGTTGAGCAACACCGTTCGCTCGCCGGTGCGCAGGTTGTAGCGGACCAGGCGGCCGCCGTCGCCGAAGCGCGGCGCGAGTTGCTCGCCTTCGATGCCGCAATGCGGCGGATACTCCGGCACGGTCGACGAAAGGAACCCGAACGTGGCGTAATAGTGGTCGAACTCCGTCACCCGCTCGGCATAGACGATCTCCTCGACGCCGGCCATCGGACCTTGGAGGAAGCCTGCCAGCAAATTAGGCGAAGGTATCTCCTCCGGCGTCGGGCCGGGAGTGAGCGATACGTTGTCGGCCAGCCAGTTGCTGGGAGCATTGAGCGCCTGCAACTGAACGCGGCCCACGGTCGCCCCGGCCGGCAACGGTTGCTGAAAGTACCGCACGTGCTTGACCGTGACGCCGTTGAGCGTCACATCGTAGTACGGGGTGTTCGCCGCCAGGTGGCCGACCAACTTCAGCCGATTCACCACCGGATTCTCGCCGTCCCAGACGCTCTGCTCGCCCGTATCGGTTGTGGTCTTGGCCGTCAGCTTTCCGATATTCCGCCACGCGCTGCCGTCGTGTGCCTGGAGCCGGCTGCCGCCGTCCACCCGCATGTTGACAGCGATACGGTGCGCCCCGGGGCCGCAATACAGGACCACGTTCATGGTCCGATCGCCGCCGGCCGCGGCGTTGAACACGGCGAAGTCCATCTGAAAGACGAAGCTGGAAACCGCCTTGGCCGGCACCTGATAGACGTTCGCGGCGTGCGGCCGGACGATCTCGGCCGACTGCTCGCCGGAAAGGACCGACGCGTCTTGCACCCGCACTCTGCCTGCCGGGCCGGTCCAGTGGACGAACTCTCCCTCGCTGGTCGCCGCGAAGCTACCGTTGGCAATCAGGTCGACGGCTTGCGCGTTGCCGGCAGATATCGCGACAAGGATCGCGGCGAGCAGGGCAATGAGGCGGGGCATAACGGGGGCTCCTGCGGCGGGTGGACTACCGGTCAGTTCATGCCCGTATTTTACCCATTTTGAACGCCCGCCGCAATGCACGCGGTCCCCATGCGGCAGGCCTCTGCCGACTCCGCGGCGCAGGTATTCCGGCAGCACCGACACAGGGCCCGGCCACCGCTCACCTCTTTGCCCCTCTGCGCACCATCGATCGGAGGATGGCGTCGAGCACCGCGTCAAGCGCTTTGCTAACATCTTCGGCAAGAAACCGAAGCACGAGGTAGCCGTGCTCTTGCAGCAGCAAGTCCTTGTGCCGGTCGCGGCGGTAGGCGTCCAGGGAAGCCAGATGCTGCGGCCCGTCCAACTCGATGGCGATGCGGGCATCGGCGCACAGCAGGTCAACCTCCATCTGCCCGGCGCCGTCGAATGGGATGGGCAACACGGCGTTCAGGACGAATCGCCCGGCCGTTTCCGGCAGCGACTCGAGCCGGTGGAAGAGAAACGCCTCGCTGTCGCTCCGTGCCCGGGCAGCGCCTTCGGCGTCGAGGGGCACCGGCCTCGCCGCGTGAACGAAAAGGTTTGCCAGGGGCGCGTCAACACCGTCGCGCACCAGCCGGCGCACGGTCGCTGTGTGTTTGCTTTTCCAACACGGATCCACCGGCAACGGCACGTCGGCGGGCCAATCGGGCACGGCGCTGGCCGGCAGCAGGATCGTGTAGCCGACCGCTTCGTAGCCACGGCAGCGGCGCTCGAACATTCGGGCGAGCATCGGGACGTTCAAGTCGGCGTAATCGATCACGCGAACCTCGCGCTTGAGATGATGCAGCCGGTGCAGGCGACCGACATACTGCGCGATCGTGCCTCGCCACGACACGGGCAGCGTGAGGAACAACGTATCGAGCCGCGCATCGTCGAAACCCTCGCCGATGTACCGCCCCGTAGCAAGCAACACGCGGTCCTCTTGGTCGGGAATGTCTGCCAAGTGAGCAGCAGCGGCTTGGGCGTCTTTCCTACGCATTCCGCCGCGTAACACGACGACGTGCCGAACGGCGGCCGACAGCCGGGCACTCAGTTCGTCCAGGTGCTCGTTCCGTTCCGTCAACACAAGTGGCGACCGCCCCTCTCGAACCGCCTCGATTACGTCGCGGCAAATGGTCTCGTTGCGGTCCGAATCGGCGATGAGTTCGCGGTACAGCGACTGGAACTGGATGCGGACGTCGGGGTTGGGGTCCGCCGAAGCGTGGAAAGCCGTCGGGCGGACGACGACCGCATGCTCGAACGGGCGTGCGGCGGCCTGCGCCTTGGCATCCACGCAGTACCGAACGGGCCCGCACTGCATCAGAATGATCGGGTGTTGGCCGTCCTTGCGTACGACCGTGGCCGACAAGCCCAGCACAAACCGGGCCTTTGCTCGGCGAATCGCCAGTTCAAAGCTGCGGGCCGACACGTGGTGGCACTCGTCGACCACCACATGGCCGTAGTCGGCGACGCAGTCTTTCACCTCCCCCTTGCATACCAGGCTCTGAATGACGGCCACGTCGAGCGAACCGGTCGGTCGGTTCCGGCCCCCGCCAATGCGGCCAATGGCCTTCTCGGGCAGTCCCAGAAACATCGACAAACGCTGCACCCATTGCTCCAGCAACTGCCGCCGATGGACCAACACCAGTGTGTTGGTCCGGCGTTGTGCAATGAGCCACGCCGCGACCACCGTCTTCCCGAACGCGGTGGTTGCGGCGAGTACCCCCGTTTCGTGGGCAAGCATCGCGTGTGCGGCCGCCGCCTGTTCCGGCAGCAATTCGCCCTGAAACTCGACGCTCAAGGGCCTGCCGCTGAATCGCTCATCGCGCAGGGCCGACTCCACGTTCACCTCTGCCAGCAGCGACTGCACGTCGTCGAGGCATCCTCGGGGCAGGCCGATATGCAGTGGGTAGTCCTCGGCGCACGCAATGATGCGAGGCTTGCCGTACGTCGGCAGCCGCATGGCCTGTGCCCTGTAGAACTCCGGGTTCTGGAACGCCGCAAGTCGCACAAGCCGGTTGCGAAGCGCCGGCGGCAAGGCCTCCTTCGCGATGTAGATTTGATCGCCGAGGACCATGTCAAGACGTTCGGGCAGCGGGCCGGTGACGGCGGGGGGCGCCCCGCGTCGCGACGGCGGTGCGGCCCAAGGCTCGGCTTCGTCGGCATCGGGAAGCATCATGCGGACCCCGATGATGCGCCCACGTCGCTCGGCCGCTTGAACGATCGCCTCAACGGCCGGCGGGACGACTTTCGTGACGCTCGAAAGAAACTCCCACTGGTCGGGATAGGGAACGAAGTCGGCGTCTAGGAAGACGCTGTTCCCCAGTTCACGTGGTTTGTGTTGCAGCGGCAGGGCAATCAGGTTTCCGAAGCCGCCTTGCGGCAAGGTGTCCTGGCTGGGGAAGAACCGGTCGTAGGAATCGAAACCCAACTCCGGCCGGCGTTCCATCGTCTCGGTGAGCACGTGCGCGCCGAGCCGGCGTGCCAGCGCGGCGGGCACCGCTTCCTCGAAGAAAATCCATACATGCCCGCCGCCTCCCGACCGCGAGCGTTCCACGGCCGCCGAGACCTTCAGGCGACGACACGTATCGAGCACGGCGGCGACATCGTCCTGCCAGTGGCCCTTGTCGAAGTCGATGGCCACCAGGAAACAGGTTTCGTCCTGAAGCATCGGATATAGGCCCAGAACGAAATCGCGGCCGGCATCGTCGCGGCCCGTCAAGTGCCAACGCACCACCTCGTCATTGAGGGGTGGAAATCGCCGATGGGGGCATTCCGGGCACTTCACCTTCGGTTTCGCACAAAGACCTCGCGTCCACTCGTGAACGCACGCCGGCTGATAACCCGCCTTGCCGGTGCGACGGCTTTCGAAGCGGCGAGCGTAGACGTCGTCGCGGCCGCGGAAGAGGGAGCGAAACAGGGCGATTTTCGCTTCCGGC
>CAYZHV010000293.1:0-4497 GCA_964478055.1 uncultured Spirochaetaceae bacterium | reverse complement strand
GTCCGTTATCTCATTGAGATCGATCGATACCCGGGTGGTTTCGCCGGCGGTGACCTCGGCGGTCGTTTGGCCGGTGACCTCGGTGACAAAGCTCTCCGGATCGGTGATGGTGCCGGCAACGGTAAAGGTGCGTTCGCCGGGGGGTACCTCGAGCTCCAGGGTAGTGGTGCCGCCGGAAAAGCTCTGTGTGGAGCTTTCGATATCGGCTCCGGAGACAGTGACACTAAAGCTGTCGATATCCGAGGTCGAAACGACGGAACTGGTGACCGTCGGGGAAATCGCCCCGCGACCGACCTCGGTGCTGGTGCCTCCTACCATGTTTCCGCAGCCTGATAGGAGGAGCATCGCAGCAACGGCGATTAGGATCGGTAACTGTTTCTTGTATGGTTTTATTGTTGTTGGTTTCATGCTGTTCTCTTCTCCTTTAGAGGCCCACCTCTATGATGACGGTGCCGACCTCGGGAGTGGTGGTGTAATCCGCGCCGGTGTCCAGGCCTGAGTCCTCGCCTGCACCCCCGCCGTCGGTAGTGTCGGACGGCTCCGTGTCGGTGACCACCTGTCCCTGAGACTCCCTCGTCTCGCGAGGAGGGCGGGGTGGCTCGTAGGATGATCCCCGTGCCTCCTGGCCCGAAGCGACGGTAGTGCTCCGTCCGTACTGATTCTGAAGAACCACCGGGCCGTCCTGAGTTACCTGAAGGTCCACGCCGTCAAAGCTGAAGTTGGTTCCGCGCACTGCGGCGGTGGCCACGGGGCTCTTGACCGTAAAGCGACTCTGCTGCCGCGCTTCGGCGGTTCGTACCTCCGCCTCTACGCGTCCCACGTCCAGGGCGACTTCGGTTTCTACGGAGTCGCTGCTCTCGATGGGCTCTTCCACGGTCATCCGTGTGAGCTGATCGACTCGGAGGGTAGAAGCTCCCACACTGAGGACCGCTGAAGCGCCGAAGCCGGTGGAAAGAGTGGTTCCGAGCCCTAGCTCGTCCCCAGGGTTCGCGGGGACCCAGCCTTCGGCAGAGCGATACTCAACCTTGCCCTCCGCTTCCTCAACGACTGTTTGTGCTGCTACCGGCGTGGCCAGAAGCAGGAAAATGGTAACAACGACGGCCAGTTGATAGACCAATCGCCGGGTGTTTCTATTTCGTGTTTGCATATTGCCTCCTTTTAGAACGAGACCGAGAGTTGCGCACCGGCCTCCCAGGCGGTGTCGGCATCACTTCCCAAAGGCGCCTCCGAGGCGGTGTTCGGGAAAAAGAGTCCGCCGTAGACTGAGAGTCCCACATCCGACGTGGGACGAAAGGAGACCCTGAGGTCCGTCTCGGACCCGATATAGGCGGTATCTGAATCAGGCGTCCCCGGAGAGACCGAGGTGGCTCCGGCGGTGGGCCGAAAATACCCGTATCCGCCGAGGGAGATGCCGATGTTTCGCAGGACCTCGATACCGGCACTGGCGAAGGGCTTAACCTCCAATTCCAGGCGCGGTACAACGAGGTTCGAGAGATCCGGCGAAAGGACCTCACCGACGCCGAAGCTTCGGAGCGGCACAAACTGGTTGAGGCTCTCTCCGGAATCTCTACCGAGATAGGAGTCGACGTTCTCATCCCCCGTGGCGCCGACAACACCTATCTGAGCGTTGAACCAGTTCAGGCTCCAGGGGAGGTACTGAATAGTGAGCGTCCCCATTCCCGATAGAAGGGTCGAGCTATCCGTGGTTCCCGCGCTCTTTCTCTGGAGCTTGCCAAAACCGCCTGCTACGCCAACTGTGTAGAAGACGCTTCTGGAAATCGGGCCATCCAGTACGAGGGCCGGATAATAGGTTGAAAGGGACTCTTCTCCGTCGTCGAGTCCGCCCCGGGTGTCGAGTTGCGCGACCCCGACTAGACGGAGCGACTGCCTGCCCAAAACCTCCGGAAAGCCGGCGGAAGCGAGGCCGATTACCTTGCCTGGGGCAAAGAGATCGTCATCTTCCTCATACTCACCTAAGTCCGTGGCGGTTACGTAGAGTCCCGCAGGGTCCGGAAAGAGAAGCCCTGTGTATCCTCCGGCGATCCGAAACTGAGCGTTTGGAAGCTCCAGGCTGGCCGCGGCGCCGTCCACTCGCTGAGAGAGAAGAATCCGCGGCGCGTCAGAGAGGGAGAATCTCCCGGCCCGATAAGAAAGGGCTCCAGACACCGGTTCTCCCAGAGGAACGGTACCGGCTGCTCTAAGAGCGGCGAGGTCGAATTGGTACGCCTCGTCCAGGTTGAACTCGTAGCTTCCCCGGATCAGAAGGTCCAAGCGCTCCGGGTCTCCGCCTCGCAGATAGAGAAAGAGCTTGTCCGAATGCTCCAGGTCATCCTGATCGGGTGCGTCCGAGGCGGTCGTCTCGGATTCAGCGGTCCCCCCGAACTCAACTCCGTCGAACTCCAGCGCAACAAGCGGGCTGGCAATGAGAAGGGACACCGCCGCAGAGAGAAGAAATTGCTTCATCCATCGTTGTCTCATCGGTCACCTCCCAGGCGCTCTGCCGCCCTCTGGGTGAGCCTTAGTACCTCCGTCCCGCTGAGGGTGCTGCCGCTGTAGTACCGGCGGGCGGGAATGTCGAGGTAGCGAAACTCCCGAGCCGCGTATCTGGGTCCGGGAAACAGGGAATAGAAGAGACCCCCCTTCACCTCCATGGTTTCCATGAGCAGGTAGGAGAGCTCTCCAAAAGTGATGGATCCACTGTCCGAGGGGGCAATTCCGTAGGCGCTCCAGTCCACGGCATCGAGGGCCTCCTGGGGCTTAGCCTCCGGAAAGACGCTCTCGGATACAATAGCCACCAGGTAAAGAGCGTCGTTCCGACTCGCCTGCTCAGCGTCGAGCATTCGGTCAATAACATCGTTTGTCTGTGAGAACGCAGTAACGCCCGTCAGCATGAAAGCCGACAGAAAGAGCGAGACCACGCCGATTCGGCGTAACATCAAACCTCCTTATATTTTGAACCTACTGCGGTACCGCCTCGATATCAAACCTGAGAAGCTTACTAATCAATAAATGGAAGGAAGAGAGGTTATTGGCGGTGCCCTTTTAGCCGGTCCCGCAGATTGAGCCCGACTGAGAGGAGGAGGGCGATAAAGAAGAGAATGCCGGTCCACTGCTCCACCGCCGGGCCGCTGACTGAGAGACCGAGGAGGCGCTGGAGGACGTAGGTTATGTAGCTCCGCGGTGGCGTCGGCTCACCGAGAAGTCTGAGCACGTCCCAGTGCCAGTCGGTGAGGGGACAGTATCCGAGGCCATACCAGAGCCCGAGAATGAACCAGGAACCTCCGGTCAGCAACAGCGTAATAAGGTTCGCCGGTCGGGTCTTACGCCAGGCCCAACCGAATAGGTTGAAAAGCGTTAGCCCTCCGTGAAAGGCGAGTAACCCGATGTCGGCGATACGCAGTAAGAGGTACTCCACGCTCTTCCGGAGCCCAAAGGTACGGCCCCTTCCCTACTCCTTCTTCTCGGGCTCGTCAAAGACGATAGTCGCCCCGGGTAACTGTACCACGTCTCCGGGGGTAAGCTCCCGGTTCGTTGTCTTCTGGTTGTTCACCTTTATCGGGGTGTCACTTACCACGGTGTAGGTACCCTTCTTCTCGTCGTGGACGATCGTTGCGTGCTGCTCCCGCATATCCGGCGATTCGGCAACAGTGAGATCCGCGCTGTTGCTGGACCCGATAACAGTCTTCTGCGAGGTCAATCCAAGTACCTGTGTCGCCTTGCCCCGGGGATCGAGAACCTCGAGGTTCGGGTCGGTGCGGCTGTTTCTGAACCGAAGGAGTCCGAGAAGTAGGGCTGCAAGAATCGCACCCAGGAGCGGAATGAGATAGAGCCATCCGAAGTCCTCCGCCGGAACACCGAAGATGGTGCTGGTAATGTAGACACGGGTGGTCTCGGCTACCCCACCTGTATTTGGAGTAAACCGTACCCTAACGTATCGACGTTCTCCCGGCGCCAGGCTCGGGCGGTAGGTTATGCGGTACTCGTCGAGGACCCTTCGACGAATGTCCTCGTAGACTCCGGCGAGCTCTTCACCGCTCTCGGCGTCGTAGAGAAGACCCCCGCTCTCATTGACGATGTCCACGAGCTGCGGGTCCCCGGTGGTGGCAAAGTTTACCGCGAAGGCGCCGATCCCCTCTCGCTGGAGCGACTCCAGAGCCGCTTCCGCTTCGACCACGTCCTGCTCATAGGTCGGATGGGGCGCCTCACGGTAGGTGGCGAAGGGATAGTTCTCACCATCCGAAAGTACCACGAGAACTGTCCGGCCGGGGACCTCGGCAAGATCCTCCGCCGCCAGGGATATGGCGCGGTAGAGCTCCGTGAACGCCTCGTCCTGCCCGGGCTCCTCGATCTCTCCCAGAGCGTTTTCGACCGCCTCGGTGGACTGAGTGGGCTCCTGGTGCCTGCGGTAGTAGGTGTTAAAGGAAGCGAGGCCAACCCGGTCGAGGGGATTGTCGATGGAGTCCAGAAACTCCCGGATCGCCCCTCGGGCCGCGGTAA
>CAYZHV010000292.1:0-4534 GCA_964478055.1 uncultured Spirochaetaceae bacterium | reverse complement strand
CCGGAGAGCCGGGCTCGGGGGGTGCGAGCCACGGGCCCGGAAGTTCGGGCTCGGGGGGTGCGAGCCACGGGCCCGGAAGTTCGGCCTCGAGTAGTGGTAACCACGGGCCCAGTACACCCGGCTCGAGTAGTGGTAGCCACGGGCCCGGAAGTTCGGCCTCGAGTAGTGGTAGCCATGGGCCCGGCGGATCAGGCACGGGAGGTGAGAGCCACGGGCCCGGGACACCCGGCTCGAGTACAGACAACCCCGGGCTCGGAGGCGACAAATGAGTGACGCTGAGAAGCTGAAAGCCGCGGGCAAGGCGGGCAGAATCGCCGAGGAGTATCATCGTTTCTATCGCGGCAAGATGGAGACCGTGCCGAAGTGTGCGGTGCGGTCCATGGAAGACTTTTCGGTCTGGTACTCCCCGGGGGTGGCGGAACCGTGCAAGGCGATTCACGCGGACCCGGAGCTGAGCTTCAGCTACACGAATCGGTGGAACACGGTTGCCGTGGTGTCCGACGGGAGCCGTGTTCTCGGGCTCGGGGATATCGGGCCCGAGGCGGGGTATCCGGTGATGGAGGGCAAGGCGCTTCTCTACAAGTACCTCGGCGGGGTCGACAGCGTGCCGATTATGCTCGACACGAAGGACCCGGACGAGATCATTCGCACGGTCCTGCTCCTGCAGCCGAGTTTTGGCGGCATCAACCTCGAGGACATCGCCCAGCCCAAGTGCTTTCGTATTCTCGAGACCTTGCGCAAGAAGGCGTCCATCCCGGTCTGGCACGACGACCAGCAGGGTACGGCCACGGTAACTCTGGCGGGGCTCTTAAACGCCCTAGAGCTTACCGGCCGTTCCATCGAAACCGCGCGAATCGTCTTCGTCGGCGCCGGAGCCGCGAATGTCGCGACAGCTCGACTCGTTTTCGGTCGGGGTGGTGACCCGGGGCGAGCCCTGGTTCTCGACTCCAAGGGAATCCTCGGCACTCACCGGAGGGACCTGGAAAAACGAAAGAACGAGTACTACGAGAAGTGGCAGCTCTGCGAGTTGACCAACGCCGAGGGCAGAGAGGGTGGTATTGCCGAGGCCCTGGATGGGGCCGACGTGGTAATCTCTCTCTCCAAGCCTGGCCCGGGGACGATTCTTCCTCAGTGGATCGGTGCCATGGCCAAGGATCCAATCGTCTTTGCCTGCGCCAACCCCGTGCCGGAGATCTGGCCCTGGGAAGCTGAAGAGGCCGGGGCCGGGGTGGTTGCTACCGGCCGCAGCGACTTCCCCAACCAGGTAAACAACTCCCTCTGCTTTCCCGGCATCTTTCGGGGAGCCATAGATAGTCGGGCGACGACGATTACTGACGAGATGTGCTTTGCCGCCGCCGAAGCGATCGCCTCCTACGCCAAGGAGCACAAAACCTATGGCCCGGGACACATCGTCCCCACCATGGAGGAGAGTGGCGTCTTCCCAAAAGTCGCCGCCGCCGTGGGCACCCAGGCCGCCAAGGAAGGGATCGCCCGGAACCCGATCAGCTACGAGGAGCTCTTTCAGTCGGCTCAGACCATAATCACGCGATCCCAGGCGCTTACTAAACGAATGATGGAAGAGAACTTCATCCCCGAGCCACCGGAGGTGAGCGACGATGTATGATCTCGGCATAATTGGCGCCGGTCCCGCGGGACTGGCCGCGGCAAACTACGCCCTTAGAAAGGGACTCGACGCGATCGTTGTAAGCGAGGAGCTCGGGGGTAAGGCGAACTACGACGTGCGCTTTCCGGAGATTCAGGAGTACCACGTTATCCGGGCGAAAGAGCAGGTTGCCAGTTTCCGGGGAACTCTGGAGTACCTCGATCACCTCTACCGCCTCGGTCGTGTTGTCAGGGTTCGGCCCCTCGAGCAAGGCGTGGCGCTCCACGTCATTCCCGGCGCCTCCAACGAGGAGGAGGTCCTGGAGTGCCGAAAGATCCTCGTCGCCACGGGAACCCGAGTCTCCCGGTACAACGTCCCGGGAGAAAAGGAGCTCCTCGGCCGGGGCTTGGGTTACTCCTCGATCAGTTACAGTCACGCCCTCCACGATCGGTCCGTCTTTCTCGCGGGAAACTCCGATCGGGTGCTCCGGTCCGCCCTGGAGATGAGCCTTCAGGCGGAGCACGTCACCTTGCTCCTGGAGCCCCAGAGCAGCTACTCGAAGAAACACTTCGGGGTGATCGAGAAGCAGGAGAACGTTTCAATCCTGAATGGTTACCACGTGGACGCCTTCGAGGGAGACCAGTTCTGCGAGCAGGTGCGAGTACAGCACATGGACAAGCCCGCCAAGATTGTCAGCGCCGACGCCTTCTTTCTCGAACGGGATGTACAGCCAAACAGCGAGATCGTCCGGGAGCTCGTAACCCTGGACTCCTCCGGCCGTATCAGTGTCGACGCCCACTGTCGAAGCTCTCACCCGAGCATCTTCGCCGCAGGGGACGTAACCACCGTCGGTATCGAGCAGATCCTCGTCGCCATCGGCGAAGGGGTTAAGGCGGTACTCACGGCTTACCGCGAGACGATGATGGAGTGACCCTCCGGCTATTTCGAGACATCCGCCTCCCAGGCCATCGCCTCGGCGATCTCCCGGAGCAGCCTGTCATCGATGGTGTCGATATCCTCATTCTGCTTGACCATCTTGGTGATGATCAGTTTGTGAAAGAAGCTGAGCTTCTCTATCTCCAGGCGGCCGCCGATAATCCAGCCGTTAAAGGCGTGGGCCCGCAGCTCCGGAGGAAAGGCAGTCTCCAGTTGTCGCTTACCCTCTTCGTCCCGGTAGAGGCAGGAGATAAAAAGCCCGGTCTTCACGCTCAATAGATCCTGCAGGTGTCGCTCGCAGAACTCCCGCACCGGCCGCATAACCGTACCGGCGTAGATCGAGCCTCCCACGAGGACGGGCCCGCGAGAGTCCATATGTTTCGGCATGCCCTGCCGGCCCAGGTCGATGAGATCGGCCCTACCGCCGAGGTACTCGTTGATCTTCTCCGCTGCGTCGGAGACGGCTCCGTACTTAGATGCGTAGTAAATGGTCATGCTCCGCCCCCCTGTACACTCTCTTTTACCTCGAGATAGCGGTTTCGGAAGTATAACACGATGTCTATGGCGACCATCGTTCCGTTGAGGGCGTAGAGAATGATCACAAAGTCATAGAGAAAGAAGATCTTGTGCAACACTCCCGCCACATACCCAATGAACAGGGCGAACAGGAAGATCAGGCTCTTCGAACCGACCCGTCGTGTTGTCCAGGACTTGTAAATCGAAAAGGGCCAGGCCGAACCAAAACAGACCAGCATCAGGATTTCAAAGGGACTCATATCCAACATAGGGACTCCTCGTGAGGCCGGAATCGCTTCCAGCAGGTGAACTGCTCACTCCAAGTATGGCATATTCCTGCGAGGATGGAAGTGAGATTCCTGGGAACCCAAGAACGCTACAGCCAACTCTGAGAATCACGCACCGAGAAGCGAGGCGGGAACAACGCCGATCCCATCCGGTCGACGATAGGCGTATGGTCCCGTATTCACCACAATAGCATCCAGCAGATCCCCTCCTATCTGCTCTCGCAACCAGAGCAAGTTGTCCACGTCCCCATCATGGACAGTACCGCTCAGCTTTACTTCCATGGCAACAACCTTTCGGTCGCTGCGCTCTATAATGAGGTCTATTTCTCGACGCCCGCCGTGCAGCCTAAAATGACGAAGATGTGCCTCCGATGCCCGTGCATAAACCCGGACGCACAGCGAAACAAGAGACTCGAAAAGGTTGCCGAGAAGCGTCCCGTCTTTCGGCACCCGGGAGGCCGGTTCGTTGCCGGTCAGCAAAGCTTCCTCCTCCAAACCCAGGGCACGCACTGCCAGCGCCGGATCGGCCAGATGGTGCTTAGGTGATTGGCCAAGCCGCCTCAGCATGTTTCGAGAGGGTAACCACGGAAGAACTGGATCAAGAATCCACAGCTTTTGTAGTACATCCCGATACGGCTGCGTTGTCGTCTTCGCGGGTTTCTCTCCCTGCCCGCCTGTCGCGGCATCTCTGATAGTCTCAAAGGAGGCCGTCGTCGCTGTGGCCGCCGCGTACGCCGTAATCCAGGCCGAGAGAATCTCCGGTCGACGAACTGGGTGGCCCTGTTCTTCAAAATCGGTATCGATAATCCTGGCCGCATAACCGTCCAACTGTCGTCGCAGAGCTCGTCCCGACAACACCCTGATACCAGGATATCCGGAACAAACGATCTCCCGGACATAGTCCGTCAGCGTTATGTTCGTCGATCCGGAGAATTCATTACGCCTTCCGCTAAGTAAACTCGAGACGGTCACAAGAGGCGTTTCGACTCCTCTCTCGCTTATAGTCATCGGTCGCATTCGGACTGACACGATCCTTCCGGCGCCGGAGTGGGTGGGTGAAGCTGCTGGAGTCGCGGAGCCCGTGAGCAGAAAGCTACCGGGTCCGACGCCTCGATCTACTGCCCGGCGAACGGCGTCCCAAACCGCCGGTACGCGCTGCCATTCATCGATCAAAACTGGCCGCTCACCTGAA
>CAYZHV010000291.1:0-4569 GCA_964478055.1 uncultured Spirochaetaceae bacterium | reverse complement strand
ACGAGGAGGGGCGGTGCTTCTGGCGGGCGGGATCGGGGGCGAGGCCCTACTACCACGCCGCCGAGGCGGGGCTGCCGGTGCTCGCCCTTCTGCGCTACGCCGAGTGCGAAGCGGCGGCCGGAGACTCCTCGCGGCGGGAGGCGGCGGTCGTAACGGCGGCGGATGCCGTGGAGGGGGAGCTTGCCGTAACCGGCGGGGTGAACAACCCCTTCGGCTACGCCCGGCAACATGTAGCCGAGCCCGGTGGGCCGAAGCGCACCGCCTTCTTCATTCCCCACGAGAACGAGTCGGGGTACTGGTGGCAGGGGGAGAACGCCCGAATCGCCTCCCTTGCCGCGGCGACCGTGCGTACGGCCGTGAGGGCGGAGGGAGTCTCGGGGCCGGCGGCGACGGCGGAGCGACTCCTCGGTTACGCCACGGATCAGCTCAACTGGATTCTCGGGCTCAACCCTTTCGACATGAGCATGCTCGACGGGGTCGGGCGGAACAATCCGGAGTACGAGGCGGCCTTTCCCAACACACCCGGAGGCATTTGCAACGGTATCACCGCCGGTGTGGAGGACGAAGGGGATATCGCCTTTCTTCCCGAACCCTGGGGAACTGACCCGTTCCACCGGTGGCGGTGGAGCGAGCAGTGGATACCCCATGTGGGCTGGTACCTCCTGGCGGTCTCAGCCCTTCGCGGCTATCGGTACTGATCGACCAGCCGCTTCATCTGTCTCGGGTCCCCGGGGATCGGTAAGGAGCGGGTCTTCAGGGTGCGCTCCATCTTTTCGACCTCATCCTCCGGGATCGAGTCAACGCTCCCGAGGGTCTGGGCGACCCAGACGGAGTACGCCTCCATTTCGAGCATTTCCAGAACGTCCAAGGCGCGGCTCACCCCCTCCCAACTGCAGACGGTCATGCCGTGGTTTTTCATGAGAAAGGCGTTGGAGCGGTGGAGTACTTGGTCGAACTTATCCGCCAACTCCTCGGAAATCGGCTCGGCGTAGTCAACCAGCACCACCGGTCCCGCCTCCACCACCGGCTCCGGAAGAAGCGGCTTGTTGAGGAGGTGCGCGGAACCGGATATGGAAAAGCCGGTGAGAATCGGCGGATGGGCGTGGACCACGCTCGCCACGTCCGGGCGCTTCCGGTAAATCCGCAGATGCATCGGCGTCTCCCCGGTGGGCTTACGTCCCTCCTTCGCCCAGACGAGATCCCCATCCATGTCGGTGATGCAGATGTCCTCGGGCGTGAGGGTTCGCTTAACCACCTTGGTCGGGGTTATCAGCACCCGATCCTCCGCCACCCGGTAGGAGAGGTTGCCACCGTGGGAGGTGACGTAGCCGAGCTCTCCGAGCCTCCTCGAGGCGGCGGCAAGCTCCTCTATCTTATCTCGGTACTCCATGTTCGGTGCATTATCCATAGATCGCTTCCTTTGCGAGGCGACTCAGCGCCTCATGCAGATCGATTCCGTCCTCCGGGACGAACCGCCTCCAGTACTCCACGGTTCGGCGAAGATCCCGGAGAGAAGAGAAGGGATTGCTCGCCGTGGAGAGAAACACCTCGATAGTGAGATAGATCTCCTCCACCGGTGGAAGTGCCTCCGACATCGACGGCTTCTCGTACCCGCGAGCGAGGGCGGTAAGAACAGCCTCACCGGTGATAATCCCCTTGGCGTTCCACTCCCGGGTAAAGGGGGCGTGGGGGGAGCTCTCGCCGTCGGTTTGCTGGAGGTGAATAATGGGAGAATAGGGGCCAAAGGCCTTCAGCCACCGGTAGGGCTCTCCGTCCTCGGGATCTGCAAAGAGGTAGGCCCGCTCCGCCGCCAGGGCATCAACCTTCTCCCAGGCGGTTTCGATCCTCTCTCGGCCGGAGGCTACCTCCTCAGCCAGGTCGTACGCCTTCTCCACCCCGAGCCAGGGCAACCGTTCCTCGGAACCCTCCCGTAGAAGGGCAACGCTCTTCTCGAAGCTCTCAAAGGTGGGCCGGAGAAAGCGACGCTGTCCGCTCTGATGCCCTACATCGATGTTGGTGTACATCGGCGCACCGGCGGCGGTGAGAATATCCGAGAGGAGCTCCCGGGTGCCCTCGAGGGTCCAGGGAATCTGATGAGGAGCGTACATCTGCTCCACACCGATGGGCGCCGAAAGTATGGCCCTAGCATACCGGGCGAGTTCCGCCAGTCGGGAGACCAGTCGGTCCCGGGCGCCTCTGTAGATCTCCGGGTCCTTAAGAGTAGGAATTGAAAAGGCGTGGGCAAAGAATCCCAGGCCCGCCCCGAGGCGCGCCGCCGCCCGCACTTGTGGCTTGAGCCACTTCTCCAAGAGCCGCTCCGCCACATCCTCCTCGGTGTGCCCCAGGCCGAGGGTGGAGTAGGTGCCGTGGCCGGAGTAGAGGTTAGCCACCCGCGCCCCGGTCTCCCTGCACGCCGCTTCCACCTTGTCGAGCCACCGTTCCTGGTACGCCGCGCCGCCGTAGAGCGGGTCGTTCTCGGTGTCCGCGCTTGCCTCGATGTAAGTGAGTCCGAGCTCTCGCACCTTCCGGGCCCACTCTATGGGACGGGTCCACCGTTTCGCCGCAAAGCAGTTGTCGATCGCGAGGTAGAGTTTCGGCATTAACTGTGCCCCGCTTTCAGCATCTCCCTCATGAGCTTGGAGGCGCTCACCGCGTCCTTCTTCCGGATCACCTCGTCTATCTTCCTGCTATCGAAGTTGTCCAGGAGGGACTCGAAGAAATCCATCCACTCGGCGCTCTCGTTGCAGGCGTCCCTGCCGTCCTCGCGATAGGGGAACTGGTCGATGGTGATCCAGCCCCCGTAGCTGGTCTTTCGCAACCAGTAGAAGAACTCCAGGTATTCCAGGGTTCGCACGGAGCCGGTGATCAGGTCGTCGTCCCAGTACCGGTAGTTGTCGTTCATGTGGACATGGAAGAGCTTGTCGCCGTACATCTTCAGGATCGCAACCGTTTCCGCCGGATTCTCGTAGCCGTAGAGAGCGTGGCCGTAGTCGAGGGCGACGCCGACGTTCTCCTTGCCCGTGGCGTTCGCCATGAGCAGCGCCGTCCCAACGGTGCCGATGTAGCTATGGGTTCGCGGCTCTTTGATCTTGTACTCGAGACAGATCCTCATGTCCGGATACTCCTTGGCGAGCTGGGTGACGCAGTTCTGAAAGTGAGTGCGCTCCTCGAGGTAGTTCGCCTGAAAGAGGTAGTCGTAGCCGTCCTGTCCGGGCCAAATGGTCAGAAGGTCGCTGCCGAAACTCTTGGTGAGCTCCATCACCTCCCGAGCGTGGTCCATCGCCGCTTCTCGTACCTTCTTATCCTGAGAGGAGAAAGAGCCCTGTTTCCACTTCGCCTGGGTAAAGATGTCCAGGGCAATGCTCACCACCGTGAGACCGGTCTTCTTCACCCCTGCCCGCAGGGCGTCCATCTCCTTTAAGAGCCCCGGTGTGGCCACCAGATCAACACCGCTCAGGAGGTCGATGGAGGCCGCCCGATCAAGGAGCTCGCTGTTGGAAAAGGGAGGCGAGTACTCCATGCAGAAGCGGTCATAGGCGGTACCGACGTTTGCCAGAAAGACAGAGTACTTTCGTTTCATAGGGTGTCCTCTTTCATAGTGAAGTGTAAGTGGAGTAATAATATCACGTAAAAGAGGTGTCAGCAAGAAAATAAATTATCGTTGCCGGTGACGAGTTCAGTATCAGGTCAGCATGGAGAACCCTAGGAGTAGTTTTTGCTTCGTCCTGGTCTTACAGCTTCGACTGGTCAGCCGCTTTCTTAGTTCGGGCGTGTATCGACCCGAAGGCGTCGTCCCGGGTTCCCAAGCAGGAGTAGAGAGAGTCAATGATGGCGATCTGAGGGATCAGGAGGGGCATTTCTATCTCTTTGTAGAGGTTCGCGTTTCGCGGCGTCGTAAAGAGGGTGATCTGGGCACTTGTGCTCAAGGGTGTCTCTGCAAAATCGCTCAAGGAAATGACCGTGGCGCCTCGCGCCTTGGCGACATCCACGTTCTCGAGGATCTCTCTCGATCTGCCCGAGGAGGATATGGCAAAGAGCACATCTCCCGCCTCTAAAAGAGAGCACTGCATCTTGCTCATCACCGAGTCGAGCTCGATCTGACAGGGAAGCCCGAGACGAAAGAACTTGGAGTAGGCGTACCGGGCGCTAATACCGGAGGTTCCCACGCCCAAGAAGAGGATCTTTCCCGCCGCGAGAAAAGCACGCACCGCCGCATCGATCGTCTCGTAGTCGAGCATCTCGTAGCTGTCTTTGAGAACCCGGTCGGAGAATGCGAAAACCGCGTCGCACACCTGGGCAAGCGTCGCCCCCGGCTCGATCGGCTCCTCCGCATGCCAGCCGGTACCGGCACTCTCTCCGAGGACCTCCCGTACCAGGGCGCTTCGAAACTCCTTGTAGCCGCCGTATCCTACTCGCTTGCAAAACCGAGTAACCGTAGCGTAGCTCGTCTCTACCCGATTTGCGAGCTCATCGATCGTGAGCCGCACAGCCTCTCTAGGCTGCTCCAAGACAAAGTCGGCGACCTTCCGCTCCATGGGGTTGAGGTTTCCCCGCATGCCCTGGATCTTG
>CAYZHV010000290.1:0-4569 GCA_964478055.1 uncultured Spirochaetaceae bacterium | reverse complement strand
CTGCTCAGGCTCTACAACCACACCCCTGCGGAGAGCGCTCCGATCATTCGCGCTCTCACCGGGGCACTCTCGGTCCGGGGCGCCCTCGGCTTTACCGCCCTCCTGCTGGCGGTGGAAGGGGTGCTCCTTGTCCGGTTTCATCGGCGCCTGCTTTTCGGGGAGAGCGGCTCTCCGCCGGAGGAGCGCGCAGAAGCCGAGGAGAGAGGTAACGAGACGGAAGAGCCCGTGGTCGGGGGTCTTCTCGAGGATATGCGAGGCGAGCGGTCCCGGGAGCCAGGGGGTGAAGCACTCGAGGTGTTCACAGCCACTCCCGTCGACTCCGGTGGTCCTCTCTCAGTGGAAGAGCTCAGAGTACGCCTCGGTCGCTACGACGAAGAAGATGCCGAAGACCTACTAGAAGAGTCTCTGGAGGAAGAGGGGTACGAGGAGTCGCCGGAGTTCGAGATCGAGGAAATAGACATCGATGATGTAGAAGTCTTCTCCGAAGAGGATGAGGACGAGAGTTACCTGGAGGAGGATCTCGAAGCGGATATTGAAGGCACCACCTTCGTATTCTCCGGGGGACGGATACGGGAGGCGACGCCCCCTGAGGAGGGCCGCTTGGGGGAAACGGAAGCCCCCGGGGGGGACTCCGGGGAGGAGGATGAAGAGCCGGTGAAGGCCACGCCTCCGCGGCGTACCGGTCCCTACGAGGTTCCCATTGACGGGCTACTCAACAATTACGATGACACCCCTTACTGGGAGCTCGATGATGAGACTCGCCGGGCCGCCGATGTGCTCCGGGTGACTCTCGAAGAGTTCAATATTCAGGCGGAGGTCACCGGGATTCGCAAAGGACCGGTCATTACCATGTTCGAGATCCTCCCGGCCCCGGGGGTAAAGCTCGCAAAGATCACCAACCTCTCGGACAACATTGCCCTCCGCCTCGCCGCGTCGAGTGTGCGAATCGTCGCTCCGATTCCCGGAAAACACGCGGTCGGTATCGAGATCCCGAACCGACGGCGAAACATCGTCTCTTTCGCGGAGCTCATTATGGAGCCGGAGTTCACTTCTCCGAAGCACCAGATCCCGGTGGCCCTGGGCAAGGATATACCGGGAGACGCGCAGATCGTCGACCTTACCAAGACACCTCACTTGCTCATCGCCGGTGCCACGGGCTCCGGTAAGAGTGTCTGCGTCAACTCGATTATCTGCTCCATTCTCTACCGGCGCCGTCCGGATGAGGTCAAGATGATCCTCATCGATCCGAAGATCGTAGAGCTCAAGTTCTACAATGACATTCCCCACCTCCTGACGCCGGTGATAACCGACCCGAAGCGGGCGTTCCAGGCGTTACAGTACTGTCTCTACGAGATGGAGCGGCGTTACTCGCTCCTCGACTCTCTGCAGGTGCGAGACGTGAGTAGCTATAACGAGAAGATCAAGAAGCGCAATCTCGCGGCGGAGAGACTTCCGTACATCGTGGTCCTGATAGACGAGTTCGCCGACCTCATGCAAACCAGCGGCAAGGAGCTCGAGTCAACGGTGGCGCGGTTGGCGGCGATGTCCCGGGCGGTGGGTATTCACATCGTTCTGGCGACCCAGCGTCCCTCAACCGACGTGATCACCGGGCTCATCAAGGCGAACATCCCCTCGCGGATCGCATTTATGGTGGCGAGCAAGGTAGACTCTCGAATTATTATCGACTCCATCGGGGCCGAAAAGCTTCTCGGGCGGGGAGATATGCTCTTTACCTCCGCCTGGGATCCCTTTCCCTTCCGGATGCAGGGCGCCTACCTCTCGGAGGAAGAGGTGGAGCGGGTCGTGGAGTACGTAAAGACCCTCGGCGAGCCTGAGTACATCGATGACGAGATTTTCGTCGACGACGATGATGAGACCTACGGACAGGAAGATCTCGAAGACCCTCTCTTGGAGCAGGCGATCGAAATCGTACATTCCGCGAACAAAGCCTCAGCCTCCTACCTGCAGAGACGGCTAAAGATCGGTTACAACCGCGCTGCCCGTCTCGTGGAGGAGATGGAACGGATCGGCATCGTGGGACCGCAGAACGGTAGCAAGCCCCGGGAGATCATCTCCCACTAGCAAGGCGGGGGCATTCCAGCGGCCGGTTCCTCCTAGCCGCTGATACGGGCGGCGAGCTCCGAGACCTGGGGGCTTCCGGGAAAGATCTCCCGCGCCTCCTCGAGATACGCTCGTGCCTGGGCTTTCCTACCGGCCTCCTGATGCGCCTCCGCTAGCCAGAGGTACATCAGAAACCGCTCACTTCGACCGGCGCTCTCCAGAGAGATTCCCCGTTGAAGGATTTCGATCCCCTTGCCCGGATCTCCGCCTGCTATGGGCGGGGCGTTGAGGTAGTAGCCGGCTACGCTAATGTGAGCCCTGGGATTGGCCGGATCGAGCTCCAGGGATGTGAAAGCGGCGGAGCGGGCGGTGTCGCCGTGCCGGGCCATATAGAGTATGCCCCGGGCCATCATCATTTGTGAGTGAGCGTCCGCGAGAAGTCGATATCCCTCGGAAAACTCTTCTGCGTCCAGCGCCTCTTCAGCCAAGGAAATCGCTTCTTTTAACGCGTTCGCGGCTTCTCGGCTCTCTTCCTGGGAGTTGCGAAAGGTACCCCGGAGCAGGTAGACCCTGCCGAGACTGTACTTTCGGCGGGCGTCGTTTTCGACCTCCCCAAAGGCGGATTCCGCGGAATGCAATAGGGATTCGATTTCTTCTTCACTCCCTGACTCGCTGTAGATGAGATCTTTCGCCCGATTCAGGGCAGCCTCTCCGGCCCCGGGGTCTTGCGCCAGCAGAGGCGCGGCCAAGAGCATAAGAGCTGCCAGGAGCGCAAAGGTGAAGAGCCGACCGGCTCTATTTGCGTACGCGATACGCTGGTTCTGGTCGACTACAACCACTCCGTGATCGAGCTGGTCGAGAATATGTGCGTAACTATCCTGAGCCATTCGTGCAACAATATACGCAGAGCTTCTTTGGGAGGAAACAGCTAAGCGATGCTGAGTTTTGTTTCGCCGCTTCTAAGCGCCTCGGCCAAGCTCCAGAAGGAGGGCGCCGCTGCCTCGAAGCTAAAGGTGCGTGTTCCGACATCCTCGAGGTAGTGCGCGTCGGAGTCGCAGATGAGGGTATAGCGCTCCGCCTCTGCTTCCGGCGGCCATTTGGTGATCTCTACAGCGTCGTAGTTGCCTTCCGGGAGAAACCCGAGTTGGCTCACCATGGAGTAGGCGCTTCGGTCTATGTGGGCGGGAATGAATAGTCCTCCTCGGCGGTGAACCTCGGCTTCGATCTCGTCGATGCTCGCTTCTATGCCCGGGAGAAGGAACTTCTCCACCTCCTGGAGGATCTCCTCGTCCACGTTGACCACCACCTGATCTCCAAAGCGCTCAGGATCGTTCGGAATGGCCGGGAGGAGCTCATAGACCCAGGCGTCGAACTCAAGGGCCTCCTCGAGGTTTTCGAAGAGGGAGAGAAGATGTACCTCCTCCCGGCTTGTCACTTCCAGGCCGAAAAGGGGGACAATGCCGAACTGTTCGCAAGCGTCGCGAAAGGCGGGGCAGTTCTTTGCGCTGTTGTGATCTGTAAGTGCCATGAGCTGGATGCCCCGGTTCGCCGCGGTCTTTGCCACCGCCCGGGGACTTGCGTAGAGGTCCCCACAGGGACTGAGGCAGGAGTGGTTGTGCAAGTCCGCCCGGATGGTCATCGTCGGCGACTAGCCGAGGAGGGCGTAGAGCTCTCCGGAAACGGTGTACTGGTTCTTGCCGGTGGAGTAGACGGCTATCTCCTCCTGCTCCGCCGCCTGGACCATCTCTTCCGGTATAGGTCTATCGTTGCAGATAATGATCGCTGGACATCCCGCCAGGGAGGCGACGGCGATAGTATTCTTGTGCCCTTGAATAGTGATCAGGAGCGCCCCCTCCTCAGCGTTCGCCATGACATCGCTGAGGAGATCCGACGTGTACCCTGTGACGATCTCCCGCTCCGCTCCGGCGGTCTGGACCGTCGTGAGCTCGAGCCGTTCTGCTATCTCTTTGGCTTTCATCAGGAACAGCTGTTCTCCTCTGTCTTGTATATGATCGAGGTCGCCCTGGTCCCCTCTTTGTTGGACTGCAGGTCGAACTCGTCGGAGACTCGTCTGATGTTGGGAAGACCCATTCCGGCGCCGAAGCCGAGGGAACGTACCCACTCGGTGGCGGTTGAAAACCCTTCGGTCAGGGCGTCTTCCACGTTTTCTATTCCCGGGCCCGTGTCCTCGGCGGTGATTACGATCTTCTCCTGATCGCAGTAGAAGGTAATGGTGCCGCCAAAGGAGTGAACCACCTGATTCATCTCGAGCTCATACATTGCCACGGCGACCCGTCGCATGAGCTTCGGTGGAAACTCTCGCTCCTTCATGTGTCGCTTTATCGCCGTCGAGGGCTTGCCGGCGTGCTCGAAGTCGAAGGGGCGGGTGGTAAATGTTTGCCGGGATACCCCGCCCTGCTCTTCCGGCCCTCTTTGCCGCCGCTGTTCCGCCTCGAACTTCTCCACCTCCCGGTTTACCTCCAGGAGAAGGGCGACTATGACGTCCCG
>CAYZHV010000289.1:0-4571 GCA_964478055.1 uncultured Spirochaetaceae bacterium | reverse complement strand
GAGTGTGCTACTCGGAGGTAGGATATGGCACGATTTCGAGTTCCGGGAGCTGCAAAATCCTCCAGACGGCTGACAAGGACGAGTTCCTCCTCGTAGGCGGTGGCAGCTATGAGCGCACTCCTCGGGCTCAGACCGTAGCTGAGGCCGTAATACTCCATGTAGAGCGCCGCCCGGCGGGAAATGGGGTCAGTGATGGGAAGGAGCTCGAACTGACACTGTTGCATAAAGCTGCGGATAATCATCGCTTCGGGAATGGCGGTGGCCGCTGCGAGCATGTCCATATAGGTGATCGTGGAAATGCACCGCCTGCTCGCTCGTTCAGCGACGGCAGCGGCGGACTCCACCCCGCGGCGGAGGGCGAGGAGCAGCCAGGAGTCGAAGAGCGCTTCCCTTTCGTCGACCTCGACAACTCGACTCGGATTGTTCAGCCACCGTTGCTTCGGATAGGCAGAAAGAAGTCGCCGCCTCGGATGAGGAAGCATTCGTCGCCATTTGTGACCAAAGGGGCCCCATCGAACAAACTGCCGTGGGTCCCAGCGCCAGGGGATATGGCGCTTCTCCCGGAGTGGTCCATTATTCATCGGCAATGTCTTGAGCGTCCGGATCGGGTCCCTCTCGGTCACCCCAGTCGGGTTCCGGTTCCGTTCGGTCGCCGTCTTCCGCATCCGCGCCATATTGCCGGGCGGTACTCGGGTCTTTTCGGTGCAGCCATTGGCCCGGTGGACTGAAGATGCCGAGGAGATCATCCTCCGGTCCTTGGGCCCTGGGTGTTTCACCTGGCTTGTCTCCTGGATCCGGCTTCATGCGAGTCGCGGCGTCCGGTGTTCGCTCTTCAATCCTTCTCCGCAGCCTGGGTGCACGACGGGCGTACCCAAAGTACCGGTGTCTACGCAATTGAGGGTGAAACCCGAAGCCCTCTACCAGGTTAATTGGCGTCATGATCCCGACCCAACGGTCGCGGTGGGAGAGCAAGAGCTCTTCATTCCGCTCGAGGGCAGCGATGATCTCCGACGTTCGCCTGCGGAGATCCACGGCGGTTACGGTTCGGCGATGAGTAAGGCGATGAGTCGAGCGACGAGGTTTCTTAGGCGGGCGGCGATTCTGGGTATCGCAGGTTTCGCTATCGTGGCTCGGGTTTTCGTAATTCGCGTTTTCGGAATTCAGGTTCTCATAGTTCGGGTTGTCCCGGGACTCGGCGTCGCGATACTCATCATCGTCTGGGTCAAGTAGTGCTGTTGCATTCATGCTTGGATGGTCATGGGCGGATGGTTCTGCCGCTTCAGCTAAGCGGGGTCAAAGATGCCGAAACTTCTGGCAAACTCCGGATTTGCTTCGGATTCCGCCTAATTGGGGTTGCAGACGCTGCACACTTGGGACTGCACAGTTCCTAATGGGTGGTGTTTTTCATTTTTGGTGTATCAGTATGACTCGCTGCGCGCCCGCTGCAGGGCTTGGCACGGCCGCGCGCGGGAGCACGGTTGGCGCGCCCGGGCACGGCTGGGCACGGCTCCGAACGCCTGGCCCCCCCTGGGCCCCCCCGGGAGCGTAGCGCCCGGGATCAGAGGACCTCAGCGGCCCAGCCAAACTCCTCCCAGAGCGCCGGCGGCATGAGGCGGTCGATTCGGTCGAGGACGTAGGTGGGGCGGCCCTCTTCCGGGTAGTCCGCGAGGATCTCGGGGCTCGTTTCCCCGGTAAAAACGAGGGCGGTATCCATGCCGGATTGGATGCCCATCTTGATTTCGGTGTAGAGGCGGTCGCCGGTGGTAAGGCACTGGTCCACGTTGAGGCCGATGGCCTTCATTATTGTGCGGAGCATCACGGGGCTCGGTTTGCCGCAGTTGACCTCGAGCTTGGTTCCGGTGACGTGCTCGAGCGCGGCGATAACCGCGCCGGCGTCCACTTCTCCCCGGCCTCCGGGAAAGGGGCAGAAGAGGTCGGGATTGGTGGCGATGAGGCGGGCGCGCTTGTGGAACCAGATCGCCTCGAAGGCGATCTGCAGCTTTTTCCAGGTGAGGGTACGGTCGTAGCTTGCGATGACGATGTCGATCTTGGTGGGGTCCTCGGAAATGGCGATGCCGTTCGCTTTGAGGGACCGAATGAGAGGCTCTTCGCTAATGGGATAGACCACGGCGCCAGGTGCGTTCTGCAGAATCCACTGGGTGGTGGTGAAGACGGTGGTGATGATCTCTTCCGGCGGAGTGGGCAAGCCGAAGTTGGTGAGCTTTTCGGCGTACTGATTGACGTCCCTGGTGGGATTGTTGGAAAGAAAGACGACCCGCCTGCCGAGCTCTCTGAGTTTGAGGACCAGCCGGCGTGCCCCGGGCAGGAGCTCGCCCCCGAGATAGATGGTGCCGTCCAGATCAAAGATGTAGCCGTCGTAGAGGCGGTCGGGAGTCTTGATGAGACCTTGGGCTTTCACGGGGGCTTAGTATATAGGAGCGTGTTGTAGGGGGCTACCGTCCCCGCAACTCCTCCATCCAGGCGCTCATTTGATCGTCAAAGGCGTCCACTGCCTCCCTGATCGGGGCTGTGGGTTGAGGATCGGTGCCGAGGCTGGTCTCGAGATAGCTGGAAAGGCGCGCCCGGGCCCCCTGGGCGGGGAGAAGGGTTCCGCCGCCGGCTCCGGCTGCGAGCTCGGAGTTGGGTCGCCAGGCAGCGAGACGCGGAGCGTAGAACTCGGCGAGGTCTGCTTCCGCTGCGGCCGTCTCCGCCCGATCGAGGACGGCAGAGAGAGGCGTGGATGTTTCGTAGAGAACGTTCTCGATGTACTCAGCCTCGGAGCGGGTGATAATACCCCGGGCCACCACGGCCGGGTCCGGGAGGTCGAAGGTGACCCGGGTGGTCTCCCCGGAGTCGATTGTTACTTCCTCCTGGAGAAGCGTTACGAGCTCCCCGCCCTGATCCTGCTCAATGGTGATGTCGTAGGTGCCCGCGGGCAGTTGGTTGAAGCTCCGAGGTGAATCGGCAAAGCGCTCCCCTCCGATCGAGACCTGGTAGCTGCCCCGGCCGTTCGGCGAGAGTGCCAGGGCCCCGAAAGCGATGTCCCGTCGGGAGATCTGGCGGACTGCTTCTTCTGTCAGCTGGTCAGCGAGATCAAAGACTTCGAGAACGCTGTCGGTGGCCACCGAGAGTTCCTGCACTTCCCCGGGAAGGCGGCGGTCCTGGAGAGAAAGAAGGATCTCATACTCGTTGCCGCCGGCTCGAACCAGTCCCCGGAGCTCCACAGTCTCATCCTCCCGGGAGCTCGGATCGAGCACGGTAATCTCCGGAAGGAGCCGCAGGGAGAGGCGAATGGTCTGCTCTACCGTGGCGGCGAGCTGGGCGCCGACGTCGGTGGAACCCTCCGCCTCGAAGGGCTGCACGCGCACCGAGAAATCGCTCTCCTGCGCCATCGACGGAGTCGGCAGAAAGAGAACAAAGAGCAACGCCAAGCTCGCTATAATCGCCGTGCCTGCCCTTCGGCTCTCGGAAGGGCACCAGTTACCGAGTACCTTCATCGCAGTGCCTCCAGGGCGGTTTGTCGGTCGACGATATAGGTGCTCACCAGTTTCGCGAGCTCCTCTCGACGCTCCTGCTGTTCCATACCGGCAAAGGTCCGGCCCACAAGCAAGGCCCTGGTTCCTTCTTCATTCAGAATCATCTGTACTGCCGAATTGGTCCCGGCGGAAACCGGGCCCTCCACGGCTACCTCGGTGAGAACGCCCCGGGATACGTAGGTTAGCGATCCCTCCTCAGGAAGGGCGGGCAAATCTATGTAGGGCGTGCTGAGCAGGAGAAGCTCTCGCCGGGGCACGGAGAAAAGGCTCCCTTCGCGGCTGTCGGTTAGCCACGCTGCCGCTTCCCATCGGGAGAAGAACGCCGGCCCGTCCTGCGGTATTCGGAGGCTCACCTCCGGGCTCACGAGCTCAAAACTCCCGGCTACGCCGCTGGCCGCTGAATAGTCTCGAGGGGTATCTCCGGTAGCGGCGATTATGTAGAGCCCCCGGAATGAGGGAACCGCCCGGACCGCGATTGACGCCTCCTGGTTCCCTTGCTCCCGGGCGAGAAAGACGAGCTCGCCGGGCGCCCCGCCTTCAACCTTCAGGAGATCGCTGTTGGCGGCCCCTTCTCCACTCAACACTCGTCTGAGTGCAAGACGCACATATTCCTCGGTCATCACGTCTTCGGTGAAGCCCTCCTCTTCCGGCAGCAAGTGCACCGCCACGTCGGCGGCGCCAGTGGCGCTTCGGGCGCGTAAGACAAGTGAGAGAGGATCCTCGTTACCGCCCGGATAGAAGTACCAGCCGTTGCCGGCGCGCAGCATCACCCCTCGGTGAGCGACGACGTTCTCCCCCTCCATTCGTGGCGTCCAGAGCCGCTCCCCGGGGGCTTGCGGAAAGTTCCCTCCCCAGGGAGTGCTGACCGCCGCGGGAGTCGTGGAGGGCGCTCCCTCCTCGCTGGCGCCGGAACCCGACGCCTGCTCCGCCGGACCGGTGGTGGCGCAGGCGGCGGAGATGACCGCGATAAGGGCCGCCGTGGCGGCGGCCCGCAGATACCGTGCAGGGCTCATGGTGTTCAAGTGTAGTGACCCC